>CAZAKC010000043.1:0-16782 GCA_964485655.1 uncultured Desulfobacteraceae bacterium
GGGCCTCCCTTGATGGGTGAGTGGTGGTATGAAGGATTCTACCAATGGCTCAAAACTGTGCCGCCAGCCCAAAGGCCCAAGCGAGCTGCGGTATACACAATGAACAACCCCATAGGTGCATCCCTCATGGATTCAATATATCGTATGAGCAAGGACTTGGGAATAAAGCTCGTAATAAATGAAAAGTACAACCTGCCCCTTCCTGATGCAACACCCCTGATCGTAAAAGCGAAACAATTAAAGTGTGATATTCTATTTTCAAATGGCTTTTTTGCCGACGGCGTAATGACCATGCGGGCTGCTAAGGCGCTCAATTATAATCCTAAAGCAATTGTGCAGGGAGTTGGATCTGTTATCCCAGCGTGGGTCAAGGAACTGGGCAAGGACGGCGATTATGTCTTCTCCGGTACAGCCCTGCACAATAAACTCAAGTACCCAGGTAATGACAAATTGAATGCCTACGTTAAAGATAAATATGGCCTTGCTGGGTACCCTGTCTATTTTGGCTTTGGATATGTCTGGATGCAAACGCTATCTCAAGGAGTTGAGGGTGCGGGCTGTCTGGACCAGACCAAGATTCGCGACTGGCTCAGGACCCACACCGTGCACACCATTTGCGGCCCCATGAATTTTGATAAGAGGGGCTTGCCCAAGCCTATCAATTTTTGCACCCAGATAATTAACGGAAGGGTGGAGCTAATCTGGCCCCTGGAGGTAAGGACCGCAGAGCCGGTATATCCAAAGCCACCGTGGAAATAAGCTTATGGTGTGGAGGGGCGCCTAGCTCCCCCACCCACTAATTCATCAGGAAACCTCTTGAGTCATGAATTGGGTTCTGGTTCTACAATCCCTGGCGAGCGGAATCATGATGGGCGCTGGATATGCGCTTCTAGGAGTGGGATTTTCCCTCACATGGGGGGTCATGAAGGTAATAAACATATCCCATGCGACCTTCGGTCTCTTGGGAGCATTCCTTGCATATACGCTGCTGAAGTTCTGGGGCCTGGATCCAATATTGTCCCTTGCCCTTACAGTACCTGCCCTTTTCATAGCTGCATGTCTTGTATACCGTACTCTCATCGCTCCCATAATGCGTTCAAAGGACGTTATCGTTTCCTCCATGATCCTGACATTCGGCATAGCGATTATTCTGGAGAACCTCATGTTGCTTGTGTGGAGCCCTGACCCTAGAGTGATGACCACCTCGTATACAAGCAAGGTCCTGCTCATTGGCCCGCTCTATTTCCAGTATCCCAAGCTGGCAGCATTTCTTATGTCAGTGGCAGGCATAGCTGCCATACACCTTTTTCTAAAGAAGACATTTACTGGCAAGGCCGTGCGAGCGGCGTGGCAGCAGCCCGAAGCTGCCCAGCTCTATGGTGTGAACCTCAACCGAATCAGCATGATTACCTTCGGGCTGGCCATTTCATCTGCGGCTGCAGGGGGCACTGCCATGGCATTTCTTTACTCCTTTGACCCTCATACCCATAACCTCTGGCTCATATACTTATTTCTAGTAGTTATTGTCGGTGGGGTGGGTAACATAATAGGAACAGCTGTGGGAGGCCTACTCATAGGTGTAATTACTGGTCTATCTCTGGCTTTCCTGCCCTACCAATGGGTCAATATGCTCACCTTTGGTCTGTTGATGATCATCCTCATAGTCAGGCCGCAGGGATTGTTTAGAGGAGAGGTTTAGGTATGGCACGCAGGACAATTTCACCCGTCTCTGGCCTCGCCATTTTAGCGCTAATTGTTATCCTCGCGATATTTCCCTGGTTAAAGCCCCCAATGTACTTCGTGTCACTGCTCTTTGTAGTTTTTATGTATGTTTCTATGGCGAGTTCCTGGAACATAATTGGGGGGTTCACCGGATATCTGTCATTCGGTCATGTAGCTTTCTTTGGAATCGGGGCGTATTCGACCGGCCTCATGATGAAGGGGCTTCATCTTGGTTCCACTGGTACCATATTCTCTTGTATTCCTGCGGGAGTCATTGCAGCCCTGATTGCGGTGCTCATCGGTTATCCATGCTTGCGCCTCAGAGGCCCCTATTTTGCTGTGATTACGTTTTGTTTTGCCTTTGTGGTGGCTTTGGGTATAAAAAATCTCAATTTGTTAGGAGGCCCTGAAGGGCTCTGGCTTAAATCCATGGATCTGCCCATTGGTGTTATCAGGGCCATTCTTTTCGAAGCAATGCTGGTCATAATGATATGTTCCGTGGCCTTTGCCGCATGGACCTCGCGAACCAAGTTCGGGGCCGGGCTCAGGGCAATAAAAGAGGATGAAGAGGTCGCTGCAACAATGTGTGTCAATGCTCCGGCACTCAAGATTAAAGCATTCGCTATGTCTGCACTCTTTCCTGGTATGGCAGGGGGAATCTATGCCTACTACCTGACCTACATCCATCCTGACATTGTATTTGATGTCAATATATCCATTCTTGTTGTATTAATGGCCCTTTTCGGTGGAGGTGGTACATGGCTAGGACCTATCCTAGGGGCTGTTATCCTAACACTTGTCAATGAAGGGTTGTCCACATTCGTAAAGGCAGAGCTTGCCAGGATAATCTATGGGTTTCTTTTCATATTCGTAATAACCTTTATGCCCAACGGTATAATGGAGTTTTTCAGGAAAAGACGAGAACCTAGCATGAACTGAATCAAAAAGGGAGGTTTCGAAGGTATGCCAAAGGACTTGAAAAATAAGGTGGTGATCACAGCGGCTGTAACGGGAGCGGTCCATACACCCTCAATGTCGCCATATCTTCCCATTACCCCACGGCAGCTTATTGATGAAATTCTGGCAGCGCATGATGCAGGGGCCACTGTTGCTCACTTACACGTGCGGGATCCTGAAACCGGAATGCCCAATGCGGATCAAGACATCTTTTTGGAAATTGCCGCTGAGGTCAAGAAACATTGCGACATAATACTTTGCACCACCACGGGAGGAAGGCTGGGAGAGCCAGTGGAAAAAAGGGTACAGGTTGTATCCACTCTTAAGCCCGAGCTGGCATCCCTCAATGCCGGTTCTCTCAACTTCGCCCTGTTTCATGTAATTGACAAGATCAAGGAATGGAAATATGACTGGGAAAAATACTATCTTGAGTTGACTGAAGACTTTATCTTTCCCAACACATTTAAAACCATGCGGGAATTCCTTGAAAGATTTGACGCATCGAGTACAAAGCCGGAGTTCGAAATCTATGATGTGGGCATGATCAATAATCTGGCCTTTGCTTTGCAAGCTGGATGGGCTAAGAAGCCGGTATACCTGCAGTTCGTGATGGGCATTTTAGGTGGAATCCCCGCCTCTCCGGAAAATCTGGTGTTTCTGGTTGACACTGCCAGAAAGGCAATTGGTGACTTTGAATTTTCCGTATGTGCTGCGGGCAAATACCAATTTCCCATGGCAACTCAGTCTTTTCTTCTGGGAGGCCACGCTCGTGTAGGGCTGGAGGACAACCTATACATTTCTAGGGGCAAGCTTGCAAAGAGCAATGCTGATCAGGTGAAAAAGGTTATCAGGATTGCCCGTGAGCTGGATCTGGAGCCTGCCACTCCAGAGGAGGGGCGCAAGATACTCGGGCTCAAGGGCCTTGACAAGGTCAACTTCTAAATCATTATGAACAAATCGCCATGTCTCAAATTGGCCTGATCCTGCAAGCTATACCTTTGAGATTGGGCGTGCCGAATTCTTTGCCCACGTGTCGAGCGGAAGTGAGCATATTATCATTATGACTTTGCCAGTCAGATGCTGAACCACTATCATTAGGGAGCCACCAGCCATGGGAGACATATACGACACGGGGATGAATTGATTTGCTCAGCTTGGCCTTCTGCCTTATCTTTCCCCAACGCGTTTCCACGGTCACATCCTGTCCCACATTTATACTGTATCTCGAAGCGGTTTGGGGGTGTATAAGGACACATGGATCTGGCTCTTTGTCTCTTAAGGTCTCTACCCACCTGTATGAAGAATGGAGGTAGTAGGGACTCTTGGCGCTTGTCAACACCAGCGGATAATCATTGTCCGTTTCCTCTGGTGGGCCATTAAATTCGGGCATAGGTGGAAGCCCCAGTTTTTCTGCCTGACTGAGCTTAAGTTCCACTTTGCCAGTTGGAGTCCTAAAACCAGATTGTAAATAATCCTTGAATCTCTCTTCTCCCTTGAGGTATCCCTGGTGCACGAATTGTTCATAGCTTAACCCGCTAGGTTCTAATACCAGATCCAAGAGCTTTTCATAGTCCTCATACCACAGGGACGGATCTGTCATGAGCTTGCCCAGCTCGTTGAGGATCTTTATGTCTGGCCAGCATTCCTGCGGGGGATCGACAATCTTCGGGCGAGCCAAAATTATTCCGTGGCCAAGACCATAGTGTCCAATATCATTGAACTCAAACTGCGTGGCAGCAGGCAACACGACATCAGCAAGGGATGCAGTGGGAGTCATCACCAAGTCTGACACTGCAATGAAATCCAGCTTCATTAACGCGTCATAGGTCATCTTGCTATTGGCATATGAAAGCAGCGGATTGGCGCATTGAATGTATGCCGCCTTGACCGGGTATGGGTTTTCATTCACTACCGCCTCTCTGAAATAGGCAGGAGGGACAGTCATAAGCCTCGGGATTGCGCCGTGGTATGCATGGATCATTTCCTTTCGTTTGTCAGGAATCAGATCAGCCCGAACGAATTTGCCCAGCGCCATGATCTTGGGCTCACGTGCGCGGATGTTACCACCAGGCACATCCAGGTTCCCTGTTACTGCCATAATGCATATTAATGACCGGGAAGCGTTAAAGGCATTTTCGGTGTGTTCGATTGGATTACCCCATTGGATCGCCATTGGCCGTAGATTGCACATCATCCGGGCGGCGAGACGTATTTTTTCAGCCTCCACCCACGTTGCGTCGCTCATAGCCTCCGGGGTAAATGAGGCAACGTGATCTGTCAAATCCTCAAAGCCATAAGTCCAGTTGTTTACGAACTGTTCATCATAAATATGCTCATATAAAATAACATTGAGTATGCCAAGTGCGAGTGCATGGTCGCTCCCGGGCCGCAATTGCAACCACAAATCCGCCCTATCTGCAAGGGCTGTTTTTCTAGGATCAACCACAATCAGCTTTGTACCCTGCCTCAACTGCCTCAAGAGCAGACTGCATATTTCTCCCTCTTCATTGGTCTCAGTGATATTACTTCCCCACAGCACCACCAGTTCGCTCTTGTGATGGAAATCTGCCACAGGGTAAAAGCCGCAGGTGTGAACCCCGCTGATCTCCCTTGGGGCGTGGCATACGTCCTGGGAGGCCACAACGTTCGGGGAACCAAAAATATTGGCCAGCCGAATAAGCACGAAGTGTTCCAGCCCTTTCGGCATTCCTTGGCAAAAAGCGACAGCCCTACCCCCATGATTTTTTCTTATTTTGCAAAGGTTATCTGCGATTAACCCTAACGCTTCTTCCCATGATACCCTTTGCCATCTGCCCTGTCCCCTTGCCCCTGTCCTTTTAAGCGGGTGTCTCAGTCTCAATGGGCTGTCCAGTTTAAAGGCCGAATTGAGCCCTTTAATGCAAACATATCCCTCATTCAGAAAACCCTGTGGGTCCCCTTTTATTCCTGCGATTTTTCCGTCCTTTGTGCTTACCAACAGCCCACATCCACCATGATCCATACGTCCACAATGGGTCCTAAACCACTCTAGGTTGCTCTTACGGTGCATCTTATAAGTCCCCTTTGATACTCGACGGCCCATCTCAAGCCATTTCTGCCAACGACCCCGATTTCTCCCTCACCCTCATACAGAATGACGGATGGTTTTTCCAGATGAAAATTAGATGCAACTTTTCTGGGGCAAATGCGAGAGATATTTAGGGGCTAGCGAGTACCATAATGCTTAGATATCAGTGTGCCCAGGTCTGTAAAAGATAAGAACGTTAATTGAGGTGCTTTTCACGGGGCCTCTTTTGCGTACCGTCATGTCTTGGAGATTTGATCATATGCCAAAGCGTCGTTTTATCCAGCTCCCTGTACATGGCCCTGGTAGCAGATTCCCAAACGTTTCTAGTGGGACATGACTCAGATCTTTCACATAGCTGTGGTTTTGTGATGCAATCGGCAAGTTCTGTATGCCCTTCGACTGCTCTGACGATTTCGCCAATGGTAATCTTCTTTGGGGATTTGGTAAGGCTGTGGCCCCCTTTTGGCCCTCTTACGCTTTTTATCAGCTTTGCCTTCTTCAGTGGAATGATTAACTGCTCCAGGTACTTTACCGATATCCCCTCTCGTTCAGAAATATCTCCTATCTGCAAGGGCCCTTTTCCATAATTTTTGGCCAGTTGGATCATCAACCTTGTGCCATACCTGCTCCTGGTAGAAAGTTTCATAATTTCTCCTCTTTGCTTTATATCTCGGTATCTTGACCCCTAAATCAATCTATAGCGTATGACTATAATTTAACTAAACCCCCCTGGCTGTCAACTCAAAATATGGACTTCGCTACAATATTGTACCCAACAATGGCGCCATCCTGGGCAGTAGCCCACCACCACGGGTTTGTGGACATAAAGTCAAAACCTAACCTTGACATCCTTTGAATTTAAAACTATATGTCAAGTTTGTCGGGACATCAGGAGTTTAACATTTTAGAAAGGAGGTAGTTATGAAGAGAGTAGTGATCATTCTGACAGCGTTGCTTTTCTGTATTTGCTTTGTCTCGGGTGCAATAGCGCAAGAGATTAAGGTGGGTACACTTATGGCACTCACAGGGCCATTAAAAGAGATGGGGCCCCCCATCCAGAGAGGAGCGGATCTTGCTGCAAAGCAGATGGCTGCAGCGGGGTTCAATATCAAAGTCATCCATGAGGATAGCGAAACCTCAGCTATTCCCGCCACCAATGCTGCCAAAAAACTGGTTGAGGTGGACAAGGTCGTGGCCATTATCGGCGCATTGGCCAGTGGCGTTACGGTTCCTGTAGCAGAGTCCGTAACCTGCCCCAGGGGCGTAATTATGATCTCACCCGCCTCAACATCGCCTCTTATCACGGTTCTTCCTGCAGACCAGGGAAAGGACTTCTTGTTCAGGACATGCCCGTCTGACGCTCTCCAGGGCGTGGTTGCAGGAAAATTTGCAGCCACCTACAATAAGACTGCTGCTATTTTGTACGTAAATAACCCTTATGGCCAAGGACTGGCAGAGAACTTCAAGAAAGCATTTGAAAAAAGACATGGCAAGGTATTGGCCATGGTGCCTCATGATGAGAAAGCCGCTGAATCTTACACCGCAGAACTGAAAAAGGCCTTAGCAGGCCATCCTGACAGGCTCTGTGCCTATAGCTATCCAGAGCACGCAAAAGTCTACCTTAAAGAGGCCATAGAATTCTTCCATTACAGACATTTCTTCTTCTGTGATGGAACGAAATCCATGGACATTGTCAAGGCCGTCGGTGCAAAGAATGTGGAAGGCCAGTATGGTACAGCACCGGGGAGCGCAGGCGGCAAACCTTATGTAATCTTTGCGTCGGATTATAGGAATGAGTACGGACAGCTTCCTCCCTTCCCCTTTATCACCAATGCTTATGACGCCATGGCAGTTATAGGATTGGCCGCCTATAAAACAAAGCTGGATGGCAAGCCCCTGACATCCAAGAATATCAGGGATAATCTCAGGTTCGTGGCTAACCCTCCTGGCGAAATTGTGTATCCGGGTGAGTTTAAGAAGGCCTTTGAACTGTTAAAAGAGGGTAAAGACATTAACTATGAGGGGTCGGCTGGATCTGTAGACTTCGACAAGAATGGCGATGTCGTAACCCCTATTGAGATCTGGAAATACCATAACGGAAGGATCGTTACGGTGAGAGTTGAGCATGTTTTCTAGCTGATATTTTAGGATAATTCACTACAAAAAAAAGAAGGGCCTGCTCGCGGCCCTTCTTTTTTGACTTCCTAAACTACTCCCTGGTCCAAGTATCATTGAATCCGGTACTAAGACCTCATATTTAACCAGTTCGTAGGCCCGATCGTCTCTGTTCGAAATCGGTCTCGACCTAAGGAGCTACTATAATTAATAGTGCCAAGATGATTTTAGATCGAAAAAACCGAATCTAGGCAGGGGCGCAATCTAAAGGTCAATCTTCAACCCATTTGGAGACTTTCTTCTCCTCTCCCAACAGCCCTTGGGGTCTGTAAAGGAGGATAACTTCAAGCAATACGCCTATTAGAAGGAATCGAATATAAGGTGCCCTGGACTGCAACGTAGCCGGCAGAAAGTCGGTGGCGAATTGGCTTCCTATCCAGATACCCCAAATTACGTACGCACCCAGGATGGCACCCTTATTATTACCGCTGCCACCTGCCATGAGCATAACCCAGATAACGAACGTACCGTAAAGCGGAGTAAAGACATCAGGTGAGATGGCCTTAGTGTAATGGGCATAAAGTGCTCCGGCCACGCCCATTACCATTGAACCGAAAATGAAAGACTGCATCTTGAAATGAAAGATATCCTTTCCGCTCATTGCAGCGGAAACCTCATCCTCTCGTATGGCCCGAAGTACCCTGCCCCACGGAGAACGGATTCCTTTCTCAATAGCGATAAAAATGATTGCCATCACCACGAGAACTATCACCAGATATAGATAGTTGTAATTGTGTGGACTGACTAGGTTCTGCAACGGCTGGGGCAAACCCATAAGGCCCCTTGGTCCATTGGCTATCCAGGGCTCGTTGTTGAAAACCAACCTGATTGCCTCAGCTATCCCCAGAGTTGCTATAGCGAGATAGTCTTCGCCCAGACGCAGTGTGGGATAACCAATAAGATAAGCTATAATTCCGCACATTATTGCAGCCGCCCCCATTCCGGCTACAAATGGCATGTTGAGCCCGAATAATTGATGGACATACTGAGCATAGACTCCCTTAGGCATAGGTGAAGTAACCAGTGCTGAGGTATAGGCCCCTATGGCGAAAAACCCCGCAATGCCTATATTGAACAGCCCCGTATATCCCCACTGAATGTTCAGTCCCAGGCAGAAAACTGCGTATATACCGGCCATAATGGCCAGCGACACCAGATATGCTATTAAACCACCGATTTCCATCCTAACTACTCCCTCCAAAGATCCCTTTGGGACGAATCAGAAGTATTAAGATCATGATAACGAAAGCTACGGCTGGCTTGTAAGTAGGCATCAAGAATGCTGTTGACATTTGCTGGGCCACACCAATTATCAACCCGCCTACAAGGGCCCCATACATGTTTCCAATGGTCCCCAGAATGGTGGCAGCAAATATGGGGATCAAGAAGTTCCAGCCCATATATGGGTGAAGCTGCACATCTATTCCGTAAAGAATCCCGCCTGCCGCAGCAAGTGCGCCGCCAATTCCCCAAGTCCATATTATTATCTTTTCCGTATCAATGCCTGAGACCAAGGCCAGATCCATATTATCGGAGGTGGCCCTCATGGCCTTGCCCATCTTTGAATTTTTCAGAAACACATGGACCAGGACTATCAAGAAGCAGACCGCCACCAGGATGAAAATCTGATCAGGCCTGATCTTCACGCCTAGAGGTAGATCCAAGGCAGGCCTCAAAACCCCTGGCCTGTAAAACAGAGAATCAGCGCCCCAGATTATCAAAATAATCATCCTCATAATAAATGCTGCACCCAATGATGACATGGCCATTATGACGGCGCTGCTTTTCTTCTCTCTTAGTTTCTTGTAAAGAATTCTATCAAAAATAATGGCCACGATACCTACCAGAAACATCGCGATAGGAAACGCGATAGCCATACGAAGCCCAAATGAAAGGGGGTGAAATATGACATCAGGAACCCCAAGCCACGCCAGAAAATCTGTTACCAGAAAAAGAGCTATATATGCTCCCCCTGTCATCAAATCGCCGTGGGCGAAATTTGCAAACCGAATTATTCCGTAAACGAGGGTGAGCCCTACGGCCCCTAGAGCTATAATGCCGCCCAATACAATCCCATAGATGAATAATTCCAGCACAATTAACCTCCCAAATAGAGGCGACCGACCTCTTCGTTCTCAAGCAGTGCCTGCCCCGTATCATCCAGCACGTTACGGCCCATGGCCAGCACATAGCCGTGATGAGCCATCTTGAGTGCCTCCCTGGCGTTTTGCTCCACAATTATCATGGAAACTCCAGTCTCGTTTATCTCTATAATCTTCTGAAAGATATCTGAAACAATCACTGGAGCAAGTCCTGCGGAAGGCTCATCCAGAAGTAAGAGCTTAGGTTCCAGCATAAGGGCCCGGCCCATCGCCACCATCTGCCTTTGTCCCCCTGAAAGGGTACCGGCCTTGTGTTTTTCCCTCCCTTTCAGCATCGGGAACAACTCGTATATCTCGGCTATCTTGGCCGTGTAATCATCATTTCTAATGAAAGCCCCCATCTCGAAGTTTTCCTGTATAGTAAGAGAGGGAAAAACGTTCTCCACTTGGGGCACGTAGCTAATACCTTTCTTGGCTACCTTGTCCGGCTTCAGGCCCGTAATATCATCACCCTGAAAGGTTATCTTCCCTTTGCGGGGTTTCAGCAAGCCAAAGATCGTCTTGAGGAGCGTGGACTTACCCGCTCCATTAGGGCCAATAACGGATACAATTTGTCCTTCCTCGACCTGAATGTGGACATCATGAAGGATATCCAGCTCTCCATAACCTGCTGTCACGTCTGTAGCATGTAAAATTATCATCTGTACTGCCCACCTAAATAAGCTTCCAGGACCCTGTCATCATTTCTGACTTCGTCGGGGGACCCTTCAGTCAGTTTCCTGCCTTCGCTCATCACTATGACCGGATTGCACAAGTTCATGACTAAGTCCATGTCGTGCTCTACGATAAAAAAGGTCATACCTTTTTCATGGCATAACTTCCTGATATTATCCATAAGTTTGGCCAGTAGTGTCCGGTTTACTCCAGCAGCAGGCTCATCGAGCAAGACCATTTCTGGGTCTGCCATCATGCTACGGGCCAGCTCTAAGAGCTTCTTCTGCCCTCCAGAAAGCGACCCCGCATACTCATTCTTCAGCTTGGCAAGTTCCACAAACTCTAGAACTTCATGCGCCTTGTCCCGTATCTCCTTCTCCTGCTTGGCTACAGTAGATGGCCTGAACCAGGTATTCCATACCTTCTCCCCCACTTGCCCGTCTGGCATGACCATCAAATTTTCGAGCACAGTCATTTGGGGGAATTCGCGGGTAATCTGAAAGGTGCGGTAAATCTTTTTCTTAAAGATCTTGTGGGGAGGCAATCCTGTGATATCCTCGCCGCGGAATAGGACTTGCCCAGAATCTGGCTTCAGGTGCCCTGTGATGAGATTGAAAAGTGTGGTCTTGCCTGCACCATTTGGCCCAATCAATCCGGTGATTGTGCCCTCCTTTACCTCTAGGGAACACTCAAAGACGGCCATTAGGCCGCCAAAACTTTTGCTTACCTCTTTTACCTCTAACATGATTTTTCCTTATGAGACAAAAAGGCTCAACTTATGGGTTGGCTGGCTTAACCGCGCAAGGATAGCTAAAGGTCAAACCATTGTCAAGAAAAGTTTCTCCTAATCCCATAAAGCCAGTCAAGAATACGTATAAAAGTACTTGAACCCGCATCCCCTTTTAATGAGAATAAGTAACATGCGCCCCAGAACCATAAATCTTTACGAACTAAGACAAAACAATCTCAAGGGCTTTGATCTTGCTCTGCCTTTTCACAAACTGATTGCTATTACAGGGGTTTCAGGATCAGGCAAGTCAAGCCTTGCCCTTGAGACCCTTTACGCCGAAGGGCAACGAAGATATGTGGAAACCTTCTCCGCATATGCGAGGCAATTCCTCGAGCGCATGCCGAGGCCTAGGGTCAGGCGAATCGAAAATATTCCACCTGCAATAGCCATAGAGCAGACAAACCCTGTCAAGAACTCCCGCTCCACGGTTGGCACGCTTACAGAGGTTAGTCACTTTGTTAAGATGCTCTTCTACCGCGAGGCCACCCCTGTTTGCCCGGACTGCGGAAGACCCATTGTCCCAGCCAGCTCTGAGGAGGTGGCCGCAGACCTGCTGGCAACACACGAGGATGCAAAGGCAATCATCACTGCACCAGTCAGGGTGAAACAAGATTTCCAACTCCTGAGAAAAGGACTCGTTCAAGCTGGCTATCACAGAGTATTGGCGGACGGGGCCGTGAGAGATATCCTGGGGATAGCTGAAAGGGATAAGGTGGAAGTAGTGATAGACAGGCTTATCCTCTCCCACACCAATAGGGCAAGGCTCGTTGACTCCATGGGCAGGGCCTTTGCCCTCGGCCATGGGAAGGCAGCAGTGCACATAGTCAGTGGCGAAACCTTACTTTACTCGGCTGATCCGGCCTGTCCCTATTGCGACAGGAAATTGCAGCCTAAGAGCCCAAATCTTTTTTCCTTTAATAGCCCGGTGGGCGCATGCTCTGAGTGCCATGGGTTTGGCAGGATTATAGACGTTGATTGGGACCTGGTCGTGCCCAACCCGATGTTAAGTATTGATCAAGGTGCAGTAAAAGTCTTCGAGGCGCCTGCTGCATGGGAAGAAAAGCAAGATATGCTTTCCTTTTGCAGGGCGCAAGGCATACCCACGGACCGGCCCTGGGCACAGTTGCCACAAAAAGCACGAGATGCCATCCTCTTTGGACGCGGGCGCTGGTATGGTGTAAAGGGATTCTTTCAGTGGCTGGAGAGCAAACGTTATAAGGCCCATGTTCGAATATTCTTATCCAGGTACAGGGCATATCTCACATGCCCCATTTGCAGAGGGGCGCGGTTTACTGCTGAAGCGTTGCTATACAGGTTGGATGGCCTGAACATTGCCCAGATCTATTCCATGTCCATAGGCGAGGCGAGGCGCTATATGGAAAATCTGGGTGAAGATCGATTCGACACGGCAAGCAAGCTTCTGTTCCAGGAGATCTACCGAAGGCTTACTTATCTATGTGCAGTCGGTCTGGACTACCTCACACTGGATCGACAATCAAGGACGCTGTCCGGTGGAGAAGTGGCCAGAGCCATGCTGACCCGCGCTCTTGCATCCAACCTCATTGAGACCCTCTATATCCTGGATGAACCAACAAAGGGTTTACACGCCCGGGACGTAGCAAGGGTTGTGGATACTATGCGCAGACTTTCAGCCCAGAACAACACTGTATGCGTCGTTGAACACGACCCTGTAATAATTAAAGCCGCAGATCTTGTTGTTGAACTGGGCCCTGGCGCCGGGCAAAAGGGGGGCAGATTGGTTTATCTGGGCAGCCCAACGGGACTGAAGGACAAGGATACCACGACCGCTGAATATCTGTCCGGCAGGCCCTCTAAGTTATCACCGAAAAACATCGCTGAGCCAGATTCATTTATTTATATAAAGGGAGCTGAGGAAAACAACCTTAAGGGCATTGATGTGTCAATTCCAAAGAGGAGGCTTACAGTTATAACAGGGGTTTCAGGATCGGGTAAGTCCACACTCCTTGAGTTGGTACTTTACAGGGGGGCATTAAGGCAAAAAGGTATCTCCACCGAAAGACCAGGCAAGTGCTATTCAATTGAGGGGCTTGAAGACATTGAAGACATAATCCTTGTTGACCAGAGTCCCATAGGCAGGACGCCGCGAGCCAACCCTGCCACATATCTCAAGCTCTACGACCCAATTCGCAAGCTGCTGGCATCAAGTGAAGAGGCCAGACAGAGAAACCTGAGCCCTTCGGCCTTCTCTTTTAACGTGGCCGGGGGTAGATGCGAGGAGTGCAATGGCCAAGGCTTTGAGCGGGTCGAGATGCAATTTCTGTCCGACCTTTATCTTCCCTGTCCTGTCTGCAAAGGTAAAAGGTTCCGGCCCGAGATTCTTCAGATCAAATACAGAGGTAAGAATGTTTCCCAGATCCTTGACATGACCTTTGAAGAGGCCGTGGAATTCTTCGCCGGCAACCACCGTTTAAATCAAATGCTCCAAGGTCCTGTAAAGATCGGTTTGGGGTACTTGAGACTTGGCCAGCCCATTCATACACTCTCTGGGGGTGAAGCCCAAAGGTTAAAGCTCGCTCACATGCTTTTCACTTCACCCAAGACTAACTGTTTACTCCTGATTGATGAGCCCACAGTTGGACTGCACTTGCAGGATGTCGCGACACTAATGACAGGGCTCGAGTGGTTGGTTGAGAAGGGAAATACTGTGGTGATTGTTGAGCATTGCATGGATGTGATTACCAGGGCCGACTGGATAATAGATTTGGGACCCGAAGGTGGCAAAAACGGGGGCCAGGTAGTCTTTGAGGGCAAAGTCACGGATCTACCGCGGGCCCGCGACTCCATTACTGGCAGATGCCTGATGAACTACATAGCAGGCAAAGAGCAGGCGCCCCATCTCGGACGAACCACTGTCCAGGGCAGGGCACCTGACGGAATTCGAATCGTTGGTGCCAGGCATCACAACATGAAGAACCTCTCTTTGGAGATTCCCAGGAACAAGTTGGTCGTCATCACCGGGGTCTCGGGATCAGGCAAGTCGACGCTGGCCTTTGACATAATTTTTGCAGAAGGCCAGAGGAGATATGTGGAATCCCTGTCCACTTACGCGCGCCAATTCCTCAGACTGTATGAAAGACCAGATGCTGATTTGATTGAGGGGCTTCCCCCCACAGTGGCCATTGAGCAACTAATGAGCCAGGCAGGGCCCAGATCGACCGTTGGGACCCTTACAGAGATTTATCACTATCTCCGGCTGCTGTACGCGCGTCTGTCCGAGCCACATTGTTTACGCTGCGGCAGGACACTCGCCAAAAAGAGCGTGGAAGAGATGCTCCTTTCAGTGCTGAGGGACTATGAAGGTCAAGACATAGTGATCCTTGCCCCAGTGGTGCGAAGGCGCAAGGGATTCCATAAAGAGATACTGAAAAAGATGTACCGCAGGGGATACCGCAGTGCAGAGATAGACGGCCAGATTGTTAATCTGGACGAGGGTATCCCGAGCCTTGGTAGATACATCGAGCACAATATTTCGGCAGTAGTGGGCCATGTCACGGTTTGCCCGGAAGCTGAGGTGACATTGCGCACACTTGCAAAAAACGCACTTAAGGAGGGAAAAGGAGAGGCCATTGTGCGAGTAGGCAAGGAAGACATCTTCCTTAGCGAGCAATTTTTCTGCCCCCATTGTGGGATAGGTCTTCCTGGCCCTGATCCGCTCCTTTTTTCTTTCAACACCACTGCGGGTGCCTGCCCCAAATGCGATGGCATCGGCAGGACGAGCAGTGGCCGAGTTTGCAGACACTGCGGGGGAAGCAGATTGCGAAGAGAGGCATTGGCTTACAAAATAAATAATCTCAATATCGCTCAAATCTCTGCACTTAGCGCTACTCAGGCCCTCGAGGTGCTCTCAGCCCTTACATTCGATGGGAACGAAGCCAAAATAGCGGGCCCCATCCTGGACGAATGCCTCAGCCGACTTGCATTGCTCAAAAAACTGGGACTTGGATATCTTGGTCTTGATCGCCCAGGGGATAGCCTTTCGGGTGGAGAGGCCCAGCGGGTCAGACTTGTATGTGAATTGGGTGGGAACCTCACCGGCATATGTTACGTGCTTGATGAGCCAACCATAGGACTTCATCCGAGGGATAACTCCAGGTTACTGGAGGCATTAAAAAAAATACGGGATAGGGGTAATTCCGTTGTGGTGGTGGAACATGATGAAGATACGCTTAAAAGTGCCGATTGGGTTGTAGATCTCGGGCCAGGAGGGGGTGAAAAGGGTGGAAA
Organism: uncultured Desulfobacteraceae bacterium; assembly: GCA_964485655.1. Lineage (GTDB taxonomy): Bacteria > Desulfobacterota > DSM-4660 > Desulfatiglandales > Desulfatiglandaceae > B111-G9. The sequence goes on from CAZAKC010000043.1 coordinate 15,794, forward strand.
GGCCGTCTATCAGGGCTCGCCCCGAGGGTTATCCTTATCAGAGTACTCCGCCACAGCTAAGGCCTTCAATAATCCGAATCGCTACCAAATAAGCTCTCTGAATCGCTCGTCTCATGCCGAGCAATGGTGTTTCATAGAGCGGGCAAAGGCGCGGAATCTAAAGGACATTTCAGTCAAATTTCCTTTGGGTGCAATCACATGCGTAACAGGTGTTTCAGGATCGGGAAAATCAACCCTCTTAATGGAGGTCATTCATGCAAGCCTTGTTGCTCTGTTGCGCCGCCGCAAGGCTACTCCGGTACAATGCAGCCATCTATCGGGCCACGAGGCCATCAAAAAGGTGATGGTGGTGGACCACTCTCCCATTGGGCGCACTCCTCGGTCGACCCCGGCCACATACATAGGAGTGATGGGAGATATCAGAAAACTGCTGGCATGCCTGCCCGAGGCAAGGGCAAGGGGTTGGAGCGCAGGGCGTTTCTCATTTAACTTGAAGGATGGGCGCTGCAATGTGTGCGATGGACAGGGAACCCTGAAAGTTGAGATGAGATTCCTTCCCAAAGTCTATGTCTCGTGTGAGCAGTGTGCAGGGGCCCGATATAACACCGAAACCCTAGCTGTAAAGTACAAAGGAAAGAATATCTCCGATATCCTGAATATGACCTTTTCTGAGGCAGCAGAATTCTTCGCCGCCATGCCAAAGATCCGCAGGTCCCTCAGAGTCGTAGATGAACTGGGACTCGGATACCTGCGACTAGGGCAGCCCAGTCCCACATTGTCGGGCGGGGAGGCCCAAAGAATAAAATTGGCAAAGGCCTTTGTGAAAAATTCCACTGGCGGGGCCCTATACCTACTTGACGAACCAACTACAGGGCTGCATCTGGCAGATATTGAAAAGCTTCTCAGGCTCTTTCACTTGCTTGTGAACAGAGGAAATACAATCATTGTGATCGAACACAATCTGGACATAATCAAAGAGGCCGATTGGG
>CAZAKC010000044.1:0-16764 GCA_964485655.1 uncultured Desulfobacteraceae bacterium
GGAGTAAGGTAAAACGGTGATAAGACTGAGGGGATAGTTTATGGAGCGCAGGAGAAAGCTGAGGGTAATGGTGGCAAAACCAGGGCTTGACGGTCATGATCGGGGAGCGAGGATCATAGCAAGGGCATATAGGGACGCCGGTTTCGAGGTTGTTTACACCGGCCTTCACCAGAGTCCGGAGGAGATAGTCGAGGCCGCCATTCAGGAAGATGTGGACATGATTGGTCTTTCCAGTCTTGCAGGGGCTCACCGGTATTTGTTTCCAAGAGTGGTGGAATTGCTGAAGGAAAAGGGTGCAGAGGACATCGTGGTCTGTGGAGGCGGCATAATCCCCGATGAGGATATTCCCAAACTCAAGGCAGCGGGAATCAAAGAGATATTCACGCCCGGGTCTTCACTTGAGGAGATAGTCAATTGGGTTAGAAAAAATGTGAAACCGCGAGAAAGATGATATGCAATGGATGAGATAGTAAAAAAGGTCGTTGAAGGGGACGTAAGAACAGTAGCACGTCTCATTCGTGATGTTGATGACGGAGTACCAGAGGTTCGGGAGGTCCTGAAGAAACTTTACCCTTACACCGGAAACGCTTACGTGATTGGAATTACAGGAGCCCCTGGTGTTGGGAAAAGCACTCTGGTAGATCAGATGGTGGTCCACCTGCGCAACCAAGGGAAGACTGTGGGAGTGCTCGCTGTTGACCCTACAAGCCCCTTCAGTGGAGGTGCTATCCTGGGCGATAGGGTGAGAATGCAACGCCACAGCATGGACAGTGGTGTCTTTATCAGGTCCATGGCAACACGGGGGCACTTTGGAGGGCTAACCCAATCGACGCGTAGTGCCATCGATGTTTTGGATGCCATGGGGAAAGACTATATTTTGGTGGAGACAGTAGGCGTGGGCCAGGATGAAGTGGACGTGGTAAAGAGTGCCCACACCACCGTGATTGTTGTAATCCCTGGCATGGGAGACGACATACAGGCAATCAAAGCGGGGATTCTGGAAGCTGGTGACATATTTGTTATCAACAAGGCAGAAAGAGAAGGGGCAGATAAGACGTTAGCCGATTTGCGCCTGATGCTGGATATGGACCAGAAGAAATATGAAGGAGGTAGATGGAAACCCCCGATTCTGAAAACCGAGGCGGTGCTTGGTAAGGGCGTGGCAGAGTTACTCGAGGAAATCGATAGGCACCGGAAGTATCTCGAAAGTACATATGGGACCCTTGTGCCCAGGAGGAGCAGAGATAAAGTCCGCGAGGAATTATTTGACATGGTAAAGGCCAGGCTCATAGAAGAAGTGATGGGTAGGCTGACCGAGACAGGAGAATTCGATAAGGCAGTAGAAGATATAGTGGCTGGAAAATTAGACCCATACACAGCGTGCGACCGTCTTGTACTGCCGAAAATCGAGTCCCAGCAGGGCTCGAAGGCGTGAGAAGAATTATTATTCTACCATCGGGCCATTAAAGGAGACTGTATCCTTCGATACAAAGTGCAGAGTCTGTGAGACGTATCTATGCGCAGCCAAAAGGTTTCAAGTAATGTGCTCGGCTGGATACAGGAAGGGGTTCTGTCTGCTGCGTCCTTGTTTTTTCTACTCTTCGGTATTCACCTCCTCGTCGCAGCCTATGGCTTGAATAACCCCTTTTGGTTTGTAATGACATTTTTCTCCTCGTCCTTGATTATTCTTATCAGCGCGGCATTGCTGCTTGGATTCATCATACGAATGGTTGCAAGATATAAAGGTCAAAGGAATAATAATTGACACGATAGGAGCAAGAAGCCTTCTCGTCCAGGAGATTATTGTTGACCTATAAGCAATGAATCGAAGGATTCTAAGGAGGGAACATGGCCACCAGAAAAAAAAATCAGCCGATCGGGAAAAAGCTGCTTAAGTTGAGGAGGGAGAGGAAGCTTACGTTGAAACATCTGGCCAATGAGACAGGACTCAGCACCCTGTACATCTCCCAGATTGAGAAGGGGGAGGTAATGCCTCCCGTGTCCGTTATTTTGCAGCTATCACGCGCACTTGAAATCGACTCCAGCTTGCTGCTTCAAGAGGAAAGAGCAAAGGCGGGAAAGAAGATCGATGAAGATTACCAGAAGAGAACAGAGGCTTACACATATCAGACGCTGACTCCTGAAGCCAGACACAAGCATCTCAAGGCCTTTAAGGTTTTCATTGATCCGAAGTCCCACCATAAAGGAGTGAGTTATCAACACCTAGGAGAGGAGTTTATATACGTTTTAAAAGGCAAAATTGAGGTCATGGTGGGAGACAACAAGAATGTGCTGGATGAAGGACAATGTATTCATTTCAATTCATCTATAGTCCACAAGCTGAGGAACCTCAGCAATGAGAAAGCGGAGCTGCTCGTGGTTCTCTATACACCTTAGATTTCAGTATCAAAGGGTGTTAAAAACGGAGAGATTAAATGGCTTGGCATCTAACAGAAGAACAGAAAATGATTCAGGCGATGGTTCGGGACTTCGCACGCACGGAAGTGATGCCCACCGCTGCTGAGAGAGATCGAACCGGCGAGTTCCCGGCAGAGATCATAAAAAAGATGGGCGAATTGGGCCTTATGGGTATGAATGTTCCTCCGCAGTACAATGGAGCAGGCGTAGATACGGTGAGTTACTCTGTGGCTATGCAGGAGATAGCATATGCCGACGCATCCACCGCGGTGATAATGTCCGTGCATAATTCTGTGGCATGCGGCCCGATTTATCTGTTTGGCTCCGATTATCTTAAAGAGACATTTCTCAAGCCCCTTGCCTCCGGGGAAAAGCTGGGTTGTTTTGCATTGACCGAGCCTGGGGCTGGCTCTGATCCGGCCAGCCAGAGGTCCCATGCAGTGAAGGATGGAAATTCCTATGTGATCACCGGAACCAAGATGTTTATCACCAGTGGAAAGAATTCAGATGTAACAGTGGTAACAGCTTATACTGATAGGGAGAAAAGACATAGAGGAATCAGTGCATTCGTAGTGGAGAAGGGAACTGCGGGTTTCCACGTTGGCAAAGAGGAAGAGAAAATGGGGCTTCGTTCCTCTGATACGGCCGAGCTCATATTTGAGGACTGCCGGGTGCCCGCTGATAACCTGCTGGGCGAGGAGGGTGACGGGTTCAAGATTGCAATGGCATCTCTAGATGGAGGCAGGATTGGAATTGCCTCGCAGTCCGTAGGGCTCGCCCAGGCCTGTCTGGATGCTGCTATAGCCTATGCAAAAGAAAGGGTTCAGTTCAATAAACCGATTTCTCAATTTCAGGGTATTCGATGGATGATTGCTGACATGGCGACTCAGATCGAGGCTGCAAGACTTCTTACCTTTAATGCGGCGGCCATGAGGGATCGAGGGGAAAATTACACCGCTGCTGCCTCCATGGCAAAAGTCTTTGCCTCAGAAATGGCTAATAGGGTAGCATATCAGGCCTTACAGATTCACGGCGGCTACGGATATACGAAGGAATACCCAGTTGAGAGATATTACAGGGATGCGAGGGTGCTCACTATCTATGAAGGGACCTCCGAGATCCAACGAAGGGTTATCGCCAGACACTTGATAGGTAAGTGATGCCTCTTTGGTGGTTCTGAGTACCATACCTGAAGATGAATACTGTCTTCGATTTATACGATGATTTCATTCCTGACTTCGCGGAATTTCAGGAAAGCCTTACAAGCCCCATCCCCACCCATCTGCGGGTAAATACGTTGAAAGCTGACATTGGCAGGGTTAGAAGTTTACTTATTTCACAAGGCTTTGAATTGACCCCTAGCTTCTCTTCAGACCCCACGTTACTGATGGCACCAGCCATGCACACACCGGGAAACCTGTTGGAATACTTTTTGGGCTACATTCACCCTCAGGCACTGACTTCTTGCCTTGCCTCCCTGGTGCTGCGTCCTGAACCAGATTCATATGTCTTAGATATGTGCGCAGCTCCGGGTGGGAAGACTTCCCATATGGCGCAGATAATGAACAATACGGGCCTGATAGTTGCGAATGAACTCTATGGTTCCAGACAAGTTCCTCTAGGTCATACCCTTTCAAGGTTGGGAGTCATGAACTGTGTTATAACAGGCTATCAAGCCCAGCAATTTCCTCTGAGGACGAAATTTGACTACGTACTGGCAGACGTTCCCTGCTCCGGTGAGGGTACATTTCGGAAGTCGACTCCAGGCAGTCGATACAAGGAGACCAGAGAAAAAGCATTGTTACCTGAGTTGCAGAAAAAGATTTTGTCTAGGGGCTATTTAGTGCTCAGGAAAGGCGGGACACTTCTGTACTCCACGTGCACCTACAACCCTGAGGAAAATGAGGGTGTGGTTTCGTATCTACTCAGCAATTCCGATGCAAAGATTCTCCCCATTGAACTTGACTTGCCCATAGAACCCGGGATAGACCAATGGAAAGGCAATAGATATGAAACCGAACTCAGATACGCCGCGAGATTTTATCCCCATCGAATCGATTCAGTGGGATTCTTCATGGCCAGAATTAGTAAGCCCGTCTGAGCGGGAAAAGATTCTCAGCTTGTTAGATCAGCGATTTGGCCTCAGCCCCCAAGCCTTTGACAAGTATCTGTTGTTAAAGAGGAAAAAGGGCTGGTGGCTGTTTAGAGGCTCTGCGCATCTTGGTCAGGCCGCGAGGCTGAAAGTGCAGGGGGCGGGGATTAAAGCCTTCCACCGGGTAGGAACATTCATAAAACCTACAACCCGGCTGGCGCAGTGTTTTGGCCATCTGGCCAGTAGGTGTGTTATTGATGTGTCCAGAGCTGAATTAAAAAAACTGGTTCTGGGTGATAGGCTGCACAGAGAAATGCCTTTTGGCGATGGATATGTCTTGCTCAGGCTTGACGGTATGGCAGTAGTTGGGGTAGGACTGTGGGTAAAGGGACACTTAATATCACAAATCCCAAAGAAAGAGGTTCGTGAGGCAATGTTTTCCAAGAGATGAAAATCAACACATCTTGGCTCATAAAGATACGTCTTCTAGAAACAGGTAGGCAAAGCCGCGGATGGAGTTTTTGTGAAGTCTTAAAGGAAAGGAATGGATGATGATTACCGGAGCAAGATTGGACAGATATGCAGAAGTGCTATGGTGGGGTTTGGAGATGGCCAGAGGCAGAAAGTTTCGGAAAGGCGAGATTGTGGCCATACGTTATGACTTGCCTGCTTTAGGCCTGGCCGAAGTCTTGCATGGAAAGCTTCTCGACATGGGATTGAATCCGGTTGTGAGGCAAACTATGACACCCGTTATGGAGTTTAACTTTTACTCCAAGTCCAATGCAAAACAACTGATTTTCCAGGCGCCAGGTGAAAAGGAATTATACAGGAACCTTAACGGTAGCATGTTCCTCCATGCACCTGCATCCCTCACACACCTGAAAGGGGTTGATCCCAAGAAGATTGGAAAGGCACTTGTAGCCAGAAAGCCTCTCAGGGACATCCTCCAAAAAAGAGAGGACAAGGGGGTTTTTGGGTGGACACTATGCCTGTTTCCTACCCAGGAGCTGGCAAGCCAGGCCCGCACTGATATCAAAAGCTATACGAACCAGGTGGTAAGAGCATGTTATCTGGATAAGAAAGATCCCGTTTCACAATGGAAAAAAATTTACAAAGAAGCCATGCTCATTAAACGCTGGCTGAATGAGTTGGGGATAAAGGCGCTTCACGTGGAATCGAGCAATATCGATCTCGAGATATTGCAGGGAGAACGACGCAAATGGATCGGTATCTCTGGACACAATATACCAAGCTTCGAGCTCTTTATTTCTCCTGATTGGCGGGGGACAAAGGGTGTTTATTATGCGGATCAGCCTTCATATAGAACAGGGAACCTTGTGCAAGGTGTCAGGCTGACCTTCAAGGATGGACGCGTCATAAAAGCTGAGGCGCGCAAAGGAAAAAATTTCTTAAAGAAACAGCTTGCTATGGATCCAGGGGCGGATAAGGTAGGAGAGTTTTCTTTGACCGATAAACGCTTCTCTCGCATTGATAGATTTATGGCGAGCACTCTATATGATGAAAACTACGGCGGTAAGTACGGTAATTGCCACCTGGCTGTAGGCGCCTCATACAGTGACACATATGATGGAAATGCGGCCAGACTAACGAAAAAGAGAAAACAGGCTCTGGGGTTCAATGATTCGGCGCTTCATTGGGACCTGGTGAATACGGAAAATAAGAGAGTCACGGCCACATTGAAAGATGGGTCCAAGAAGGTGATATATGAAAATGGGATGTTCTTGTATTAGTGGCGGCTGTTTCTTAAAAAAAGGAGACTGAAGAGTTTCATATGCTTTTGGGAGGTACTGCACGCTGCCCGGATGATGTCAAGGCCCTGCAGGAGATTGGACTGGGTTTTGCCGAGATTTCAATTCAGGATATTGAGGGTTTTAAAAAACAACTTTCTTACTACCTTGATCTTTTAGAAAACTCAGAATTTCTATATCTATGCCATGGGCCACAGGAAGGGGATCCAAACGATATCAGGGCACTTGAGAGTGTGTATTTTCCCAAGCTTCTTGAAGTCGTGACGCTGGCCAGGCGGCTTAGATCACGATCATTAACTATCCATTTATGGATGGATCCAAGGTTTGTCCATGAAGATGTAATCCTTTATAAAACAGGGTTTCTAAAACGCCTGGTCCAGGCTTCAGATTCATATCATTTAGATCTCAACATAGAAAATCTGAGTGAGAAGGCTACAGACTTGCTCCCTGTGTTTGAGGCAGTACCGTCTCTCGGCCTTACCCTGGATGTAGGACACGCACAACTGCTTAGCTCAAGGAACAGGACCTTTGAGTTCCTGGCTGGTTGCCCCGAGCGTATTAGGCATATCCATATCCATGACAACAATGGCGGCACGTCTTCGCGTGATGATCTCCATCTACCTGTAGGGGAAGGAAGCATTGACTTTTTACCCATATTTGAGGGGCTAAGAGAGATCGGCTATAGTGGAACGATGACACTTGAGCTCAGGCCAGAGGAGATGACGAGCTGCCTCGATAGGGTGATTCACATGTTGAAGCAGGTGAATCTATTGTGAGGGTGGCGACATGCGGGATATAGATTACAGGGAAACTCTCGCTGATGCGGCTTTAACGGCTATGGAAAGCATGCAAGTGGCGGTCTTTGTCCTTGATCCTTCATTCAAAGTAATCTGGGCTAACAAATTCATCGAAGAGGTCTTCGGCCTTAGATTGGATCAGGTCATCGGTCACGACAAAAGGGACCTGACTGAAAGGATTATTAAGTACATGTTCAGTGGCCCAAAAGAGTTTACTGAAAGGCTTCTGGCCACATACAGAAGCAATACGTACGTGGAAGATTTCAGATGCCATATTATGGCAGGCAAGGGAAGAAAGGAACGATGGTTGAGACACTGGAGCTGTCCGATTACTAAGGGTAAGCTTAAAGGAGGAAGGCTCGAGCAATACTATGACATAACAGCACAGGTGGAAGCAGAACATGCATCATTCAGGGAGAGCGAAAATTTGCGAAATCTTTTTGAGCATACTGGTACCGCAATTGCGCTGATTGAAGAAGATACCACTATCTCAATGGTCAACTCGGAGTTCGAACGGCTCAGTGGCTTTGCCAGATCCGAGATAGAAGGCAAAATGCCCTGGACAAACTTTGTCCTGTCCGAAGACGTTGAATGGATGAAGCAATTCCACAGGGCAAGAAGGGAAGAGGACGGAAGCGTCCCTTCTGAATATGAGTTCCGATTTGTTAACCGCTCGGGGCAAGTACGCCATATTCTCAATCGAGTTGGAATGATACCAGGTACTAGGAGGGCCATTGCATCCTTGCTTGACATTACTGATCGAAAACTGACCGAAACCGCGCTGCGGGAGGCAGAGGAAAAATACAGAACCTTGGCAGAATTTGCTCAAGTGTGCATTGTGATGATTCAGGATGGCGAAACGGTTTATCGCAATCCCTATTATGAGAAGCTCTTGGGTTATACCATCAATGACACGAAGGGTCGGAACTTTGCCGAAGTCGTTGCCCCAGAACACAGAAGTCTTGTGAGGGAAAACTATCAAAAAAGAATGAGGGGTGAACATGTCCATATACCATACGAAGTGGATGTCATCGCTAAGGATGGCAGGAGACTGACCCTTGAGGTTCGCTCGACGGTGGCGCAGTTCAAAGGGCGGCCTGCAGTGATGGCGGTTATGAGCAACGTGACAGAAAGGAAGCTTGCAGAGAAAGAGAAGGAGCGTATACAGACCAGGCTCCGCCAGGCCCAGAAAATGGAGGCGATAGGAACTCTCGCGGGTGGCATAGCACATGATTTTAATAATATTCTTGCTGCTATCATTGGATATATAGAGCTTGCTATGATGGATGTCCCCGACACAATGCCGGTTTTTAGGACCCTGAAGGATGCCGTGGAATCAGCTCTCAGGGCAAGAGATCTCATCAAGCAGATACTTGCTTTCAGCCGCGGCGGCAGCCCCGAGTGCTATCCGTTGATGCTTCAGCCCGTGATCAAAGAAGGGATAAAGATGTTGCGAGCGTCTCTTCCAAAGACCATTGAAATTCGCGAGAGAATCGCCTCAGATGGCCTCACTATTTCAGACCCTACACAAATAAACCAGGTACTCATAAACCTTTGTACAAATGCCGCACATGCCATGAGGGAGAGAGGCGGGACTCTGGAGATTGTGCTTGAAGATATTCGGCTTAACAGCGGGTTACACGTCCATGGAAAGGAGTTGTCCCCAGGAGACTATGTTCGTTTGCGAGTCCGGGACACCGGAGAGGGTATTCACCCTGAACACCTAGACAGGATATTTGATCCCTATTTTACTACAAAAGATGTAGGCGAGGGCACAGGACTAGGACTAGCTGTTGTCCATGGTATCGTGGAGTCCTGCCAGGGTGGCATTCTAGTTGATAGTAAGGTAGGCGAGGGGGCGGTGTTTGAGGTGTATTTTCCACGCGTTATTGAGGAAGAGACCAATGTGAAACCCGAGGCTAGCAAAAAAATACCGCTCGGCAGTGAGAAGATTCTTTTTGTAGATGACGAAGAAGATCTACTGGCCATAGGTAAGAAGATCCTCGAATCGCTGGGGTACAAAGTCGAGGCGGCAAGCGATCCTTTGGAAGCCTATGATCTGTTTGCGTCTGATCCCCGGGGCTTTGATCTGGTAATAACGGACAGGATGATGCCCAAGATGAGAGGAGAGAAACTGGCGCGAGAAATTCACGCTTTAAGAGCTGATGTCCCAGTTATCCTGTGTACAGGGTACAGTGATATGCCCTTGGATAAGAGAATCGAGGCCTTTGGCATTCGGGCCTTATTGATGAAGCCATTGCGCATCCAGGAACTGGCGAGCAAAATCAGGGAGGTGTTGGATAGGGAACTATGAATGATGTCCACCTGGTGAGCCTGAAAAAAGTAGCCCCCGATCTCGTTATTAGGAACGCAATAGTATTTAATTCTATTACTGGAGAGTTTCTGAGCGCCCACAACATCTGGGTAAAGGGTGATGTGATTTCCTACGTAGGCGAAGACAGTGATCCACTTACCGATCCTGACACAAAGGTCATAGACGCGCATGGCAGTGTAGTATTACCGGGTCTGATTGAGGGACACACCCACATATTAAATTTCACAGGAGTAGAAGAATTTGTCCGCCATGTAATCCCTTCAGGGACCACCACTGTGGTGACCGAAACCATAGAATTGGCGAGTGTCGTGGGGCTGCAAGGCTTTACTCAGTTAATTAAAGGACTGCGTGATCAGCCAATTCGCCTTTATTATACCATCTCACCTCTTTGTGGGCTCACCGTGGAGGAAGAAAGGGTCGCTCCTGCGATCAATGAATACAAGAGATTTTTCGAAGATCCGATGTGTCTGGGGCTCGGAGAAATTTATTGGGGCAATATGCTATTGGCCAGTGAGCAGGGCGAAAGGGTTCGGAGTCTCGCAAAAATGGCCAGGTCCTACGGTAAGGTTATCGAGGGCCACACGGCGGGTGCCTCCAAAGGAAAGCTCCAGGCCTATACTGCCTTTGGGGTGGGCTCCTGCCATGAACCGATCAGTGAACAGGAAGCGATTGAACGACTGAGATTGGGATACTGGGTCATGATCAGGCAGGGAGCTATCCGGAAAGAACTCAATGAAGTTGTGGACGTCTTTTCTACGGGTATTGATACAAGGAGAGTTGTTATCTGTACGGACAGTATGGATCCCGAAACGTTTTTGACAGAGGGTAGCTTGGATGCTGCTGTAAGAAGGGCCATCGAGTTAGGTGTAGCACCTGAGAAGGTGTATCAAAGTGTTACAATAAACGTGGCCGAACATTTCCATCTGGAACATTTAATAGGGTCTCTAACGCCAGGCAAGAAGGCGGATATGGTCTTGATTCCCGCTCCAAGCGATTATCAGCCTCAGGCGGTGATCTGCAGAGGAAAAGTTATTTATGAGGGTGGTGAGGTTAAGGGTGAGGTCAGAAAGGTCATTTACCCGGATCATTTTTTCCGAACTGTAAGGCTTTCTCCGCCCGTTACGATATCTATGCCCCAGAGAGGAAAGGTGCGTGTGATGGAGTTAGTTACGCGCCTTGTGACTATTGAGTCCAGTGCTGACTTGGGCAATCCGGATGAGAGGCAAGAGCTCAATTTGCTCTTGGCCCTTGAGAGGACGGGAAAGGGAGGGATGTTTCTCGGAATGATTAAAGGCTTCGGGCTTGCCAGTGGAGCAGTTGGCACTACGATGTGTTGGGATACGCAGGATATGTTTGTGGTTGGTTGTGACGAAGAGTCTATGCTAACTGTAATTAATCGACTGAGACAAATATCAGGGGGGGCTGTAGTGGCAAAGGCTGACCAAGTTGTTAGCGAATATCCCGCTCAACTGTGCGGAATAGTGAGCATTCAGAACATGGAAGCAGCACGTACCGAAATAAAAGAAATGGAAAATGTACTGGCTAAAATGGGCGTAACCTGGGACAAGCCTTTACTGACGCTTAACACTCTCGGTACGGCTGCAATACCACACCTCCGGATAACCCATCACGGCTATGTCAGACTCAAAGATAGGGCCATTCTGCCCCTTGAGTTTAATGAATCAAAGGCTATTCCATAATTATTATGGCACCGGGTGCACACTCTCTCGCAGCCTTTCTGACCTTTTCCTCCATTTCTGGGGGTACTTCGTCTACAAGAACACGAGAAACCATTTTTTCTTCATCATATTCGAAAACTTCAGGACATACCTTGTTGCAGTTTCTGTCACCCATGCACAGATCGTAGTCAATTTTTACTCTCATGCCGTTCTCCTTTTTCCGCATCGTCGCTTTTAATACATAGTAATTACCTTGAGGAAAAAGACAAGCTCATGGGGGACATTTTGAAAAAAATGGTTTAGAAGTCCTCAAAATCAGAATCGCCTCCGTCAAAAGGGATTAGCTGTTCGGGATCTGGAGTGCTATTTAGTGGCTTTACAACCCTCGATCTGTGCGCCGGCTTTTTCTTGGGTGTGGGCCCTGTTGAAGGTACCTTAGTTGTGCTTGTAGCAGTATTTTTTTCAGTAAGAGAGTCCTTTGCCATTTCTCCGCCAACCATTGCAACCAGTTCTCGAACAACTGATTTCATCTGCTCGGCCTGTGCATTCATCTCTTCCGAGGCAGACGCTGATTCTTCGGCATTTGCGGCATTTTGTTGTATTACTTTGTCCATCTGGGCGATTGCCTTGTTTATCTGCTCGATCCCCTCGGCCTGCTCGTTTGAAGCAGTGGCAATCTCTGTGACGATTTCTGCTGCCTTTGATGCGGTCTCCTTTACTTGATCAAAGGCACTGTTCGCCTTTGTTACCACATCAGAACCGCTTTGCACTTTTTCAACCGTAGTTGCTATCAAAGATGCAGTATTTTTTGCCGCCTCTGCGGCCCGCATGGCTAGACTCCTCACCTCATCGGCTACCACCGCAAAACCCGCGCCTGCTTCACCGGCTCGGGCAGCCTCTACAGCAGCATTCAGAGCCAGGAGATTTGTCTGAAAAGCTACTTCATCAATGTCCTTGATTATCTTTTGGGTCTCCTGACTTGCCTTGGAGACCTCCTCCATGGACCCCATAAGGTCTGCCATAGCTGCATTGGCCTGTTTAACGATGCGAGTAGTTTCTTTCATGAGGGAGTCGGCCTGTGCAGCGTTTTCCGCATTTTGTTTTGTCATGGAGGACATTTGCTCCAGAGAAGATGAAGTCTCTTCTATCGCCGAAGCCTGCTCTGAAGCACCTTCTGCCAATGACTGGCTGGCAACAGAAACTTGCTCTGATGCTGAGGCAACCTGAGAGGCGCCTTCATTGAGGACCTGAGCGCTCTTCTTGAGGGATTTTGCAATGGAGCGCGAAAATATGAGGCCTAAGGATCCAAGTGCCAGTAACGCAAAGATTGTGGCAAGGACTGCAAACGTAAAGCCAAGTTTTTCAGCTTTTGCAATATTCTGCTTTGAATGTTTTAGAATCTCATTGAGGGTTTCTGTCATTTTTGAGGCAGAATCGCTAAGTTTTGGTCTCAAGACTTTATTCTTTTGCCATTCGGAGAAAAAATTCTTTTGCAGCCCACCAATACCTTTAATGAGGCCCACAGCTTTGGCCCACTTATTCTGCATTTGGGGAGAATCTATCGTGGACACAATAGCGTTGATATTACCAACTTTTTCGGAGAGGAGTTTGTCCAGTTTCTTGACGGTCGCCTCGTATTTCGCCTCATCACCAAAGCTAAGCAGGGTATACACGGAGAGCATCAATTTGTCGCCATAATTGACAAGGTCTTTTATCTCTCTTCGTGCAGATACCTTTGCCGAATCCAGAAGATTTCCCTCCATGATCAGATTAGCCTCTTCCTGGTCTATCATGCTTACTATGCCTTCAAGGTTGGCAACTATCTCATGGAGAGATTTGGCGAGCGCATCTCTATCCCGGTCCATCTGTCGCAGATGCTGAACCATCTGGTTGAATAAATGAGAGTGAGAATCTCGGAGCGCCTTCATTTCCTTGACATGTTCCACAAGACGCTTCTCCTTTGCCCGATTCAAGAGCTCACTAATTTGCTTTCCTAGCGCAGCAAGTTCCTGCCCGTGCTGCGCGATAGACTTCGCACTATGGGTGCGGAGCACGTCGTGTTCCAAACCCAGGATCTCTGCTACGCAATGGCTCATTGTCTGGCTTTCATTACCAATGGTCATTTGGGTGCCTACCTGGGTTCTTACCCACCAATTGACTCCTGTTACCAGAACAATACCAAGTATACCCAAGACCGGCATGATTATTATTTTGGTGGTTATACTCATTTTTTTGAGGAAATTGAGGTTCAGCATCTGCTTTCCTCCTAATGTTACTCATAAATTCCAGCAGCCACAGCTACTGGCTTTCCCGGCACCTTGTACACATACGTTTTCTTTGGAGAAGGTTTTTTCTCGCCTGGTTTGGGCCACATGTAACTTACCCATCCCTCACCCTTCTGCTTTGCGACATTTATAAACTCGGCGAAAAACATCTTCCCATTAATGTCTTTGATGCCAATGAGATTTTTTCCCACTAAAGCGGGCTTAATAGGATGAGCAAGAACCGTCTTTTTATCAAGGTCAATGGTGAACACATACGTGTCTTTCCAAACAAAGGGGCCGTTTCTGTCAGAGAGCTGTTTGAGGGCAGCATCAATTCCTTGCTGCTGAATAAGGCTTGCCGCTGCCTTACACTTAGCGATACATTCCGCTTCTGTAGCCTTTTCAGCGGCCATAACAGAGAGAGAGAAAAAGACAACACCAACGATCAAGTACACCATTAGAGCTTTTTTCATCGATTTTTCCTCCTTTTGTTGTGTGATTCTGGACCATAACCGCAAAACAGTACCAACCCACCCTGCTATCGGCAGAAACGTTTTTTGAGTAAAGAAATTTTGCAACTCATATGCCAGGTAGAAAAAATGCACGTAAGTCCTTAAAAGTACGGGTAAATTCTGAATAGAAGGAGATAAAAACAGAGAAATGGGTGTGAAAAGGAGTCAATCAATTGACGGAAACACAAATCAGGTAGCAGGTGAGATGAAGCAGTTAAAGGGCTCGCGGGCCGTGGTTGCTTATGGCCAGTGCCGCTTGATTCCTTAGGGTTCTCATGTAATCGAGCTGCGCATCATCTATAACCTTCCCAGTGGCGTTTTTGTCCGCATAGAAGAGTCCAACTGCCTTGCCACCGCAAATCACTGGAAAAAGAATGAGGGCAGGTGCATAAATGCTTTCCTTGTACCACAAGGGTATCCTCTTCGCTATCTCGGGGCTTTTGGTATCATCAATTCGGATATCTTTCCCAATGCTTAGGGCAAGATTGAATATGTCCTTGGATCGATCCAGAGGAAACCTGAATACCTCTATGGTTTCCTCTATGTCAGGGCCGAAACCCAGACGTGCAATCATTTTATTTCGGGAGCGATTCAAGAGCATAAGTATGACCCTGTAAAAGCCAAAACCTCGGTACATTGTTTCAAGGATCGTTGTGAGGAGGTCCCGGATTGCATATTTGCCAGTGAGAATGGAGCTAACGTCTTCTATACCTGCTATGAGCAAGGAGGCAGGATCTTTTCCATGATCCGGATATTCTTCTCTCAAAGTAATGTCTACCCTTAGATCCTTTTGGTACTCCTTGGGTTTTGTTGCAGAATATAAGGATATAGCTCCAATGAGTGAAGTATCGCTTGCAGAAAGTTCCAGTGCTCGGGAGTAACAGGTGAATTTTGTCACTGCCTCTTCAATAGCCCTGGACAGTTGCCTTTTGGACAGAGGAAAATAAGCGCTATATTTTTTTAGCAGATCTTGTATTCGCTCTTCGAACAGTTCGTGGTTGGCGTATTTGAACAGATCACAGAGTTCATTAGAGAATAGGGCAAGTTTAGCAAGTGTATCCTCCTCTGAATTTATAGTTGGGACATCAGTATTGAAACTCTCCTGAATAGTGTTAACTATCTTGTCGGGAAATTTCCACGCCTGTGCAATGCCCCGCCCCAAATCTCCATATGAAATCCCTAGTATATGTCTGGAGGCGGTACCATCGTCTGTATTTTTTTTGGACTTGTAGGATTGTATTCGCTGGTAATCTTCAGGTAAATAATAGATCACTAAGATCTTTCCAAGATTATGGAGCATTGAACAGATAAACACTTCCTCCAGGTCAACAAGGTTAACCATAGCGGCAATCTCCCTGCTGATGAGTCCCGCGAGGATGGCCCCAACCACCTCTTCCTTAAGCTGCCCCCTGAAAGACTCACCTCTAAGGTGTTCAAAAAGCAGTATGGAAGAGGCTGCCAGGCGGACCTGTTCAAAGCCCAGTACAACGACGGCTCTTGTGATAGTGGTTACCTTGCCCGCTCTTTGGCCGTAATAGACCGAATTTACAAGCCTGAGCAGCTTGTTTGTGAGGGAGTAGTCCTTGAGGATAGTATTGGCAAGCTCAGAGGCAGAGGCATAGTTTCGACTTGCAGGTGATGTTTTTTCGTTTATCTCCTTTATATGGTGAGAGAAGGCTGGCAGGTCCGTCGCTTGCTTAATTCGTCTCAATAAGAATCCAAGAGTCGATTGTCCCGTGCTGTGGTTTTCTTTGATTTTATCGGGTGTAACTTTTTGCACCATAAGCTAGTACCTCCCTTATGGGGAATCGACCGGATATTATGTCCACTTTAGCGAGGTCAATACAGGCATGCACATCAGCTAGCCACTTGCTGCTAATATCCTCTATTGATATTCTGCGTGTTTTTTGAGATACAAATAAGATTAATATGTTGTGAAGGTTATCAAGACTACCAAAGTTAGGCGTTCACCCTCTCAGGATTAAGAACAAAGAAGGATTTCCGGAGGATCAGCGAGGTGGAAATGCTAAAACGAAAAACAGCCTTTGAACAGGGGCCTATACGGCCTCCCAATGAGGCCAAGAGCCTGCTCTTGAGATTTACCCGGAATTGCCCGTGGAATCAATGTCTTTTCTGCCCTGTGTACAAAGGGCGGAAGTTTTCTTTGCGTTCGGTGGAGGAATTAAAAGGAGATATCCAGAGGGCAAGAGATATAGCAGATGATATTAAAGCCTTGTCGTGGAGACTGGGGTTCAAGGGCGAGGTTAATGATGAAGTTATTAGTTACATCTTCAACCAGATGGACTACAGTGAGCAGTATGCAAGCATAGCCATGTGGATGTATTACGGAACTGGAGCCTGTTTTCTTCAGGATGCTGATAATCTTGTGATGAAAACTTCCGACCTGGTTGAAGCACTAAGGTTCTTGAGGGAGAAATTTACCGAAGTAACGCGTGTGACTACTTACTCAAGATCCAGAACTGTTGTTAGGAAATCAGTAGAGGCCCTCAAGAAGATTAAAGAAGCTGGCTTAGATCGTGTCCATATAGGCCTGGAGAGCGGCTATGACCCACTTTTAAAATTCGTGAAAAAGGGCGTGACCGCTGCTCAGCATATCGAAGCGGGCAGGAAGATAATTGAGGCAGGTATGGAATTGTCAGAATATGTGATGCCAGGGCTTGGGGGGCAAAAGTGGTGGAAAGAGCATGCAATTGCCACAGCACAGGTCTTAAATCAGATTAATCCTCACTTCATCCGGCTCAGGAGCCTCAGAGTGCCAAAGAGAGTGCCCCTTTATGAAAAGCTGAAAGATGGAAGCTTTAAGATGCAGACCGACGATATGATAGCTGAAGAGATCAAGCTGTTTATAGAGAACTTGGAGGGAATAACCAGCACGGT
>CAZAKC010000045.1:0-16618 GCA_964485655.1 uncultured Desulfobacteraceae bacterium
AGGCCTTTATCCGTTCACGGTGTGCCTACGGCAGCCATGACCCCTTCTTACCTACTCTTACTACCAGCCTTGACTTCTTTATCTACGGTGAGCAAGTGAACCCCGGCTTCATCCTCTGCGGCCAATATCATTCCTTCAGATTCAATGCCCATCAATTTAGCAGGCTCCAGATTCGCTATTAAGACCACCTGTTTCCCTATAAGGTCCTGGGGATTATAATAACCTGAAATCCCAGCCACCACTGTACGCTCTTCGCCTATATCAACTGTTAGTTTCATCAGCTTCTTGGATTTGGGCACATTCTCTGCACTGCGAACGGTCCCTACCCGTAAATCAAGCTTCTGAAATTCGCTAAAGGATATAAGCTGGACACTCTCTTCTTCCATTGGCTTCTCCTCTGCATGGTCTTGGGTTTCCCTTTTCATCTCCACCCTGGGGAACAGGGCCTTGGCCTTAACCACTGGCCTTACGGACCCTTGACTTCCCCACACTCTCATATCATCGAGGGAAAGCTCCCTCCCTTTCTTTTCCATTCCCAGGTATTGCTGCATTTTCTCCGCCGAGGCAGGCATCACAGGCCAAATCAAGACTGATACTATTTTAAGGCACTCGATTATATGGTAGAGCACTGCCTCAAGCCTAGCCCTGTCCTTTTTCGCAAGAACCCAGGGAGCCATCGTGTCTATATATTTATTCACCTTTCCAATAAGCTCCCAAACACAAATCAGGGCCTTGTGAAAAGCCAGCTCGGCCATCATAGCCTCATACCGATCAATAGCTTCAAGGGCGGCCTCCCTCAGCTTCCTATCCTCTCGCGCGCCTTCTATGCTTTCGGGGACATGGCCTTTTAAATATTTCTGAACCATCGTCATGCTTCTCTGAAGCAAGTTTCCAAGGTCATTGGCCAGATCAGAGTTTATTCGACCTACAAGCGCCTCCTCACTGAACTCTGAATCAAGACCGAAAACCATTTCGCGTAACAGAAAATAGCGAAACGCATCAAGACCGTAAACACTCACTAGGTCCAGAGGTCTGACCACGTTCCCCAGGCTCTTGGACATTTTCCCTTCGTTGATATTCCAGTACCCGTGTACATTGAGGTGCCTATAGGGCTCTATACCTGCCGACTTCAACATACAAGGCCAGTAAATACCATGAGGCTTCAAAATGTCTTTGGCCACTAGGTGCTGTGCAACCGGCCAAAATTTCTTAAATAACTCTCCGTCCGGGAATCCTATCCCCGACACGTAATTAATAAGGGCATCAAACCAGACATAGGTGACGTAGTTTTCATCGAAAGGCAGAGTTATGCCCCAGTCAAGCCTGGATTTGGGCCGTGAAATACACAGGTCCTCCAGAGGTTCACTCAGAAAAGATAGAACCTCGTTCTTATATCTTTCAGGCCTGATAAACCCTGGGTTCTCTTCGATATGATTTATTAGCCAGTCCTGGTACTTGCTCATCCTGAAAAAATAGTTAGCCTCCTTGATGACCTGAGGTTCTGTCTGGTGATCAGGACATTTGCCATCTACCAGTTCCCTCTCCGTGTAAAACCGCTCACAACCAAAACAATACAGTCCTTCGTATTCGCTGAAGTAAATGTCTCCATTGGCATTAACCCGCTCCAGAATCAACTGGACTACCTTCTTATGGTCTGGGTCCGTCGTGCGAATGAAGTGATCATTAATAATATTGAGTTTGGGCCAGAGTTGCTGAAATAGTCGGCTAATCTTATCAACATACTCCTGAGGGGTTTGTCCTGCATCTTTTGCGGCAGCGACAATCTTATCGCCGTGCTCATCGGTCCCAGTGAGGAAAAAAGTCTCGTATCCCCTGAGCATATAAAACCGTTTCAACACATCTGCAACAATAGTAGTGTATGCATGCCCTATGTGGGGTGCGGCATTTACGTAATATATGGGTGTAGTGATATAATATCTCTGCGCCAATTTTCTATCTCCTCATAAAAACTTTGTACCAGGTCTTCCGGGCGGTGGATCCCTTCCAGGCGAAAAACCCCTTCCTACACACAGGCTCCAGAGACCCTGTCAGGCATTCTTATGGGGTCGTACGTTCCTTGAGTTTCCTGCACCATTACCTCCCTGTTCCAGCTCGAACAAATCTACCTCCACTTCAGTGCCACTGTCCAGCGCCACGGTGATGGTTCTTTTCAGTGCATTCTGACGTACGACTTTGCCTTCGCCATATTTGGTTCGGACGCGTTTACCTACTTTGGGCATCTCCTTTTTCGCTTCCCTGTAAAAATCTTCCTCAAAGGCCAGACAACACATTAGCCTGCCACACATCCCTGAAATCTTATTCGGGTTTAAGGACAGGTTTTGCTCTTTGGCCATTTTTATGGTTACCGGTTCAAAGGATTGAATAAAGGTTGCACAGCAAAGAGGCCTCCCACATGTCCCCAGCCCTCCAGCCATTTTCGCCTGGTGCCTCACACCAATCTGGCGCATCTCGATTCGAGTACGAAATTTCTTCACCAGGT
The DNA here is from genome assembly GCA_964485655.1 of uncultured Desulfobacteraceae bacterium. Taxonomy (GTDB): domain Bacteria; phylum Desulfobacterota; class DSM-4660; order Desulfatiglandales; family Desulfatiglandaceae; genus B111-G9. The sequence goes on from CAZAKC010000045.1 coordinate 2,501, forward strand.
CTTTAACCAACTCCCGAAAGTCCACTCGGCCTTCGGCAGTGAAATACACAACTATCTTGCTTCCGTCAAAACGCCTCTCAACCCCAACGAGGCTCATTGGTATGCCCCGTTCCTTTACGCGCTGGTAGCAATACCGGTAGACCTCTTCCTCTATACGGATCCCTTCTTCGTACCTCCGAACCTCCTCCTCGGTTGCCAAACGAAAGATCTTCTTCAGTGGCCTATTTGTATTTCTAGGGGTTCGGTTTTGGGGATCGGTGCATACACACCCTATGGCAGGGCCCTCTTCAGTTATCACCATCACCTTATCGCCCTTTTTCAGGACAAAGTGGCCAGAGTCAAAGTCGTATACCTTGCCGCTGTTCCTAAATCTTACGCCAACTATTTTGTTCATAGTTTAAAGCCCGCAATGGTGCTTGGAATCTTAGGTGTTCAAAATCGCTTATAACGATAGCCAGGGCAATGCCAACCTGCCTAAATAAATGCAAATGCATAACCTAATCTTCCAGGCCCTGTCGGGAAGTCATTAACCTCTTGATGTTATTAGCCTACCTTAGGTGTAAGCTGATTATGGACACCAGCCAGATCGCGCAACCTCAGCATTGTCCTTTCAAGCACTAATGCCTTATTACGCCTCATCCGGATGTCTGTTTGTGCCTGGTCTAGGATCAATAAAGACTCATACAACTGTAACACTTTAAATTTTTTAGAAAAATTTTTCAACTGGTCTAAGAAATCAACATTCAATATCAGGCCTTCTGCTCCCTTCTGTTTCATAACCAGGAGGTCTCGATACCACATTGCCAATACCCCGAGCAAGTCTAAAAGCCCACCAATTTGATACTTTGCCACCCTTCCCTGGGTTGGGGCCTTTTCGTTAGATAGCTCCAGCGCCAGATCAAGTAATTCCTCGGGCTTCAGACCGGGTATTTCCATAGCACACTTAAGCCATTGGTCCCTACGCTCTAAAAAATCGGCCTCCACCATTGCTACGGCTCTGCCCAAACTTCCTTCTGCAAGTCTCGCAAGAACGACAGCCCTGTCCCTCTCAACGCCCATCTCAGTCGTCAAGTAATCTGCAATCACCCCCACACCCAATGGAACAAATGAGACCCTCTGACATCTCGACACAATTGTTGGGAGTAAATTGTCTGGCTCGATTGCATTTAATATGAGGAGATTACCCTGAGGCGGCTCCTCCAAGGTCTTCAAAAAGGCGTTTGCTGCCTCCTCTGTCATGGTATCGGCCTGGTCCATGATTACCACGCGGTACTTTCCCGAAAGAGGTGAAAATCGCATTGATTCCTGTATATCCCTAATCTGCTCTATCTTTATTGATTCGCCGTCAGGTCTTACGACAATCAGGTTTGGATGGCCACTGCTCCTTATTTGTTTGCAAGAGCCGCATTCACCGCATGGCTCGCTGTCCACAGCGGTTTTGCAGTTTAGATAAGCAGCTATCGCCCTACCCAAGGAAGTCTTTCCAACGCCTGCAATACCGGTGAAAAGATATGCATGTGGGATACGGCCTTTCGATATGGCACATTGGACTATTGCCTTCGCCCTATCCTGACCAAGGATCTCTGAAAATCTTATGGCCTTGGCTTCATTCACAGGTGCCGCCCGAGTAGCTTCTCAGTAAATGCCAGAATCTCCTGGGCCAATTCATCTTTTCCTTTGGTCCCATCCAACACCACAAAGCGAGTGGATTCAGCAGCCGCCAACCTCAAGTAACCATCTCTGACTCTCTGGTGAAATTCGCTTTTTTCTTGTTCAAATCTCCCTTCAGTCTGCCTTTTGGCTTCTTTATCTCTGTTGAGGGCCCTCCGAAGTCCAACCTCCACCGGGCAATCGAGAAGAAATGTACAGTCGGGCCTCAAACCCTGAGAACTGTATTCATTCAGTCTACCAATCAAGGCGAGATCTAGCCCTCTACCATGACCCTGATAGGCAACCGTAGCATCGGTGAACCTGTCACATATTATCAAGGTCCCCTTTTTAAGAGCGGGTTTCAGGACCTCGGCCACGTGTTGGGCCCTATCTGCCTGGATCAGGAGTAGTTCTGAGGCCCCACACAGCTCGCTGTTGCCGGTAGCCATTAGTATCTGCCTGATTTGCTGCCCGATTCTCGTGCCCCCGGGTTCTCTGGTGAGGATGGAAGGAATGTCGTTTCTCTTGAGCACTTTATACAAAAGCCCGGCCTGGGTGGATTTGCCAGAGCCTTCTATTCCCTCAAATGTTATGAACATACAGAGTCCCTCAACGCTAAGATTTGCTGAGGCAGTATAAAGTAAACACCGCCCAATATCAACCCAGGCAGACGTCGGCCGAAAAAAGCGGGCCTTTGGGAAAAAATACTGATTTTCCCCTTGACAAAGAAAAAAAAGTACCTAATATGCCAATGCTCTAGGTCATGCTGAGGATGTACGCCATGCCCTTTGCATAGCTTATCTAAACAGGATCTCCGTCAGCGTTATTCTACTCGGTTTTCTGATTTATCCCTTAAAGATAAGCAGCGAGAAGGACGATTTAGATTCTGCAGATTTTCGGCCTGCAAGAATTTAGCTTTAATTTCTCTGTCCGGGTTGCGACGCCATGAGCAAAATGTACCACAAGCATAGGGTTCGACCCTTTGCTTTGGGAGGTGAGAAAATGGAAAAAAATAGAAAGAAATTCCTGGCCCAGTTGAATAAGAAACGAAGAGAGTTTGAACAGGCTCTCCAGAGGCTAATAGAAAACCAGCGTGCATACAACGGGCACCTTTATGGGGATCAGTTCACTGATGAATCTGATCATGCCCAAAGGGAAATTTCTGCTGCGAGCATTTACAGCCTCATTGAAAGAAAAACTAGAGAACTGAAACAGATTGACAGGCTCATACAGAAGATTGTCCAGGATGAGAACTTTGGCATATGTGAAGAATGTGGAGAACCTATTCCTACAAAGAGGTTACTTGCTGTTCCCGAGACCACCCTCTGCGTCAACTGCCAGAGGGAGTTGGAGAAAATGGATCAGTTAAGAAGCCTAACCGCTAGAAATTCCATGGGTTACCGCACTGATATTACTGCTGAATGGGAGCAGGGCACTGATTCTGAACCCGGAGATTTCGAAGTAGTTGAAACAGAGGACCTGGAATTCATTCCCCTGATTGAGACTGATTTTTCCGAGACGGGGGAAGAAGTAAAAGGCAAATAAGGGCCTGAATTTTAAGCACATTGTGCACCATGAGGTATCTAAGTTGAATTGCAAGAAAGTTGTCGTTTGTCTAATAGTGCTGTCATTTTTAGTGGCTTTGTTGCGCACATCTCAGCTCAGCCTGGCATCTGTGCAAAAGAAGCATCACATAGCTAAGGGAGCCCCTTTAAGAGAGAGAATAGAGTTCAAGGTAAAGTGGTCTTTTGTACCCCTGATCCACACATACATGGAGGTGTACGATGCCTCGTGCAGCGAGCACAGGGCCGCCTTCCTTTTGACCCATCAGGCCGCTATGAACAGCTTTTGGAATGACAGAATGGAGTCTTTGATTGACACCGAATCTCTTCTCCCTTATGTGATGGAGACGATCATCAAAGACGGAGACAAGCGGTGGAAAGAAAAGGTTCTGTTCCGCAGGTTAGAGGGTAAGGCGACCTTCATACACCCTGACCGTAAGAGTGGGAAGGAACTCATCGACCAGTTTCCCATCAGCCCAAACAGTATGGACCCCCTTTCCGCCTTTTATAATTTGAGATACAGAATTTCACCATCTCACCCTTATCAGAGTTTCGCAGGGCTAACAGGCGCGAAAAAATTCAAGATTGAAGGCAAACTAGTGGGCGAGGAGAAAATCCGTGTCCCTGCAGGCTCATTTGACACGTATCGCATTGAATGTAGCCTATCTTACTGGCCAATTAAAGAAAACGCCCAAGACCAATTGAAAAAAGACAGCAAAGATGAGATAAAGGCTTTTAGCCTCTGGATTACCAAAGATTCGCACCACTACCCGGTCCAGATTCGATATCGGCTTTCGGTGGGTAGCCTATGGGTGCGGGCAGTGTCGATTCGAGACTATGGCCTTTTCTCATGAAAATCATTCCGGAAACCTTCTTCCCGGAGCTATGTCCCGTCGAGATTTTTTTCGACTTGCCTTTCTGGCCCTATCATGCCCTGCTCTTTATGCTTTCCCTTCGGAATCCTTCGCGCAGGGACCTTTAAGAACAACTCTCATTGAGGAATTCCTGGGCGAACAGCTCGATTACCAGATAGGATTCTGGCTCATAAGCCACTGCGGGAAGGCGCTCGTTAAATTATGCAAGTCACCCCATCGGGGCATATACGTGGCACAGTTGACAGGCAAAACTGTTGGACTCGTGGATTGGCTTGTAGGACGCTATAGGTATTCCTATCTGTCTTACTCGGGTTACGATGAGAAAGCTGATAGGCTTTTCCCACTTTATTTTAAACTGGTAAAAAGGCGCAAGGATAAAGTCAGCACCAGAACTGTCACCTTCAATTACAAAGATCAAGAGCTGATCTTTGCTAGCTCCAGAGCAGGCACTCAGAGCCACAAGATAATACGGATGAGGCAAGGAATTCTTTATGAGGACTACCTCACCCTGTTCTACAACTTCCGTCACGGTTATTACGGCGCGATACAACGCGGTATGACGTATCATTTACCACTCCATATCCATGAGGGGTTTGATTTTCTGGATCTTACTGTGGGCTCCAAGGAGGAAGAGGAAGTAGCACGTTCCCAGGAACTAAACCCGAAAGGGAAAGACTTTTTCGTGAGATTCAGAGTCTTGAAGGAAGATGTTTCTTCAAAATCTGGTAAAATAGTAGGATGGCTGTCCAGGGATGCCGTCCCGGTTAAAGGGGTTATTAAGGACGTGATCTTCTTCGGAGACCTTTGGGGCGTATTAATAGATAGAAGATTCACATCCAAATATTGCAAAAAGACTCTTTTATCGTGACATGCACACAGGATTGATAAAAAAGCCCAGAGCGAGAGGAATAGTTTTTTCCCTTCTGTGCCTTATCTCGGTGATGAGCGTATCTATTTTAGGAGGATGTGCCCCCAGAAAGAGCAAGACCCTTATTGACAGGATTTATGAGCTTGATCCTTTCGGAAGGCTGTTCGTCCATCCTGACCTTATAAAGTCACCTCCAAGAACCATAGCTGTCCTGCCCTTTAAAAGCTTAGTGGGAGAAGGGCGAATTGAAGGAAGCCAAAAACTTCTCGCTACCTTCTGGCACAAAAAGAAGATAACTCCCGAGATCCTCGCATCTGAGATGCGAATTACGTTTTTCGGCCAACTCTCCCAACGTAGGTTCCGATTGATCCACCCAGACGAAGTGGACAAAACCCTAGCTCGCCATGGCATAAAAGGTTTCCGCCAAGCTAGGGCCGCATCCATAATCAAACTGGGACAGTTACTTGGGGTGGACGCAGTAATCTTTGGTTATGTTAAGAACTTTGATTATTATTATGCGTTTTTGTATACTCAGTTAGCTGTTGGTCTGAGGTTGGAAATGTACTCCACCAGGAATGGGGAGCTCTTGTGGAGATTTAATGATACCAGAAGAGACCATACCGTTAGGGTTGCTTTGGATCCTATCTCCTTGGCTGTGGGCCTGTTTCAAGCCGGCTTTTCTCTGCGTGGAATTAATATGACAAGGCAGATGGATGAGATATGCCGTGAGGCCGTAGCCACGATCCCTCCCGTGGACAAGTTAAAGCCCATGGGTAATTCTTAGGAAAACAAGAGCACTGGGCCATTGTGCCGCCCTTCTCTGGCACTTTTTACCCTTAGGCTGGGGTCATGGATTTCCTGGCATTTGACACTTAACTCTTATGCTCGTAAACGTATGGCAGGACCGGATATTTAAGGAAATGATACATTCTATGCGACGCCATAATTTGATCCTCCTAATTTTCCTGCTACTATGCTCCTGCGCCACACCTCACGGCAAGCCCGCTTCATTGTTTCGGCAGTCCGGGAAATTGGTTCCCTGCGGCTGGTGGTATGCCAGGTTCAGAATCCAATGGCCTGCAGACACAAAACCCCAATGGTATCTCGACGCAGCAATTGCGCGCGAAGTGATACAGCCCGTCCTGAAGGCCTACGGGAGTCAAATCAGACTTTGGAGATTCCACCGGCGTGCAGCCCGGGACAATACAGGTCACCAATTCAGTTTCATCTTTTACACAGACAAGGAAACAGCTAACTTGATCTACAGCTCCATAAGCAAGAATGGATTTCTTCAACTATTGCTTTCAGAGCGCAAGGTCATAAAGGTACTATACGATGATACAGCGGTGCTCAAAAAACCAAACATACAGGATACGAGCGATCCACACTGGTCCATGGAGATTCAAAGATCATGGCCATATTTTATTATGGGGGCTTCTCAAATGTGGCTTGAAATGCTGGACCAGTTATGGGATGGCTATGAAAAAGAGCATCCTTCTTCAACCCCTGAAGACCGGCTTGAGTCCTATAAGAAGGTCTATGGTTCATTAACTTATTTATGGGAAGACCAGTGTGGTCATGCTTTACTGCATCACTTATACGCCTTATTCGGATATGCCCCCATAAAAGTACGCCAGGCCGATATCCTTATGAGATTTTAATGTATAGAAAGTCTGATTTTCTAAATTAGGATCCTAATTCCATAATTTGTTGGTATTATCAGATCGGGTTTTTGTGTGCAGGTTGATAATAGAAGCTAATTAGCTAACATGGAAAACAGGTTGCCAAAGGAGCCAGTGATGAGAGATTTTATAAAGGTTATGAAGGCACTCTCAGATCCTAACAGGGTAAAACTGCTTAAGATGTTACAGCGTAAGAGCATGTGTGTGTGCGAAATCCAGGCGGCCTTGGGGATTTCTCAACCAACTGTCTCAAAGCACCTCAAGATCTTAGTGGACGCTGGCCTGGTGGACTACAAAAAGGATGGGCTGTGGGTAAATTACTTCCTTACCGATGGAAGCAGCAGCCCCTATGCTGCCAGTATTCTCGGCAACCTGAAACACTGGTTAGAGGATGATGAAGAAATCAAAAACCTGAACAAGAAATTACCCACTATTAATCGGGAAGATATCTGCAGAAGGTAGCAGACACACCCGGTACGCCTTAAAACCAACCCTGGTCTGGTAATGAGAGGACAGTGACCTTGTCAGTGCACGATAAAAACCACAAACAAGAAATATCTTGGGCCCGCCGTCTTGTAAACCCCGTAAAAGTTCTGAAAAAGATAAAACCCGGCATGAGTATTTTCATCGGTACGGGCGTTGCAGAACCGAGAACATTGGTCAAAGCGCTGGCAGAGACAGATCTTCCTAACCTTCAAGACCTGGAACTTATCCAGCTCGTAAGCCTTGGCGATGCCATCGCATTTGAGGAAAAATACTCGCAGAAATTCAGACTAAAAACCTTTTTTGCTGGATGGATTGCCAGCGAAGCGATACGTGCCGGGAGGGTTGATCTCATACCATGCCGATTTTCCAGGATCCCAAGACTTATAGCCTCAGGTACGATCAACATAGATGTTGCCTTTGTCCAGATCACACCACCGGATGAGGCTGGCTATGCAAGCTTGGGCGTTGCGGTTGACGTGGCCAGAGACGCCATGGCAAGGGCATCTCTGGTGGTAGGTGAAATCAATGAGGCCGTCCCTAGAACCCTCGGGGACACTTTTGTCCACATAAGCGACTTTGACTACCTAGTACAGTCCAGTGAAGAACCGATATACTTTCCACGTCCAGCAGTAGACAAAGTCCACGACAAACTAGCAGGCCATGTAGCCTCCTTGATACCTGATGGAAGCTGTCTGTCTTTCTCCATTGGCCCACTATTCGAAGCGCTGGCCAGACATCTTATGCTAAGGCGTCATTTGGGAATTCATTGCCCCATATTTACTGATGCGCTCATGGACCTAGTCAGAAATAATTCCGTTACAAACCGGTTAAAAGGGAACTTCAGAGGAAAATGTGTAACCGCCTATGCCTTAGGCACCCCTTACCTTATGAGATGGCTGCACAACAACCCTCTAATAGAATTCCAGCCAATTGATGTGGTGGCAGATCCAAAAGTTATTGGCGCAAATGATCGTTTTGTTGTGGTGCTTCCCGCCCGAAAGGTAGACTTGACTGGAGGCGTGGCACTTCCTAGTGGAAAAGGCAATGTGGCAGCGGGTCCTGGAGAGGCACAAGAATTCTTTGCAGGAGCTGCCCTATCAAAAAACGGAAGAACCATATTTGCTTTGCCCAGTCGCAACTTACGGGGCGAAGCAAATATCGTGCTTTCGGTACAAAATTATCCCAATCAATTCTCAAATCGTGAATCCCTGGACTTGGTCGTGACTGAATTTGGAGTTGCATCGCTCATCGGAAAGACGATAAGGGAAAGAGCGCTTGCACTTATTGATATAGCTCATCCCGATGACAGGGAAAATCTGGTAAATCAAGCTAAAGAAAACAATATCCTTTTTCCAGAGCAGGTCTACATTGCCGAATCAGGTCGCCTGTACCCGCAGGATCTGGCAGTAACCTATCTCTTTAAAGGTGATCTTAAAGTGCATTTTAGGGCCATTAAGCCCTCTGACGTAGAAGGCATGCGCAGGCTATTTTATAGGTTCTCGGATGAAGCTGTTTATTACCGTTACTTCAGCCCAATAAAGACCATGCCCTTCATCAAGATGCAGGAATACGTAAACGTGGATTATCGAAACACCATGTCAATTGTTGGCTTGATCGGTGAGCCTGGAGAGGAACAAATCATTGCCGAAGGGAGATATGTACGAGTCCCCAATACTGATTGCGCAGACTTGGCGTTTGTGGTGGATGAGGCTTACCAAGGGCGGGGAATTGCCACCTTCCTATTTGAATACCTGTGCAGGATAGCTAAACAAAAGGGGATCAAGGCCTTACGTGCTGATGTCCTTGCCACCAACAAGGCGATGCTAAAGGTATTTGAAAAGGCCTCTTATCCCTTTAAAGCCGTCATGAGAGAGGGAGTCTATGAAATTACTATACCGTTGAGCTAGCCCAATTAGGCGAGTAGATAAATCAGCCGAGCCCCTGCGCAACAGATTTATTCTTTTAATCCTTCCTTCATTTTTGCCGTTATCAAAATAGTGGATCCTCTGAATCATCAACCTGACTATCTGAGAGGTTGTACCATGAAAAAATTACTTCTTTGTTTTTTGCTGACAGCCTTTTTATGCCTGCCTGTCGGATGTTCCAACAAGACCACTAAGGACGCAAAGGTCATAGCCAGGATAAATGACTACCCTCTTACTTTAGACGAATTTCAGTATGAGCTTGCTTCAGAGATGGAGCTGGATAAAGACTTTAAACTCACCAGGGAGGCAAAGGAGCAATTCCTCAGAAGGCTCATCCAAAAACAGTTGCTTATTCAAGAAGCCAAAAGACTTAAGCTGGACACGCGAGAGGAGTTTCGCAGAGCCATCGAAAAATACTGGGAATCTACACTCATAAAAAATCTTTTAGAGTTAAAGGGCAAAGAGATAGCTAAGAAATGCTTGGTCTCGGAAGAAGAAATCCTCGATAGATATAACAAAATGCTTAAGAAGAATTCACATATACCGCCTCTCACAAAAATTAGAAGCCAAATCGAAGCACAGCTTAAGGAAGAAAAAAAAACCAGGCTCCTTGAGCAATGGATGCAGGGTCTCAGAAAGGCCGCAAAGGTAAAGATAAATCACGATCTTCTTTAAAAGGCGCTGATGGAGGACATAAGATGCCGAAGCATGTTCCGGGTAATAAAAGGCAAGTACATCTCATTGAAAAGGGTTTTCAGATCAGTTTCATCCTGAAATTTTGTATCCTGGTCCTAGCAGCAGTGATTGTCTCCAGCACATTGATCCTGTTCTTTACAAGAGGAACTCTCACATCCACGTTCGAAAATTCCAGATTAAGCATTCAAAGTACAGCGGCCGTTATTTTACCCGCACTCCTTTACACGAACCTTATAACCCTTGGCTTAGTTACGATAGCTACTGTGGCTGTGACATTATTTGTCTCCCACAGAATAGCAGGACCTCTTTACAGACTGCAAAAAGAGCTGAGCACAATCGGAAACGGGGATCTGACTCTCCACGTATCACTTAGAAAAAGGGACCAAGTAGCCGAACTAGCACAATCACTCAATAATGCTGTCATGCAGTTAAGAGATAAAATATTGGAAGTTAAGACTGATCTTGACGAATTGGACCGTATAGCACGTGAAGCCAACGTGAGCCAGGAACTTGTTCAGGCTATTGATCGCACTAGAGCAAACTTACAAAGCCGTTTCATAATCTAATATACAACTTGGATGGGAAGGGTGTATAGACCTTATAGACAAATTTCCTACGTATTTTACCTCCTTGTTGTATTCATATCGCTGGCCCTGACATACTCCGAACCAGCATATTCTTTGGCCCAATCTCCGAGTACATGGCAATGTCTGGAGACAAAGCACTCAATAATCCACTATCGATCTTTACGGGACTTGATGCAACTCAGGCGAAAGCTTCGATACGGACCTGGTTCAGGTATATTTTTTGGATTATTTTCTTCTGCAGACCCGAAACAAGGTGTCTCAGAAATAGCTGAAAAGGTGGATGCCGTATTCGAAAGAGTCCAGCAGATACTGGGTATGAGGAAGGCCATGAGGCCGGTTACTATTAACCTCTACCCGAACCGGAGCCAACTTTGCCAGGCTTATAGGCAAATCTACGGCACGGAGTGCAGGATCAGGGCCTGGTATCGTTTCAGGGACAAGACCATATATCTAAACGTAAAAGACCTCCACGAAGGCATACTCGCCCATGAGATGGCACACTTTATCATAGATAATTATCTCGCTGTGCGGCCTCCACGGGCCACTGCGGAGATACTTGCGCGTTACGTAGACATCCATCTGAAGGACTAGACGTTGGCGTTAGTGTTTAAACCCCAAAATGAGTGGACATGTTAACATTGTTTGATACGGACAGAAAGTATAGCCCTAACATATCCCATAGTGTCATCTGCCCCCTGGCATTGTCCGCTTTCTTGGTTACGTTGCTCTGTAGCTGTGGCATACACGCCTACAGGCTCCGTAGAGCAAAACAACTCTATCACCAGGGTCAGCTCCTGGAAGATCAGGGAAAAACTGAGGATGCATACAAGAAGTTTCAGGCCTCCCTTAGTTTGGCAAGGAAGGCACACTATCGCCCCGGAATCGCCCATAATCTGAATGAGCTGGCAATCATAAAAACATCGAAAGGGCAATACGAAGAGGCAAGACGGCTTCTCAGGGAAGCCCTTAAGATTTATAAAGAACTGGATATGAAACCACAGGTTTCAAAGGTGTTAAACAATGTTGCTATTACATACCTTCGTCAAGGTGATATCAAGGACACCCTTCTGACCTACCAAAAGCTCTTGAAATGGGATAACAGCATCGGAAATAAGATGGGACAACTGGTAGTTTTATATAATACAGCTCAGATCTACGAGCGATATCTAAATCAACCTTGTAATGCCAAGGCATGCTATGAAAAAGCCCGGTTACTTGCCATATCCCTCAGGCGAAGGAAGCTCGCCAAGACGATTGAACTAAAAATTGAGCGACTGCTTAATTGCAAGTGAAAAAATAGTCGACCTAATCTAGGATCTAATGTTCCCAAACTTCTTAATACCTAAGACTTACACCTAATGAAAAATTGTTGATGGTGTAGTCGTACCTGTAGACCCTTTCGTCATCATTATTGGACTCTGCGGAGACATATTCCCATTGCCCTAATATGCTCCAGTTTCTGCTGAACTCATACTGGAAACCCATTGAGAGATCGTGTTCCTTGTCCCTCTGCTTTTCATCCTTATATACCCCGTTTGGATATTGAGCTTTCCTGTGTCTGTAGAGAGTCTTCTGATAAGCATATGAGACACGTAAAGTCAGAGGGTAGTTTGCGAGCGTATAAGACAAGCTTGGTTCTAACTTATACAGATTATAGTCATAGTAGGAAGGAGTAAATTCGTCATCGGCTAGTGTCAGGGTCTGCATTGCGTCATAGTAGTTTTGATTGCTTCTGTTAAAACTTCCTACTAGACCCAGTCCAACTTTCAGACCACCACCAATGTCAAATGTGTACCAGGTATCAACGGACAGAGTGTTCAAATAGCCTTTTTCTCCCTCTGAGGTCAAAACGCCATCAGATCCCACCACCTTCTTGTCATCCAGGTTCTTATACAATACGGAATATTGTCCTTTAACTGAAAATCCGAGCGGCTTCAGATGAAGATAATTTCCCTTAAACAGTATGCCATGATAATCCTTTTCGTTTTTCTCCACATTGATCTCCGACTGCCCTGTCACCGGATTTCTTAAATCAAGCCCTGTCAGGGAGAGTAAAGATGCATAATTAGGATACCTGCGTCTGTAATACTGGGCTGTTAATGAGACCTTGCCCAGCCTGTCGAGAAAACCCCTTCGATCAAACTGAAGGCTCACACCCAGATCCCTGTAATTATATAGGCCATCTTGCCACCGGGCAGCATCGATATCTTTATTATATGTGGCTGTATAGAATACAGAAGGGGTTATAGAATATGCATTATGCCTTCCGAAATCTTTTCTAAACATAGGCTGAAATGTGTGCGCCATGAACTCTTTACGCTCCTTAGGGCCTATTTCGTCAGAATAAAAGTCCCTTTTTCGGTAATAATGCCCATCATACATCAGAATAAAATAACTTTTCGGATTAAATCGGTACACCGGAGCCAATACGGCGTTGAGCTGTCCGCCCCCCAAGGTACCTGCTTTGTTCAGATGTGAGAGCGTGAAAAATGCATTTATATCAGCAATAAACATAGTGCGGTCCCAAAAACTTGGGCCAAAAGTCGCGGTCTGTGGTGGAAGTTGCTCTTTGACTACATCCTGTGCTGTTTTATTATTAGCCCCCCTAGCGAGAAGTGGCCACAATAGGACTAATGAAACAACTAAAGTGATAATCACTCCTCTCAACATATTGAAACCTAGCCTTGTTTCCATAGCATTTCCTCCTGTCTTTAATGCCCAAGGAAAAGCCACAGGCACTTCGGCCTGTGGCTGATATTCGTCAATAAAAGCATTGTGCAGATTCGTTAAGAAACCTTAATCACATCTTAGCCGTAATCCCCTGATTGCTTACTTTGAAACACTAAGAAATCCAAGGGACAATAAGAAGCTCTATTTTGCATCATGGTCGCGCCAGACCATCCGTGACATGGGTATGTATACAACATTTATTGGCCTACTGAAGACTGAAGCAGTTTCGTCAATGGAGATTTCAAGGTTGTTCTCTCCTATACTAGCCGCTCCACTCTCGTTTACCCTTAAGGCATCCCAGATCTCTCGAAAATCATCATTAGCAGGGATGGCCTTGTCCCGGGTACCCAAATCATCAGAAAGGAAAAACTTAATATCTAGATTTCTTGACGCCATTGCGGTATCCACAAGTACATATTCGATTCCCGGACTTGCATCATTGATTCCAAAGGTCCCGGCGCCACCGTTTTCGCTATAAGTATATGATCTATCGCCTATGACTTTACTCGATAATGAAAGCGTTTCCTCCTTAATCGGCTGAATAAAAGAATCCTTATACACGACAGGAGCTTCTTCACCAAACGCTCTATCAAATCTGAGAGACTCACCTTCAGAATTCGTGAACTGAACATACATTTCTTGTAACTCAGGAGTTCTCATGTGGTTTGGGTCCGGCTCTATATCTGTCAATACAACATCGCCAAAAAACTCCAAGCCTCTCTCCGTATCTAACCATTTCCCCCAGGGGAGCGCTCTTAAGTCACCCTGGTAATCCGTTTTTAAAGTGGTCGTAAAATCCATTGTTGACAGACCACTCAAGTCCCCCGCATCTTTGCCTCTTAAACATACGTTCAAAACCTTTATTGTCTTGTTATCAGGACGCAAAATATATTGTTGAGCCCTTACCCAGTTGCCCTCGTGGTCTCGGGTCACTCTACCAGCCTGAGCATCAGCTTCCTGGGTCAAAATATCATCTCTTCTTCTGATATCCCCAGCCTCCAGGGCATTTCGGATATTATCCCTCCTTATTTCATCTTTGACACTGTCTTGGTACATC
>CAZAKC010000046.1:0-16364 GCA_964485655.1 uncultured Desulfobacteraceae bacterium
GATCTATCATTCCTGCCATGCCCCCGTATTCATCAATGGGACATCCTCCCACTATGATAAGGCCTACACCTCCTCTCGCCCTAGGCTCGTAAAAATCTATCAAACGCTCCGTAACCTCACCTTCCGGTGTATAACCAAGATGCATGGCTGTCATAACAATCCGGTTTCTCAGTTCCATGCCGGAGACCTTTATAGGCGAAAATAGGTGCGGAAACTCCATGTATTCCTCCTTTCTCATCCTCCAAAACTTGGATTGATAAACTCCACGCGATCGCCATTCTTTACAGTTACTAAGCCATAATCTTTCGGATAAACAAACCTCCCATTGTGCTCCACAATGAGGTGAGCGTCTCTTTCCTCAAATAGCTCAATAATGGCGGCTATAGTGCTGTTTGATGGAACCTTTTCCTCAAAGCCATTCAATATAATGGTAATCATATCACCCATACTCTTTAGTTCCCTGAGCACCAGGTAGTTATTGTTAATTCGGGATAGTGAGATCCTCAATACGGGTTGTCCTGTCTCATTCATAGCAAAGATGGCCCGAGGTGGCAATTTCCATTTTACTCTTCCTCCAGATCTCCACTGTCCTTGTTTAGCCTTCTCGCCCTGATCTGCCGCAAAAAGGCATATGCGCAGATCAAGGCTGCGAGGCCAAAAAGGATTTCATAGAGATAATAGCTGAGCCTTGCAAACCATGTGTCCCTTTTCTCCAGGGTGCGGCTCCACCTGACCTCTAGGTCCTGAAGTTTTGACCCCGTAATCTTGTATATCGCTTCCCGGGCAGGAATTCCCTCTCTCATCACCCGCAGTATTGACAAAACCCTGCTCCTGCCGAACTTATTTATGAGATATCTGACAAATTCCCTTGATTCTGCGTAGGCCAACAATGCTCCTTCGGGCCTTGAAGGTAAACTCTCCTTTAGAGACTCCAGGCTTATAACACCACGGGTTTTACGGGCCAGGCGCAATACGTCAGATTCCCTACCGACACCCACTTCGCCAGCGGTCCCACTAACTACCTGGGCAATGCCTTCATCAAGCCACCTGGGCACTATCACCCTGCTAATGTATTGGTGGAGTATGATATGACAAAGTTCATGCTTGAGCACCACTCTCAAGTTCCTGGGGCTTGTTGAAGTCCTTGAGTAAAAGATGACAATAAGACTTCGCTTTGGGATTGCGTATCCCACCACCAAATCCTTTGATGTTTCAGCAAAGCCCTGCCTCTGCTCTTTATTAATTAATACCGTAAGCGTGCCGATAAGGGACCATCCAAAGAACTCCTCCACTTCTCCTCGCGCAGCCGGGTAAAGAGAAATAACTTCTTTGGCCGCTCCTCCCATGCCAGGCGGAAATATAACCTTAATTCCCCTGGCACTCATTGTCCCATATGTAGCGCCTTGTAAATCGGTGGAAAAAAGCAATTGAACGCAAATGACCAGGGTGATACAGAGATGTAAAATGCTCTTGTTCATTGATATGATTCTCCTGCCACGAAGCCGATGCCCTCCCATTTACCGCATGGTAAGTTCACAATGGGCAATGTGCTTCGGGCATAGGGAAATTGTACACCTTGAACATAAGATAGTAAAACCGATAAGGAAAAAAGACATGAACAGACGTGTTATGCTTGGTATTGAACATCTGGCGGAAGGCCCATGGAAGAAATTGAGAGGCCTGAGAGTGGGTCTGTTATGTAACCAGGCATCGGTAGACAGCCGGCTGCGCTCAACCAAGCATATTATATCATCGCTTTTCTCTAGCAGACTGAAGGCCCTGTTTACACCACAACATGGCTATGGCGCCGAAGAACAGGATAACATGCGGGAGAGCCCTCATGGTCAGGATGAAGACCTGGGGATCCCCGTGTTTAGCCTTTATGCCGAGACGAGGGAGCCGTCACGGGAAATGTTGGACCTGATAGATGTCCTGATAGTCGATCTGCAGGATGTAGGTTGCCGGGTCTATACCTTTGCCTCAACCATGCTAAACTGCATGGAGGCAGCCAGCAGACATGGCAGGAAAATAGTTATCTTGGATCGTCCTAACCCTCTTGGTGGCGAAATAGTAGAGGGCAATCTCCTCAAACGGGATCTGTTTTCATTTGTAGGTCCCTATTCTGTACCCATGCGCCATGGTTTAACAATGGGAGAAATGGCCCTGATGTTTAACGACGCCTTTGGGCTCGCATGCGATCTGGAAGTAATTCCCATGAAAGGATGGACTCGGAACATGTCCTGGACAGATACACACCTTCCATGGCTGATGCCATCTCCCAATATGCCACTGCCCCAAACCGCTTATGTCTATCCGGGGCAGGTGATTTGGGAGGGGACAAATCTCTCTGAGGGACGTGGTACTTGTCGACCTTTTGAGATATTTGGAGCGCCTTTTCTGGTGCCACGTACAGTAATGGATCACATTCCCCTTTCCGCCGTTAAGGGATGCATGTCTGCGGAGTTTCGGTTTACGCCAACATTCAATAAATGGTGCGGACAACGGTGCAATGGGTTTTTCATACATGTAACCAGCATCCATCAATACCGGCCTTATAGGACTTCCCTCCTGTTCTTACAGGCTATATTGCAGTGTTACCGGGATGAGCTGGAGTGGAAAGGGCCTCCCTATGAATATGTATTTGACAGGAGACCTATTGACCTCATTATTGGAGATACACAGGTGGTGAAAAGGCTTCAGGAAGGCATAGATGTCCTCTCCCTGGAAAAGACGTGGGAAGAAGACCTGAAGGCATATCTCGACTTTAGAAAACCCTACCTTTTATACTGAAAAGCCCACCCGGATCTACCTCCACAGTGGCTTCCCAAACCCTTGCTATTGATGTACTATGCTTACTGCTATGGCCTGTCGCCTGCAATATCCTCAGCACCAACAGGCCTTATCTTTTGTTCTCCTGGTCCTCGGTACTGTCGGCTTTCTGTCCGCCGCTTATCCATCTATCTATTGCTTCCTTGTCGAACCTCCAGACCCTGCCAATCCTGATAGCGGGAATCTTGCCCTCAGCAGCATACTTACATATGGTTATCTCGTGTAGCTTGAGATATTTCGCCAATTCTTTTGTTGTCATAATTTCTGGCATGTTCATCCCCTCTTTCTATATATGGAATTCTCGTTATTCGCTTGTTGTGATCCTTTAAATCCTGGTTAACAATTTATAATACTGAAAACGCCTAAAGTCAACCCTAATTCCGACATGCTGGTTAACATTAAATAAATATTACCTAATTTGCTTTTCTTTCGACTACTGCAGCATTATTTCGGCATATATAGATAGAAGATGAATCCCGTTCACCTCTATCCATTTATGTCTTACGCATTGAATCGGAATTGCCTCTGTCATCTTAAGCAATTTCCAGTGGTGCTATTGTTTGTTGCTTTGCCATCGCAAGTCATCAAAAGAGGCTTTCCTGTGGGCCTGTTTCTCCTTGACTGGATCGAAAAGCGCAACTATAAAGGGCTTGTGCTGATTCACCACACCATACGAGACTTGCTTCCTCTCGATCATAAAAACCCGTACCCAAGCATTTTAGGTTTCACACTATGCCGAGAGCGTTTGCGGACTTAATAAATTCAATTGTACCTCCCGAGCTTAAGAGCGGTCGATTCATGACCGCTGGAAAGTTCGTCTTCTATTATGTGCTCATCGGCATTATTGCAGGACTGGGATCTGTTGTTTTCCAGTATCTGTGCGAGGTAGGCCTTCATTTTTTCCTTGATTACCTGGCTGGCTACAGACCGCCTCCCCCAGCGGGTGAATCCCACATGTTTTCACCTGCTGGAACTCCGTTTACTCGCTGGATGCTCTTGTTTGTGCCCGCCTTGGGCGGCATACTCAGCGGTTGGCTTGTATATACCTTTGCTCCTGAAGCAGAAGGACACGGCACAGATGCAGCCATTGATGCTTATCATAACAAGGGCGGTTTCGTTCGGGCAAGGATTCCCATCATCAAAACCATTGCATCAGCTCTTACCATAACCTCAGGCGGGTCAGGAGGCCGCGAGGGGCCTATTGCGCAGATTGGCGCAGGGTTTGGCTCCTTTCTGGCAACAACAATGAAATTTACCGAACGGGAACGCCGCATAATGCTTGCGGCAGGTGTAGGAGCCGGAATAGGAAGTATCTTCAGAGCGCCCCTTGCTGGTGCCCTATTTGGAGCCGAGGTGCTCTATAAGGACCCTGAATTCGAAGCCGAAGTTATAATACCTGCCGGAATATCGTCCGTAGTGGCATACTGCTTGTTCTGTCTTTTCTTTGGTTGGGGGTCATTGTTCAGTTCTCAAGATTTTACGTTTCAAAACCCGCTGGAGCTTGGTCCTTACATAGTATTGTCCTTCGTGCTGGCTGGAGCAGGCGTACTCTATATAAAATCATTTTATGGCGTGCATAAGGTCTTCAAGAAGATTAACATGCCTAACCACATAAAGCCGGCTATCGGTGGGCTACTAACAGGTATAGTTGGTTTCTTCCTGCCTCAAACCCTTGCCTTTGGCTATGGCTACGTCCAGATGGCGCTGGACAATCAGCTACCAACCTTGTTTTTACTAAGCCTTGCCTTTGGCAAGATTCTGACCACATCTTTTTCCATTGGATCTGGTGGCAGCGGTGGGGTCTTCGGTCCCTCTGTAGTCATCGGGAGTGCGCTGGGGGGCATTGTGGGCCGAACCTTTAATCATCTTATACCTGGTATAATCACTCATCCCGGAGCATTCGTGATTGTCGGTATGGCTGGGTTTTTTGCAGCCGTATCCAACGCCCCTATCAGCACCATCATCTTTGTCAGCGAAATGACCAACTCCTATCATCTGTTACTCCCTAGTATGTTGGTATGCACTCTCGCTTACATGGTCACCCGCAAATGGACTATTTATATAAAACAGGTCCCAAACAAGGTGGCCTCCAATGCGCATAGAGGTGAATTCTTCGTAGATGTGCTTGCTGCTATCAAGGTGGCCGATCTCCTGCCCCATTTGAAGCGGGTACAGCTTATCCCAGAGGATATGACCTTTGACCGGTTTAGAGACATACTGGCCTCAGGAGAACAGCAGTACTTTCCGGTCGTTGACAAGGATGGCAGATTTACCGGCATTTTCTCTATAAACGATATCAGGGGTATCCTGTTTGATCAGGAAGTGGGGAATCTGATACTGATGAGGGACATAGCAAATACAGATATCATCTATGTGACTCCTTCTGAAGACCTGAACAATACCCTTCGTAAGTTCACGATAAAAAATCTGAATCAGTTACCTGTTGTCAGGGAAACTGATCCCACACACCTCCTTGGGATGCTGGACAGGAGAGAGGTGATTCAGGCCTACAATGAAATGGTGGACAAACTAAAGGCTGGACCAACAGAAGAGGAAAGAAGGCCAGTTACTGAACTGGAGCACCTGCAATCAATGCTTGTTAAGGACGCTATGACGATAGACATGGAAACTGTTCATGAATACACGCCTCTTGAGAATCTTCGGAAATTCATATTTGAGAAAAAAGCCGAATACTTTCCTGTGCTTGATGAGAGAGGTCACCTACTGGGAATTGTGTCCTTGGCCGATGTCATCCACGCCATGGAAAGCAATCTGGCTTCCACAACACCAGCAATAGAGATCGCCACCAAAGACATGACCATCCTGACAGAGGAAGACACCCTTCTCACTGCCCTCAGGGCCTTAAGCTCAAGCGACTGTCCCGTACTTCCGGTTACAGATGGAAGAGATCCGCGTAACCTTGTGGGAGTAATAAGCCGCAGCGATATCATGTCGGCCCTTAGCGAAAGTATATTTTCATAGAATCAGTCTTCAGGAGCCCGGCGGGTCAGCATTCAAAACAAGTGGCTCTTTTGTGCAACAACTTGTGCGGGAATTTAATCCCTGGACAATCGAACTTACTTTATTGTCTTTAGCTTTGCTGCTGCTATTTTGGCTTCCTCTGAATTGGGATACTTTCTTATTATTTTTTTTAACAGTAGCCTTGCACTCACCTTATCCTTTATTTGATAAAATGCCAGGGCTTGCTTGAGCATAGCGCTGGGCACTTTATTTCCATCCGGGTATTTGGTAATGACCTCCTGGTATGCAAGTATCGCTTTCTCATACTGCCCCATGGCCATGTAACTCTCGCCGATCCAGAACTGTGCGTTATCAGCAAGGTCAGAGGAAGGATATTTCTTTAAGAAATCCCTGAAATTCACTATGGCCTCATCATACTTGCCTTCCTTGAATAGGGCCATGGCGCTGTCGTATACATCCTGTTCGGTCTTTGGAGCCCCTTTTTTCTGTACAGCCGATACCACGCGGGGCGCCGTGGCAGGAGGTGGTGTAGTCGAAGTAGATGTCCCTGTTGAGGGCTGAACCACTGCTGCCTGTTTCATAGCCTTAACCTGGCTCTCCAACTCATCCACTCTCTTTGCCAGCTTCGCCAGTTGGGCCCTGGTCATATCCTGAGTGGTAGTATCTTTCTCCACTCCTCGCTTGATCAACAGGCTGTTTTCTTCCACCTTTCCCGAAAGGTCCTGTAGCTGCTCTTTAACTTTATCAAGCTCAGCCATTAGATCTGCCTGATTGGTTCGGATTGGCTCAATCTTGGAATCCACATCTGTTGAGAGTTTCTTGTCAAGAGTCTTTTCAATGTCACTCACCCTGGCGCTCAAAGCGACTACCCGATCATTCAGGGCCAGAAAGTCCTGCTGCGTGATCATGGTACACGACGAAACCACCAGTATTGTAAAAAGAAACACGCATGCCACTGTTACCACGTATCGGTTTGATCGATTCCGCATTTTTGTCGCCTCCAGAAAATTTTAAGCCGAACTTCATGCGAAGTTCGGCCCCATAATTCAGCGTATTCACACCATGTTGCGCAGAACCCCTGACTTCATTAATATCTCAACAAAGAGCAGCGGGCCAGCTTTTCTCTGCCTTACTTCATCAGCTTGAACTCATCGCGCCTGTTCTTGGCCCAGGCCTCCTCGCAATGACGTGGGTCGACAGGGCGCTCCTCGCCATAACTAATGGTGGAAATCCTCGATTCATCGACGCCCAGGGCCATCAGAAATTTCTTGGCCGCATCCGCCCTTCTCTGCCCCAGTGCCAGGTTGTATTCATTCGTTCCCCTCTCGTCACAGTTTCCCTCAATGCGCACGGAGTATTCAGGGTGCTTCAGGAGCCAGTCGGCCTTCTTCCTCAAGATCGCCCGCGCCTCAGGCTTCAGGTCGGACTTGTCAAAATCAAAGTATATCTTCTCATTCTCAAACTCTCTTATCTCATCCATAAGTTTTTGCTTTTGTGCAAGCTCTCTCAGTTTTGCCTGCCTCTCGGCCTCTGCTTTTTGGTACTGAGGCGTCACCCCTGTTTCTACCTTCTTAGGGGCAGCAGTAGGCTGCACAGCCTCTCCGCCGGGTTGAGCCTGGGGCTGTTGTACAGCAGGCTGCGCACCCTCGGAGACCTTTACCTGTTTTTTCGCACAGGAACTCACCATAAAGACACATGCCACTAAGAGCGCCAAGGCCGCCATAATCAAATTGGTCTTAGATTTCATGTTCACCGCACCTCCTGAATTTGTTGGTTCCTAACCAGAAAAGACATTACCCCCTTTCCGTGCAGGGGCCACCTCTCAAAAAATCAGATTTCCTCGGCTGTTATCATACCACGATATGCTCAGTTTGCTACTAAATCTAGTAGCCTGAATCGGTCTTTTATCATGCCCAGAAATATATTGCAAGGAGATAGTAAGTTGAGAGTCATCAATCCCAAATGACAAAATCCAAATGTCAAATACTCTGGAATCAGGGGACAGATTCCGGTTATGGCAAGCTGCCCAAAACGACATTGCTATTATCGCCCTTGGGTCCCTACAGGTCCCCACGAGGGAGCAGTCTGTTCCCCTTTCCTGCCGATTATCCTGCGTTGGTTTTGACCGTTAGCTGTCATAATATAGAGATGATATTTTCCAAGACGACTCGAACTGAACACGATGTATCTGCCATCAGGGGACCAGCAGGGATCCTCATTATTTCCTGAATCTCCTGTCAACTGTCTTGGCTCCCCCCCCTCTGGATCTATAGTAAATATGTCAAATGAGCCATGATTCATAGAAGTATAAACAATTTTGTTCAGCGTGGACCAGGACGGTGACGTATTATAATTACCGTCAAAAGTCAGCCGTCTGCTGTTACCATTGCCCAGGTCTTTAATATAAAGCTGGGGAGAACCCGAACGATTTGACACGAAGACCATTTTCTTACCGTCAGGTGAAAAGGACGGAGAGACATCAATTCCCCAGTTCGAGGTTAGCCTCTTTATGATTCTGCCATTCAAATCAATAAGAAATATGTCCGGATTCCCCCTTATGCTCAGCGTAAGGGCGATCCTGGTCCCATCTGGTGTCCAGGCTGCGCCGATATTCAAGCCCTTGCGTGCAGAGAGAACCCTCACCATACCCGAACGTAGATCTTTAAGGTATAACTTTGGCCTTCCATCCTTGTACGAGGTGTAAATTACGCGGGTCCCCTCAGGAGAAATACGCGGAGAAAGGGCTATGCTCTTGTCTGAGGTGAGGGCCTTGGAGTTGTACCCGTCATAATCAGAGAGATATATCTCTTTATTTCCAGTCTTGGTACTTACATAGGCAATCCTGGTCAAAAACATACTGTCCTGACCTGTCAGCACCTTTATTACCTGGTTGCTCAACCTGTGCGCGAGCCACCTGTAATTTGCAAGCTCGCCAAGAAACCGCTTACCCATAAGCTGCTTGCCACGGTAAGTGTCAAAGAGCCTCGCAACCACTTCCACGTGATTCCCAATAACGGTATACCCACCCTTTATCAACAGTTCGGCACCGATCACAGACCAGTTTTTAAAATTTATATCCTCCAAGGTGATGCCTTCGTTTTCATCCTCCAGGAAGGCCTTCCTGTCAATGGGGGCGAAATATCCACTGAGATCCAGGTCATGATTGATCACATCTGCGAGCTTCCGGGATAACTCCGGGTGATCCTTTTGCTGGCCCAGGTCGTGAAAGTCGGCTACCGCGATCTTGAATTTATTTATGGATGGTGCGTTTATGTCAATATAAATGGTGGCATGAGCCATGGCAGGAAAAAGCAACATCATACCAATGACCACAGTCGCAAAAAGTTTTCCCTTCATTTATCTACCTCACCATACCTAACAAGAAATCCAACTTTGCTGATATGCTCACGGAATCAGGCAGACTCAAATTCACTCAGGTTAAAATTTATCTCTATTTGCTCAGAACTCTTCACGTAGCCTTCAGGAAAGGGGGGCAAAGGATTTGACTTTTCAATGGCCTTTGTCACCGATTCATCGAAAAAGGGGTCATTTGATCTTTTCTTGAAATGATATTCAGAAATGGTCCCGTCCCTCTTAACGATAAGTACAACAATTGCTTCTAATCCCTTCCTCTTCTCCTCATCCGTAATACCTACAGGATAGGCCCAGTTACTCTTGATCCTATCTTCTACCTCCATTTTATAGACGCGCAATGCTATCCCCGGCGGCGCCCCTCCTGACCCTTCGCCCGTTGGCTCACTGGCTTGCTCTTTTACCTGTTTCTGTATTTTCGATATTGCCTTCTCAACCTGACTTGATTCTAGCTTTTGCTGCTCCTGGGTTTTTACTTTTTTCTCTAGCTTAGCCAGGGCCTCTTCCAGGGTCTTATCAGATATCTTATCAATCTTCTTTACTCTCTTCCTCCTTAGCTTTATCCTCTTCTTTGCGATGACAATAGGTTTCTCTTTCGCTTTTGCGCTTCTAAGCCGCCTGACTCTGCTCCTTGTCCTGCGTAAAACAATCCCCTTTTTTGGCCTAACCGGTTTCCTTCCCACATGCCTGCCAGGTTTTCCCGCCTTGGGGAGTTCAACCAAATTGACCTCGTATATGACGCCTTTTAGGGACCTTGTCGGGGCTGATTCAGGCACTAAAAAGACCAGGGAGAACACCGCCAAATGAATCAGGAAAGAAAGGAGAAACATTTTTTTCCATTCGCGTTGCATCCGTTAGCCCCACAACACCCTTTGCTCGGCAAAATCATTCAAGAGGCTCAGTCACCATCCCCAACTTATTAATGCCTGCTTTTTTTATTTTTGCCATTACCCGGATCACAAAACCATAAGGTACGTCTTTGTCAGCCCGAAGCAAGACCTCTTTATCCCGCCGATTTTCAAAGATTTTTGCTATCTTGATGTCCAGTCCATCCATCGGAAGTTTATGGCTTTCCAGAAATATTTCCTTATTCCGCGTAATAGTAATCACCAGGGGCTCTTCGGACGTCTTAATATTTTTAGACGTAGTTTTAGGGAGATTGACCTTGACACCCTGACTCATCATCGGTGCGGTTACCATAAAAATAATCAAGAGCACCAGCATCACGTCCACCAATGGCGTGACATTTATCTCAGACATGTACTTTTTGCCACTTCGCTGCATCATCACCCGGCCTTCACTTGCCCCCTGAAAAGCCTCCTCTCCATGATGCTCAGGAAATCGGATGAAAAGATCTCCATCTCTGCGCTCAGATCAGAAACACGATTACTGAAATAATTGAATGCGACAACCGCAGGGATTGCGGCAGCAAGCCCCGCAGCGGTGGCTATAAGGGCCTCGGATATCCCTGGGGCCACGACAGCCAGGCTTGCCGAGCCCCTCACGCCTATGCCCCTGAAAGATTCCATAATACCCCATACGGTGCCGAAAAGCCCGATGAATGGAGCCGTATTGCCTGTGGTAGCAAGAAAGTTCAGAGCGCTCTCAAGCCGGCTAACCTGGTCCACCATGGCCTTACGCAAAGAGCGCTCCAGGTTGTCCATTATCACCCTGCCACCCCTCGTAACGGCAGGATCGGGGCCCTGCGAGGCCTCCGGGCCGCTTCCCGTGGCCTGTATCTTGCGGATTTTCGCGAATTCCGCATATCCTGCCCGGAAAAGGCGTGCCACAGGACTGTACTCCAGTTCCTCCGATGCCCTGTAAACTTCTTTCATAGCGTGGCTTTCCCAGAAAAGATCCAAAAATTCCTCTGTCTCGGCTCTGGCTTTCTTGAACATGCGTATCTTCATCAGGATTATGGCCCATGAGATGACTGAGAAGCCCAGCAAAATAAGCAGAACAAATTTGACTATCAGGCCTGCATGTATAACCATTTGAATGATATCATGTCCAAAGGCCCTTTGGAAAGAATACCCCATCAACATTTGATGAATTGGAAAAAAATGCATACACATTCCTTTCAATGTAAATTGGTGTTTATTTCTCCGCCCAATTCAAGACTTAGCCCTCTGCCTTATTTCCTCTCCTGAGCCCAGAAACTTCTCTAGCAAGAACTCAGCCAATCCCTCAATTTCATCCGACATAAATCTAGGGACAGAAAAATGTAATGCATCGGCATCATCAGTAACCACGGCTATAAGATTTTTATCGCCAAGGCAAAGGGGGGCTGGATGCACTGCCCTCCTGAACACCTCAATCTTGGGATAATTCTCCCGTTTATATCCCTCTGCTAACACAATGTCTACTCTTGAATAAAAGGGAAGAAGTTCTCCAACGCCCAAGTCATGGTCTGTATCCATAACCATGGCCACCTGCCTGGGGGATGAAATGATGCTGATGGTGGCCCCGGCATGCTTGTGTCTGTAACTGTCCTTTCCCGGCTCGTCAATCTCAAATCCGTGCACATCATGCTTCAGCGTTCCAACCCTAACCCCCCTTCGGGTAAGTACGGGAATAAGTTTTTCGAGCAACGTTGTCTTACCTGCCCCTGAGGTCCCGACAACACAAACCACGGGCGGCTCTGATTTCTTCATCGTCATCTGCAAATCCCTCCACGCATGAGTTCCGCATAACAGCTCAATGGAATGGAGCAAGAGGGTTTATTGAGCCTTTACCATTCCACTGGCTTTAACCGAAAATATCTCTGAATATCCTTTCCTCTTCCCTAATGCATCTGCTCCTGAATCTGCGATACTTTTCCAACAATCTCCTTCCTTCTGGAGTCAGCCGAGTACCCAGCCTCCTGTCTGCATCAACGACCCTAGCGCCCAGGTGTTCCTCAGTGGCCCTGATCTTGCTCCACACAGCCTTGTAAGACATTTTCAGTAGCTTAGCAGCCTTATTTATGGAACCCGTTTTCTCAATGCTCTCAAGTATCTGACTCCTGCCCTGTCCCATAATAATTCTGTCGTTTTCATCCACTATCCACTGCCTTGACTTGACTTTCAGGTCCCCCACCTTAAAACCCCTCACTCAACTAAGGCGAACAACTCCCCACTCCTTGATGGATCGTAGCCCCCAAGGGCCTTGACCCTTTCGCGAAAGTTTTCAGAGCTAATCGTCTGCACTATTGCCTTAATGTTCGATTCTTCCAGCAGCCCTTTCGGGATAACGATATCGTACTGTTCCGATTCTATGGGTATAAAGTCAAGATCCAGTGCCTTGGCTGCCGCATAAATACCCATACCGCAGTCTGCTGCCCCGCTCACTACATCGACAGCGACTGCCATGTGGGTGAACTCCTCGTGGTCATAGCCTCGAATCCTGTCAGGCTCTATCCCAGCCTGTTGCAACTTAAAGTCCAGCAATACTCTTGTTCCAGATCCTGACTGCCTGTTCACAAAGCTCACATCTTCTCTAGTTAGATCCTCAAGCCCCTTGATGTTTTTTGGATTTCCCTTGGCAACCATGAGACCTTGCTGCCTCTTGACCAGGTGAAATACTGCCACTGGTATCCCTTTTAGGTACCTCCGGATATAAGAAAGATTATACTCACCTGTTTCGGGCTCCAGCAGATGAGTTCCGCAAAAATGGCAGGTACCTTTCCTCAACGCTATTAGTCCCCCCAGGCTGCCCACATTTGACGAGGAGATGCGTATCCCTTTTCCTTCTTTTCTGATTTCATCGGATAAAATGTCAATTGTTATGTCATGGCTCCCTATGAACACCACGGTATTGAGCAGGTCCTTTTCCTCTACAAGGAGTTCTGCCTCCACCTCTTCTGACTGTAATATCCCCTCTGATAGCTCGGGAATCCTCAATATACCCTCTGCACGTGTAAGGGTCGTAATGGAGCCTGCTGCCCTGGCCAGTGGAGTGGCAACGTATCGTTCACCCACTTTGCCGATGCTGACCCGCAGAAACTCTTCGATACCCAGCTTAGAGGGTATGTCCCTGGTGGGAAAAACCTTGACCTTTGGGGACTCTGGCGCCTCCAATCCTTGAAGCTTGTACAACAGGGGCTTGACAAACTGCTCAAAGGAAAGCACGGATGACACAGAGTAGCCGGGATTACCCACTACAGGTTTGCTGTTGGCAATACCCAAGATAGTGGGCTTTCCGGGCATCATGGCAACACCATGAACCAAGACCTGCCCTAGCTCCTCAATTACATGGACCGTGAAGTCCTTGCTCCCCGCCGATGAGCCAGCATTTATGATCACCACATCGGCCTCTGAGTTTATAGCGCGTAGTATTGTATCCCTGATCTCAGCCACATCGTCTGGAACCAATTCGTAGATTATGGCCTCACCGCCATTTTCTTCCACCATTGCTGCCAAAACGCGGGAATTAGTCTCGAGAATTTGCCCTGCTTCCAGGGTATTTCCCTCCTGCACGCTCCTGTAATCCACCAATTCGGATCCCGTGGGCACTATGGCCACCTTCGGCCTGCTCCACACTTTTACGCAGAAAACCCCTCCATTTAAAAGTGCTCCTATGTCTATGGCCCTTATCCGGTGATTCTGGGGGAAAAGTAGCTGGGTGGCCACAATGTCCTCGCCCACCTTTCTCACATTTTGCCATGGATATGCCGGGGACCTTATCTCCACATTATCCTCATCCAACTGGTGAAGCTTCTCTACCATTATCACGGCATCGAAGCCTTTAGGCAAAGGTTGCCCGGTATTCACCCAGACAGCGTCCGCCCCGATCTTGAGCACCTTGGGTTTCCTCTCTGAGGTACCAAAAGTCAGATTTGATTTGACCGCGATACCATCCATTGCAGCAGAATGATATGTAGGTGAAGAGAGTCTTGCGAAGACAGGCTCCGCGGTTACCCTTCCCAGGGCCCTCTCAGTATCAACTACCTCGAGCTGCGTGCGCCTAGAACCCAGCTCAGAGAAAAACAGCTCCCTCGCCTCCTTCAGGCTCTTCATTGCAAGATATACTTTTCTTCTTTTCATCACATCCCGCCTGTAAAATTCACAGCCCTGAAAAGGTACACTTCCACCTCATCCCCACCATAGACACCCTCTGTATTCCTGTGAATCCTCACCAGGCCATCACCTTCGACCAGCGGAGAGATTAGGCCTGATTTCCCGAATATTGGCTCGGCAATTAGATCTCCGCCGCGCCTCACCAGCTTCACCCGGATATAATCATCCCTACCCGAGACAGATTCCACATTACGACTCATCTTTGCCCTGATGGTACAAAACCCCTCTTCCTCTGGCCTGCTCAGCCCGCAGAGCCTGTAGATAAGTCTGGTAAGGAATACCTCGGCCACTACAAGGGCGGAGCTTATATGGCCAGGAAGCCCAACAACAACCTTGCCATTAACAAGGCCAATGATGGTAGGTTTACCCGGACTGATGGAGATGCCATGGGCCAGCAGTTCGAAATCTCCCATGCTCTCAAATACCTTCAGGGTGAGGTCCCGGGTCCCTACCGAACTGCCCCCTGATATCCAGACGCAGTCTGATTGCTCGAGGCCCTGGGCTATTGTCTTGCGCAGTTCACCAAAGTCGTCTTTGCAAAGCCCAAGAGGCAGTGGGACGGCACCTCGTTCTATACAAAACCCTGTCAAAGAATATCTGTTAACATCTCTGACCTGGCCCGGAGTCGGCATCTTCTCAATTTCCACCACCTCATCACCCGTAGATATGATGGCTACCCTGGGCCTTTTGAAGACCCTGATCGGCGACAGGCCAAGGGCCGCACAGAGCCCCAGGTCCTGAGGTCTCAGTCTGCGGCCCTTGTTTAGCAGCACCTCACCCGCTCTCACATCATCGCCCGGGGATATGACATTTTCCAAAGGAGACACTGACTTGGCCACTTCAATGGTTGTCTCATCCAGGATGTGGCAGTACTCAATCATGACCACTGCATCGGCTCCCTGCGGAAGCATTCCACCGGTGGGGATTTTAGCCGCCTGGCCCTTTTCCACCCTCACCTCAGGTCTCCGACCCATCGAGACCTCACCCGCCACCTCCAAAAAGGCTGGCATGCTCTCCGTGGCCCCGTAGGTATCCTTTGCCTGCACCGCAAAACCATCCATTGATGAGCGAGCAAAGGGGGGCAGGTCTTCAGGGGAAATGATATCTTCTGCAAGTATCCTCGTCCCAGCTTGCGCAATTGGGATCGTCTCAGTGTCAACAGGGTCAAATTGGTCTATGAGTTTGAGCACTTCTTCGGTGGTTTTGACCTTGAAAAATTTATCCATCTCAAGTCACCCTTTCTTTTCCCTCCCCCAGAGCCCTGTCCCTTCAGCAGTACTAAGAGACCGATTTTGCAGTAATCTGCTTTTAAGTAGTCAGGAATATGTCATATATGATATAACTAATCAACTTAAATATCAAAAAGACAGAATATTGGAGCTGTCTCGTGGTAAGGCCGGAAAAGGGAAAAAATACATATATAAAACATGTCTACTGGTTAACCGAGCAGGAAGAAAAGACTCTTAGAGAGGAACTTGCAGAAAAAGGGGTAAAGCTCAAATCTGCCAAAGGCATCATGTGTACCCCCCTTGATCGTATAAACAGAATTTCCAGCGTTGCGCCCTCTGTGTGGTCTGAGACCTGTTACAGACAGGGAGGATGGTACCGGCACTCTTCAAAAAATGGCCTATATCTGGTCGTAAGCTCTTTTGAGCTTGAAGGTTATGAAGACAAAAAGGCAGCCACAATAACCGAATCAGATTTTTCACCACCCCGACTTGCCTCCATTGAGGACAAAAAAAGGCTTATTGAGCAGCCCGAACTCAACAGAAACCTCCCGAGGGAATGGCTGAGCGTTGAAGACATCGAAAAGAGAATCTATCTCAGATGGGCAAGAAGGCTGGGATCGGATGTGACTGATTATAACTTCCTCTATTTGTCCCACACCGCAAATCATTCCAACTTTATCAGACCCTTGTTTTATGTGGAGGGTGAAGACGGGATAATACCCTATTCCATCGACCGCAGCGCACACCTGTGCTCATGTTGCGTAGAGCTTTACCAGGTGCTGGGTGGGGAATTTAAAGAAAAGATGGTAGCTCCTTGCCCCGGGGCCACCATCTTTGCCAGGTTAAAGCCTGACAGGTACCTTAGGGTCAAATCACCACTTAGGGATTAATGCCA
>CAZAKC010000047.1:0-16057 GCA_964485655.1 uncultured Desulfobacteraceae bacterium
CTGAGTTTGCTGTATACTCAGGCGTTTCAAAGGAGACCTTTACGTGGCTCTGGGCAGCTAGGTTATAGATCTCATCGGGACGGACCTCCTGAATAATCCGAATAAGGTTAGTTGCATCTGTGAGATCACCATAGTGCATGAAGAACGTCACGTCTTTTTCATGGGGGTCTCTGTAAAGATGATCAACCCTTGCGGTGTTAAAGGATGACGACCTCCTCTTTATCCCATGGACTTCATAGCCCTTGTGCAGAAGAAACTCTGCCAAGTAAGCGCCATCCTGTCCTGTGATACCTGTAATTAGTGCCTTTTTCATAGAGATATCACCCGTATAGTATTCATTGTTCACTGTTCTCCGGCCACCGCTTGCCTTTTCAGGGCCGCTGGGTGGGGTTAGTCCCTATCCCTAGATAAGGGACGCGGAGAGGAATTCTGCAGGGGCCAGAGAGGCCTAGAAAAGGCACTGCTCCGCTCCTTCGGTTACAGCGCCCGACCTATGATATGTCCTTGACATGACTATATATTTTGCTGAATTGAAAGTTTGCACACTGGCAAAGTGACACGTCAGCTTCTCCCCCAGGGGGTAGTGCCAATGCCAAAAAGCGCGGGAAAATTGGTTTCCGCGCTCAATAGATTCTGCAATCTGCGTGCCACTATAATGACCGCAAGCAGCTACAGCCAGCAATCAAATTCCATTGGTCGTGTGACGGTACTAGTAGTTTCAAAATTCGGGATCAGGACAATTTATGAGCTCCACTGCTCTTTCAGCTTGATAGCCCGCTCTCTGACCCTTTGATCAAGCTTCTGTTCAATAGCCTTTTGCAAGTGCTCCCGGGCGAGATCCTTTTTTCCAAGATCCCAGGCTACTATGGCCGTATGAAGCTCTATGACAGCACTTTGGCCCCCTTTGTCCAGGGCGTCTTCCAGGTAATTCCAGGCCACGTTCAATCTGCCTTGCTTGTAAGCTATCCATGCGACCGTATCCAGTAGATTGGGCGCGTCAGGTTTGAGGGCGAGTGCCTGCATTGCCATGTCTGCCGCCTGCTCCAGTTTTTCCTTTTCTGTAAAGTGCTCAGCATACAAGTAAGCCAGGTTATTTAGAAGAACAGGTGATTTCTTATGCTTTTCTAACAGCTCCTTATATATGTTCACTGCCTTTAGGTACTGTCCATTATATTCATACAAGGAGGCCAGGTTTAGGCCTACAGGGAGTGATTTGGTCTTTTTGTACATCCTTTCCACCTGGCCGATTGCCTTGGAAATCTTTTTCTGGTGTAAGTACATTTGGGCTAATGCCTTATAGGGCTCGGGCCATTCGGGGGCAAGTTGTGCGGCCCGGGATAAGGCAGCCTCTGCCTCGGAGAATCGAGCTTTAGCCATGAGAGCCTTTCCCAGGTAATAATGGGCAAGGGGAGACTTACTCCTTTTCTTTGCCTCATCTTTTGCCACCTTTATTGCCCTGTCCAGATTGCCTGCAATAGCATATGTTTGAATAAGGGCTGGAACCGCCACTTGCCAGCCGTTCCTGGCGTCGTATGCCTTCCTAAACCACTCGATAGCGGCATTGTATTTTTTCCGGACGACCATCAAGCGGCCCATTTCTACGTACCCCAGAGGGTTGTCAGAAGCCAGTTTGATTATTGTCTTGAAGGCATTTGCGGCATCCTTGTAATTCTTGCGTGCTACCTGTATTTCACCTTTTACCTTTAGCAATAAAAGGTCCTGGGGAGAGATTTTCAGCCCCTTCTCAAGCAGCCGAATAGCCTTATCATACTCCCTTTTTCTAACATAATAGCGTGCCAATTCGAGCCGCAGCGCCTTATTTCCCGGGATATTGCTTAGCGCCTTTCTCAGAGTATCACGTGCAACAGCATCCTTTTTGTTCAACAATTGGCATTTGGCAAGCAGAATTTGGGCATTGGCATCATTAGGGCGGGCAACGGCCACCTGGCTGAGATGGACCTCGGCCTTGTCTAGTTCACCCTGCGCCAGGAAAATTCTGCCAAGGAGAAGATGGGCATCCATGTTCCCTTGATCACGCTGCAATACCTCTGTGCAAATCTGTGCAGCCCTTTTGATCTCGCCCAGTCCCATGTAAAGCCTAGCCTGGGCGAGATCCAGTCTCTCTGCATTTTCCTTAGAGATTCCTTTTCGGGGCGTGTTTTCAATTCTATTCAAGGCCTCCTCAGTATGCCCCTCAGAGGCCAGAACCTGTGCAAGGAGTATCACTGCCCGAACGTCTTTTGGGTCTGCTTGGAGAATCTTATTAAGTAGACTTTTTGCCTTACCAAAATGCTTATGTCTCACCCAAAATGCCGCCTGGGCCTTGAGCATGGAAGGCTCTTTTGGCAACTGCTCGTAAGCGGCCTTTGCTTCTTCAATTAAGCCCAGTCTCTCCAGCGCCTGCGCTCTGAAAAGCTTGAGCTTGTTATTGGTGGGATCAGCCTTAACCATGGCAGCTAGTTCCTGCGCCGCTTTGCGCCTATCTCCTTGTTTCAGGTAGTACTGGGCCATAAAGATATAAGGGCTAGGGTCTTTGGGGTCTAGCTGTCGCCATTTAGATATGGTGGTCTCGAGCCGAGCCTGGTTTCCCAATTCCCTGTAGCACACCGCCAGTATAAGCAGGGCATTCCTGCTGCTCTCTTTGTTCGCTATGGAATCCACTGCCTTTATTGCTTCCTTAAATCTGCCCAAGGACACAAGCGCCCTGCCTTTTATAATGCTGTATCGAGGCTGAAAGTTGTCAGCGTTTTTTACTGACGCAAGCTCTTCTAGTGCCTTGTTTCCTTGCCTTGCGAGAGACAGCAATGATGCAATTTCTATGTGGGCCTTATCAGAGGTGGGATCAACCTCCAGGGCTGAGCGAAATGCTCCGTATGCCTTCCGGTATTCTTTTTTGGCAAGATAAGCCTTGCCCAAGGCCACCATGGCATTAGCATTTTTAGGGTCAATCTGCAGGGCATTTTTGTACTCTAAGATTGCGCGTGTGGCATCCCCTTTTGCAAGAAGAGCATCACCACGGCTAATGAACCTTGCCACTTTTTCTTTCTTGCTTGTACATCCGGCTGGTGCCAGACAAAGACTTAAAAGAATAACAAGCAAAAGCAGGCATCTATTTCTTAAGCATGTTTTCACCGAAAAGCCTCCAGTATTTTCCCTCTTTCTTATCTTGGCTATTGTCCCCATCTTGTTCCTCACTTTCTCCCATCCCCAGTTGTCGCTGCAGCCTCTTGAACTTCTCGGCTATGGAAAGGAGCCTTTTCTCTAAGGCCATGTTTCTTTGGCGCTCCTTAGCGAGCATTCCTTCTAGTATGCCGACCACGCGATCCTTTTCAGCGACTTCCAGGGCCTCAATCCTTTGTTCCACAGCCTCAATACGGCCTACAATCTTTACAAGGTTGTCTCGGAGTTGCTCCAACTCTCTGGCATGTATTGCCCTTGAGCCAGACAGTGTTTGGGGAAGAGGTTGATCATTTTTCTGGCCCATGAAGATCTGGAGCAACTCATTATCTTCAATAACCTTTTCAACAGTCGCCTTGTTAACCTCCCTCAGGTCATCGGCAAAGGCATAGGTGAGGCAGGCGTCACAAACAGAATTTATGATCCGGGGAATTCCCCTTGAGACCTTGGCTATATGTCTTATGGATTGGTCATCGAAAAGAGGGGCCTGGCCTGAGTAACCTGCTACCTTCAGCCTGTGTTCTACGTATTCCTTGACCTCGCTTGGCTGCAAGGCTGTAAGGTGAAAGTGAATGGAAATCCTCTGGGCGAGTTGGGAAAGAGCAGGCTCGAGAAGCCTATCCCTAAGTTGTGGCTGACCCACCAGTATGATCTGGACCATGAACTCACTTTCAGCTTCCAAATTGGACAACATGCGGAGTTCTTCAAAGGTCTCATCAGGCAGGTTTTGGGCCTCGTCTACAATGATCACACAGCGGTTTCCCTTGGAATACTGCTGGATAAAGTGCTGGGCAAGGGTATCGAAAAGGTCTGTCTTGGCGCTCGAGGGTGCCTTCAGCTCAAATTCTCTTACAAGCATCTCAAGAAAGGCCTGAGGGTCCAGGTTGGTATTAAACAGCATTGCTATATCGAGTGAATCCTTGACCTTTTCAAATAGGTACTTGAGCAGTGTGGTCTTGCCGGCCCCGACTTCTCCGGTCAGGGCCAGAAAACCCGCGTTCTGTACGATGCCGTATTCCAGATGGGTTATGGCCAAATCATGGACCTTGCTGAGATAAAGGAACTCTGGATCCGGGGTAAGAATGAAGGGCCTTTTCTTGAGACCAAAAAATTCTCTGTACATTGTATGTGATCGCGCCGTTTGAATTAAAGTGACGTAAAACCACTTATCCCTATGCCTTCAACATCGTTAATATTTCTAATAAACTAAAACAGTTCTCATAAGTCAAGGTAATAGCAGCGAGCCAAATGCAGCCATGACAGCTTATAACTTGCGATGATCTAACTCAAAACATATGTAAAGTCTTACACAATTGGCAAGAAATTACACACAAAAATGTGGTAATAGTTTACACTTTCCGGGCTTTTTGATAAACGATGATTTTATGTCTACTTAACCCATGGATTACATGGCTGAATCGGGACGACAGATTCAGTCCCAGTGGCACAATTCTTGATCCTTGAGTCAGGGGAAAGTTTGGAGTATGATGCAAAAGGCTCAGAATTTCCTTCTCCTTTTCTCTGTTCATATGACTGCCGTAGGCTAACAGCAGAATTGATAATACCTGGAAGTCAATCCACTGGCCCGCACTCAGAACTCAGCAGTGGAGCGCAAAACAGGAGGTTAGAAATTTCATGAAAAGGTCCTTAATAATTTTTACCAGGGCCGAAAGGGGATTTACCCTTATTGAACTATTGGTTGTGCTCATTATTCTAGGGCTCCTGGCCAGCCTCGTGGCTCCAAGATTCTTCGGAAAGGTGGATAAGGCAAAGGTCAAAACGGCCAAGGCACAGATCGAGCTTTTGGGCTCTGCACTAGATGACTTTCGTTTGGATAACGGCCGCTATCCCACTACTGAAGAAGGCCTCGAGGCCCTCAGAACCAAGCCAGGCGATCTGCCCAACTGGGACGGGCCATATTTGCCTAAGCCCATTCCTCTTGATCCCTGGGGAAATCCTTACCAGTACCGTTCACCCGGAGAACATGGAGATTACGACCTCTTCAGCTACGGCAAGGACGGTGTTGAAGGGGGCGAAGGGCTTGACAAGGATATCGTGAGCTGGGAGTGAGGGTGCTGTGAAATGAAGATCCTTAAAAAACAAAAAAGGTCCGGAAGAGCCATTGGACCACCCAGATTGCCCAACAGACAAATTGAGCCCTTTGGGGAGATCTTAGAGGGTAAGGTCAGCGAGATAGATGCAAGTGATTTTCCAGACGATCCTCCAGCAGTGAATTTTTTGCCCGCCACGTTTATGAAGAATTTTCTTTTCGTGCCTCTTGTCGATACTGGACAGTATGTAAGCGTCGCAATGGCAGATCCGTTTGACTTTAACACCCAGGAGATCCTCAATCGAGTCTATAATAAGCCCCTTAAGATCTTCAAGGCCCCGCCAGAGGTGATAACACAATTCATATATCGCTGGTATGAGGTGGAGGCGGATATGACATCCGAGGAAGAGCCAGGGGACACCAACATTACCGTGGAAGATCGTCTCTGGGACGACCCTGAGCAGCTCAAGGATATGGCCTCTGAGGCGCCCGTGATTCGCCTGGTCAACCATCTTATAAGCAAGGCTTACAAGATGGGAGCTTCCGACATTCACATAGAGCCCCGGAGACAATACGTTCGGGTGCGATTCAGAATTGATGGAGTGCTACACGATCAGGAAACCATAGCAAACAGATTGAAAGCTGCGATTATATCCAGGGTCAAATTGATGGCCAAGATGGACATAGCCGAGATGCGCCTGCCTCAGGACGGAAGAATACGGTTTAAATTGGGCAAGAACGAGATAGACATACGTGTATCATCAATTCCAACGGCCTTTGGAGAGTGTCTGGTATTAAGGTTGCTGCACCAGGAAAACATATACCTTGATTTGGATAGGCTGGGCTTTTCAAAGGAGATTCTTGCTAAATTTCAGACGCTTATTTCATTGCCATATGGAATGCTTCTGGTTTCGGGACCGACAGGATCGGGAAAAACCACTACGCTTTATGCGGCGCTCAATACAATCAATTCCCCTGACAAGAAAATCGTCACTGTGGAAGACCCCGTGGAATATCAATTAGAAGGAATCAATCAGGTCCAGGTTGTACCCAAGATAGGGCTAACCTTTGCCAATTGCTTAAGGTCCTTTTTGCGGCATGACCCTGACATAATCTTGGTGGGTGAGATCAGGGATGTGGAGACTGCCGAGATAGCCGTTCAGGCTGCTCTTACGGGCCATATGGTTTTTTCGACCATCCACACAAACGACGCTGCAGGTGCTATTACCCGTTTGGAGGACATGGGCATAGAAAGGTTCATGATAGTGTCATCAGTGGTGGCGGTTCTTGCACAGCGCCTTGTGAGAATGGTATGCAGGCATTGCTCTGAGGAAGTCGTGGTGAGCGAAGAAAAGAGATCTATGCTGGCGAAGGAATTGGAAGTACCACCTGAGTACATAATGCCGTCGTACATAAGGGGCAAAGGATGTGAGGAATGTGGCGAGACGGGTTACAGGGGCAGGATAGGTATATTTGAACTGCTCCCGCTTTCCGAGGAAATTCAGCGCACTGTGCTCAGGGGGGCAGGCAGGACAGAGATCCATAAAGAGGCATTGGGGCAGGGTATGGTATCGCTTAAAATAGATGGCTTAAACAAAGTAAGGCAGGGCATTACTACTTACGAAGAGGTCATAAGAGTCGCGCGCTGATGCCACGCTTTCATTACGAAGCTGTAGACAGCAATGGCACAAAGCTTGTGGGTTCTGCAGAGGCCCCAAACAAAGAGGCACTGCTGGCTTCTTTCCGGTCCCACGGCCTTGTGCTTGTCAGATGGCTAGATGGTGCCCAGGAACGGCGACTTTTCCGTCTCCGGGGTCGAAAGACACTGAAAAGGACAGATCTGCTCAGCTTTACGAGGGACCTTGCCCAGCTCCTAAATTCGGGTCTTTCCGTGGACAGGGCCCTTGAAGTCATTAAGTCTTCAGCGCCCGAAGAAGCCATCATCGATACAGCGAGTTATCTGAATGATTCTCTTAGAGAGGGCAAGTCCCTTTCTGAGGCCATGAGCGCCAGGCCTGCCGATTTTAATAACCTCTACGTAAATATGGTAAGGGTGGGAGAGGTCGGGGGTGTATTGCCCGAGGTTATGACCAAGCTGAAGGAGTTTATGGAGCGAAGTGAAGAGACCAGAAGGTTCATCATTTCCTCTTCTATTTACCCTTCCATCCTAGTGAGCGTTGGAATTATTTCGGTGCTGGTAATTATGGGTTTTGTAGTGCCCAAGTTTGCCCAGATATTCAATGATCTGGGTGTGGATGTGCCGTTTTCCACAAGGGCTTTGATTGGGGTAAGCAAGGTCGTTAAGGCGTGGTGGTGGCTTATCCCCGTAGTGGGAGGAGCGCTGTTTGTCTTCCTGAGGCGATTTTTGAGGACCAGGGTAGGCAGAGAAAAAATGGATGCGTTTATGGTCAAGTGTCCTGTGTTCGGCTCACTGATAACTGAGGTGGAGGCCAGCCGTTTTTGCAGGACCCTGGGAACCCTCATCTTGAGCGGCGTGCCACTACTTAAGGCGCTACTTATCGTAAAGGAGATAGCCGGCAACCAGGTAATAACTAAGGCTGTGGCCAGGATCCATGAAAAAGTCAGGGAAGGCAAAAGAATCAGCACAACTATGAACGAACAAGGAGTGTTTCCACCCCTAGCCATAGAAATGGCCGCAGTGGGAGAGGAGACAGGAAGCATTGGCGAGATGCTGGTCAAGGCCTCAGAGGAACTGGAAAGGAAGATTCAAAGGAGGCTAAAGACTTACCTTTCACTTCTCGAACCTGCGGCGATTTTGGTGATGGGGCTGATCATTGGCGGAATAGTAGTATCGATGCTTACAGCTATCTTTGGAATCAATGAAATTCAGTTCTAAGGGTTTTACATTTCTCGAGCTTATAATAGTGCTGGTGATCCTCGGGATCATGAGTTCAATAGTATTTGTTCGTGTTGGGCGCTCGGTTACAAGCAAACGGCCCAGATTATTTGTGCAAGAGATGGTGAGGCTGTGTCGAAAAGCCAGAAGACTAGCCATAGCCGATGGCATGGTTTCTACCTTTTATATATCATCCGATGAGAGGAAGTGCTGGGTCAGCAGCCAACAGCCGCTAGAGATCCCTGCCGAGATAAAGGTGGAAGGGGAAGGAGTTAGGGAGCTTGATAATGGCATGTTTGGGATAAGATTTTTCCCTGATGGCAGCTCAAGTGGGGGTAGCTTGTTTATCTCCCGGGGCGATAACTTCCTTTATGCCTTCCGTGTTGATATGCTGACGGGGCTTATCATGCCTGTTGAGAAAAGTGAAAATGGGCATTAAGGGAAGTTGGTGCGGGCATTTATTGAAGGACAAGGTCGTAAGAGATGCTTCGTTTGCCAAGAAATGAAGGATTCACCCTCCTGGAGATATTGGTCTCCCTTGTTGTCCTTGGCATTTCCTTTGGGGTCTTATTTGAGACATTATCCCAGTCAAAGAGGCTTTCATGGCGATCAGATGAAGCGGCACAAGCCTCAAGGGTAATTCATAATCTTTTGGCAAACTCAGAGTTTGTCAAAAGTAGCCTGGAGTCTCGGGAGATGGAAGGAACTATAGAAGACGCGGGTAACTGGCATTACAAGGTTGAGATTCTCCCGCTGGAGCTGGGAGACGAGCAAAAAGGCCCTGTTGAGATTCCGGGGATGGTGAAATTGAGACTGTGTGTATGGTCCGGCGAGGCCAGGGCCAATAAGCATTTTTGTATTGCGCGGTGGTACAGGGAATGATGGTAAGGATTTCCAGGGCATATTGCCGCGGCTTTACCCTTCTAGAATTGCTGGTTACCATAGCCCTGGTGGCCATGGTTGTGCTGGTCTTATCGATGGCCCTTAAACTGGCAATAGGTGCCTGGGAGAGAGGTAGGAATCAGGGCGACAGCCCATTGGTTACCATTACCATACCAAGGCTACTTGAAAAACAATTGGAATCAGTTTTACAAGCATCAAGTATGGGAAATCGGATAGGAAAACAGCACCTCGCATTTTGTGGAAAGAAAAATTCTTTTTCTTTTTTTAGCTGCTATGCGCCAATAGGATCATCATTGCAAGGAGTTCTGAGGATGACGTATATCTTCGATCCCGAGAAAAAAACACTTACACATTATGAACAAGTGATAACAAGGCCTGAAGACCTGAAAGAAGAATTTGATCCCCTATCGGAAAACTGGAACGGGGAGTTGAAACCCATGAGCATAGTGGAAGGTATAACGCTTTTTGATGTGAAATATAGTGGGAAAGTGATGGTTGATCCAGCCGATGAGGAGCAGTGGAAAGACGAGTGGCCATGCACTTTTCCATATCTGCCCAGAGCCTTGCGACTTGCCATAAGCATGGATAGAGCAGACCCTCCCAAGCCTTCTGTATGGTACTTGCGTGTGGGAGGAAGTTAATGATTATTGGTATTGGGATACCGGAGTATTGGAATAATGAGTACTGACGGACACTTATGGGTGGAAAGTGATTAAGAAGGGCAAATTCTCGCGAGCTATGGACAAGCAGGCTATGAGCCGTGGTAGCATACTGATCCTGGTTCTGTGGATCCTCGCACTGCTTGCCTATCTGGCAGGGGACTACCTCGCTTACAGCCGGGAAAAATCTGCGATAAATTCAAATTCATGGGTGGATGAAAAGGAAGATCAAGCCGTTAAATCAGTGATTGAACTTTTCTCTACTGATCGCTCTCCTCTGTCGGGCCAAGAAGAAGAAACCCACTGGGTAGAGTTATCCCCGGGTGGTATAAAACTGTGGGTTAAGGTGGAAAAGGAACAGGGACGGATAAACTTGAATACCGCTATCGACGCCAATATCAGGGAAAAGATAATGGAAATAGTGGGTGATAAGAGTGAAGAGGAAGTAGATCGGCTTGTTGACGCGATCCTGGATTGGCGTGATCCCGATAATCTAACAAGGCTAAATGGTGCCGAAGAAGGATTTTATGAAAACCAAGGCCTGCCTTATGTACCAACAAACGGACAATTTAAGGCCTTGACAGAGCTACTTTTAGTTCGTGGCATGAGCGCTCCATTGTTTTGGGGTGATCCTCTCGCGGCCATACGGGCAAGATCTGAAGAGGGGGAAGAAGTCAGCGAAAAGCCACTATCTATCTCAGATGCCTTTACTATTTTCGAGCCAAATATGAGGAGAATAAGCATAGTAATTCCGAGAAGAAAGCAGTCCTACGAGCTCGTTCTTATTTTTATGAAAAAGAGGGGAATCCGCTGGCAGGTGAAGCAGATATACCGGACAGTCCTGATTTCTGCTATGGAGGGGAAAAATCCCGGGGTTTAGGGCATGGGCATTTTTGCTAAAGATATAATAGGCCTGTATCTAGAAAAAGAGATGCTTCAATATTGCTGCGCCAGGAGGGGCCCTACGGGACTTTCCTTGAAGAGCCCTGGACCAGAAATGGAGGCCCAGGGCGTGGTAGAAGGGCCCGAGTACTCCTGTTTGCGAAAATTCCTTGAAAGCATATCTCCTAAAGCAAGATATGAATTTCTCGTCACCCTCCCCAGGGCGGCATTTTATGTGAGGGATATGAGCCTACCTCCAATGGATCTCGAAGAGGCCTGGGTCTCTGTAAGGAATAATGTGTCGGTGTA
This sequence comes from uncultured Desulfobacteraceae bacterium, assembly GCA_964485655.1. Classification (GTDB taxonomy): domain Bacteria; phylum Desulfobacterota; class DSM-4660; order Desulfatiglandales; family Desulfatiglandaceae; genus B111-G9. Next base: position 10,838 of record CAZAKC010000047.1, read on the forward strand.
CTGCCATCTACCCGTGGAAGAAATTTACTATGATGCCTTTCTGTCCCCAAAGAAAGACAATGCCATTAATGCCCTGATATTTTACGCACCGCGCAAGGATGTTGACCGAATCCTTGATATTTTTAACGAGACTGGAAGGCGATCCATGCTGAAAAGGGTAGTCCCCTTCTCCGTTGCTGTCTACTCGTGGCTAACAGCGCAAAATTATTCTTTACCTCTGAAATTGGTCCTCCCCCCTCAACAAGGAAGTTATGAGCTTGGGGTGTATACGGAAGATGGTTTCTTATACTCGGCCTCATGGCCCGAATCTGCCGGATTGAGCTCGGTACAGTTGGTATCGGCTGGACTGGCCGAAAGGATGGATGGTGTCAATGGCGGGGTCTACTTCCTTGACCAAGATAGGGAAGATGCTTTGCCCTCACCGCGGAGCGACAAGCTAAGGCCTTTGCCCTCAATAGTAGAAAACCGAGCGGTGGCGGCCATAGCGGGAGCGCTGTCCAGGAAAAGACAGGTTTCACTCGACGGCAGACCGACCAGGATCAAGCAATTCAAGCCATGGTACGTGCTCGTTCCGTTGGGAGTAATTGTTTTTCTTGCCCTCAGTTTTCTTACATTACGGGCTTATAAGGATTTTTCTCTGCTCTCTTCCCAGGTTAAGGGTGCCCAAGTAGAGGTTGAGGGCCTGAAGAAGAAAGTGGCCCCACTTGAGGCCAAATTAAAGGCCATGGAAGGATCAGAAAAGTTTTACAAAGGCATACAAAGCTATGTGGAGGGAAGACCTGACCTTTATAAAGTGATCAATGAGATAGCCAGACTTGTCCCTGAAGGTACATGGTTTTCTCATCTCTTGTACGAAAGAGGAAGAGTGACCATAAGAGGGACGAGCGGCGATGCACTGCAGGTCCTCAAGCAGTTACGAAAATCAAAGATGTTCGGGCAGGTGAAGCTTGTGGGCTCGGTGAGCAGAGACAGGTTCGACGATGAACGTTTCAGGATAAGGATTGAACTAAGCAAAGGTATTGGCAAGGGGAAATAGACTGAAGGCTGAAGATTGAAGGGGCCTGACCCTCGTCACTATAAACAGATCCAGACTGGTTATGCGAATAGCAGCAAGATGAAGCTGAATGATAAAAGAGTTCGACGTATCGTAATTGGCCTGGCCTTAATTGTCACCTGTGTTTTGGTGTGGTGGGCAAGGGTTTACTCACCTTTGCGGGAAAAGGCTTATTCCCTGGACGTGAGAATCACCAAGCTAAGCATCGAGAAGCGCAGGCTACAAAAGGAGCTGAGAAAGCTATCGCTGGCTGTGAGGAACAAGGCCAGGAGGTCCAAGCGGATCAAACGGTTACCAAAGACCATCAAGGCCAAGACCCTGGAAGAGGCAAACGCCATTATTCAGGCTAAGATGCAAAGTTTTTTTGAAGGCCATGATATTCAACTCAATGCTTACAAGGAGTTGCAGCCGGGAAAGTGGGGAGAATATCAGATCGGGAGAGTGGAGTTTAGGGTGACGTGTAATGTAGAAAAGCTTGCAGAGCTACTTCAATTCCTCGACAAACAGGAAGAAGGGATACGCATAGACAGGCTAGAGATAAGCAGTCGCTTTCGCAGGCTCAAGAGGTTGCATGTTACATTACGCCTCGCATCTTTATTTATTGGCAGCAGTATGAAACGCACATGATCAGGAAGAGAGGATGCAGATTCCCATGAAAGCCGGAAAAGGGACCAATGGAAGCGGGTGGAAAGGAGCACTGATAAGGATCTTCTCATGCTTGTTTATTGCATTTGTTGTGACAAGCTGTGCCGTAATGAGCGGGGAAGGCGGAAAAGGTTTTCCTGAAACGGGACAGCTCAGGGCGACTGTAAAGGCCAAATCCACAGGACCCAAGGCGCCTGATAACAAGGAAGGGGCAACGAAAAAGAGGCAGGCGCAGGCCAAACCACTTGCGGAAAATACGGCGCGACCGCCAGAAGGGCAAGCTTCAAGGGTCCAGTCAGCTCCGCACAGTATAAAGGCTTCGGTGGCAAAGGGCGGCCTATCACAGCAGCTCGTTAGCAGGGATTTCAAGCGCAGTTCGATCAAAGGGCCTTCAGTACACGTGGAGCTTGCTTTTGACAATGCAGATCTCTATGAAGTGCTTGATGCCACGCTCTATGAATTGTTCAAAGTTAACTACATGGTAGATCCAAGCCTGCGCGCCAAGGTTACGTTTCACCTATCGGGTGATTTCACCAGATCCCAGTTCATTAATGTGTTTAATAATGTCCTACAGCTCAATAACCTGGCAATAGTGAAAGGCCCTGGTAACATTTATAAGGTAGTCAGGAGGGCTATAAGCGGAGGGGTATCAAACGCACCAATTTATACGGGGCCATCAGGCCAGGACAGCGGCGATATAACGAGGTTGATCAGACTCAGATATATCTCTGTCGGGACTGCTGCAAAAAATTTGAAACCATTTCTTTCAACCGGCGCTACCATTGTTCAGGACACGGTGACAAACTCCATAATCATCACTGATACGCCAAGCAATATTGCAAAGGCCGCCGGAATTCTCGGGACACTGGATATTCCATATTTTACAGATATATCGTGGCAACTTTTCCCTTTGCGGGAGGTAGAGGCCTCAGAAGTGGCGAACGACCTAACGAAGATGCTGAAGTCAGGGGGCCTGTTCAAGAGACCAGGAATCAATGAAGGATCATTCCAGATCCTTCCCATCAAGACAATGAATGCGATACTTGTGGCCAGCAGATGGCCATCGATTCTCACCCTAGCGGGAGAGTGGATCGGGGCGCTTGATCATGCTGATGAATCCGGAACGAATGTATATGTGTACTTCGTTCAAAACGGCAACGCGGCAGAGCTTTCCGACCTGCTAAAGCAGGTCTTTGCTGGTGGGGCTGCAAAGAAAAAGACAGAGAGGAAAACAATTGTAAAGCCAAAGATAAAGACCAAGCTGGAGCGCATTTCCGCTGAGGTCTCAGGTGAAGTTCAGATCATACCTGATGAGACAAATAACGCGATTGTAATAAAGGCTAACAGCCGGGATTACATGCAAATAAAGAAAGTGCTTCACAAACTGGACATAGTACCACGGCAGGTGCTGATAGATGTCCTGGTGGCTGAGATATCGCTCACCGGATCACTTAAATATGGGATTGAATGGTTTCTCCAGGGACACCGGGCGAACTATACGATTCAGGGTGCGCTTGATAATAATGTGAGCAGAGCGATAAATACGCCTCTGGGGAGTACTACTGGCTTCAGCCTTGGAGTTTACGACCCCATCAGTTTTATGCGAGGGCTGATTACTGCCCTGGGGTCAGAGTCAAACGTAAACATCCTCTCTTCACCCAGCATTCTGGCCACTGATAACAAGGAATCCAAAATAGAAGTTGGTGAAGAAGTGCCCACTGTTACGGGTCAGACCACAAGCGCTACTACGGGGACGACAATTACCAACACTATTCAGTACCGCTCGACAGGCATCATACTTACGGTTACACCCCACATAAACTCCAGTGGACTGGTCAAGATGGAAGTCTCACAGGAGGTAAGTGAGAAGGGTGAATTTAACAGTGCTTTGTCAAGTTTTACCTTTTTGAACAGAAAAGCCACGACCACTCTGGTTGCGGAAGACGGGCAAACTATTGTTATAGGCGGATTAATGAAGTCCAATAAATCTGTGTCTCAGGCCGGTATACCGTGGCTGAGGAAAATCCCCATATTGGGTTATTTATTTGGAGGCTACGAGAAAGAGGCGAAGAAGACTGAGTTGATTATACTGATTACGCCCCACGTGATAAAGAACCGATACGAAGCGGACGCAATCACGAGAGAATTTTCAAGAAAAGTCCGAGGCTTGAAAAAGCTTATTGGGAAACAGAAATAGAGAGGGGGGTCTTTGTGAAGCTTCGCATAGTTCTTGTGACAATGCTTGGGTTTGTGGCTGCACTGGACTTAGTGTATCCGGCCTATGGCCAACAGCCGCCCATGATCGAAAAACACATTTTCTCCCCTGATACTGAAATTCCTGAGAGTCCTAAAAAGGGCGAATCTCGCAAGGAAATGGCACTGGAACGGGAGATTTCATTTACGGGCATAATTATCTCACCTCAGGGAAAACGGGCAATGATCAAGGAAAGGGCTAGGGTAAGGCTAAAAGGAACTGAAAAGCAAAAATCCCTCCTTTACAAGGAAGGTGATGAAATTAATGGCATGACATTAAAGGAGATAGGTACCAATTATATAGTCCTATTAAAGGATGGGAAAGAAGTTCGATTACGGCTTTACCGAGGCGACAAGAAACGGCCTTCACCCCCGAGGGAGCCTGCCTTGAGAAAGACGCCAATCAGGAAGGTTGCTCCACCCAAGCGAGTAATGCAGCCACCTGTGACTATAAAGAGGCATATATCCCGACCGATCCTGAGAAAGAGGCACCGTCCAAGTATTCCTCGAAACAGAGGCCTGACGCTGCAATCCATTCAGCGCTAATACCTTTAAATTCCCACACGCACAATGCACCGTAGCCTTGGGGCGTCTATCTACTCGGGCGATAGGCAAATTGGAATTGGGTGCCCACACACCTGCCGCACTGACAATAAAGGGGAGACCTTTTATGGCCAAAAAGTCCTTGACCCACAATAATCCTAAGGCCATGATTGTGTGAGAAACATCCACACACATTTAACAGGAGGCCGAAGTGAGTCCGGAATCTATCTCCAGGGCACGGGCGGAGAGCCCAGATTATGACTATATTGTTATAGGTAGCGGCTTTGGGGGCTCTGTGGCAGCGTTGCGCCTGGCTGAGAAGGGTTACAGGGTACTAGTCCTCGAAAAGGGAAAAGAGCTGAAGGCCGAGGATTTTCCTAACACTAACTGGAATCTGAAACGGTGGATGTGGATGCCGGAGCTGAGGTTCTATGGCCTGTTCAAGCTGACTTTCATGCGGCATATTACTATTCTCTCAGGCGTGGGGGTGGGGGGTGGCTCACTTGTTTACGCGAATACCATGCCAATGCCTGACGAGAAGTTCTTTCGGGCAGAACCTTGGGGACGTCTTGCCGACTGGAAGAGAGAGTTGATGCCTCATTATGAAACGGCTAGACGAATGATGGGAGTCACACCAAACCCCCGGTTAGAGATAGGGGATATGGTGCTCTTCAAAATAGCAAAGGAGATGGGCAGAGCAGAATACTTCAAACCAACAGAGGTGG
>CAZAKC010000048.1:0-5186 GCA_964485655.1 uncultured Desulfobacteraceae bacterium
CAAAGGCGATGCCCAAAGGAATAAGACCGGCTAACAGAAACACTGTCATCCAATCAACTGATTGATATGCCTCGTCAACGGTGAGAACCCCTGTTATTATCATTCCAAGGGCCCCTGACATAAGGGCTACAGAAAGGCGGACATCAAAAACAATAATCTGAGCCAAGGCCACCGCGAGCCAGAACACAGCCCACCTGGCCTTTTCCGGCTTAAGAATTTCCCCTTCGAGGGGACTGGCAAAGGTTAAAATTCTGGGTTGAGGGAGATTTTTGACTCTGTGGAAACGATCCCAAGACCCTTGGAGCAATATGGTATCACCCATTTTCAGCTTTACGTGATTGATACCCGCGTAGTAGACACGGAGGCCTTTGTTGATGGCAACAGGATTTACCCCAAATCGCTCTTGAAATTTCACCTGCCCAAGGGTCTTCCCTATGAGCTCGGACCGGGGCGATACCACGGTTTCCACGAGCCCCGCATTAGTCCTGGCTAGCTCGTCTGCAAAAAGATCAAGCCCTGGCTTTAATGTCCATCCTTTGTGTTCAGCCAATTTTTTGACCCTTTCAAGCGCACCCATAATTACTATATCGTCACCCGGAGATATCCTGTCGTTTTTTGATGCAATAAAACGCTTTTTTCCCGTTTTAGCATTTCCAATCGCTACTACTGTCACAAGATAGTCGCTTCTGATCCCCAGTTCTTCTAACGTCTTTGGGCCGTCAAAATCTTCCGGTACATGGAGTTCATATGGATGGTCAAGCGCGTGATACTCATCAACTAGGATGGCTGTTATACCCCTGTCAGCTTCTCCTTTGCTGGCAGGCAAAACAAACTTGCCGAAAAGCAGAAAATAAATGACAGCACTCGACAACAGGCATACGCCAATGGGTGTCTGGGTGAAAAGGCTGAAAGGTTCCAGCTTTTTTCCGCCCAAAACCAAAAGGTCATTGAGCAATATTGTGGGGCTGGCCCCCACCAGGGTTAGGGTTCCGCCGATGATGGCACAAAATCCCATGGGCATGAGAAGCCTGGACACCGGGATATCGAGTCTTTTGGCGATCCTTTGGGCCGCAGGCAAAAACAGGGCAGCAGCTCCAATGTTTTGCATCATGGATGAGATGAGTCCCACCGTGGTTGCAATGAGGGCCATGATGCGGCTTTCACTTCGCCCCCCAAGCTTTATAATCGGCGCTGCCACCTTGTTCATCACTCCTGTCTTATCCAGACCCGCTCCTATTATAATCACTGCAATAATTGAGACCACCGCGTTACTGCTGAGGCCTGAAAAGGCCTGTTGGGGCGTGACAAGACCAATGAGTGGCAACAGCACCATCATAATGATACCGACCACATCAACACGAACCCACTCGAATACGAATAGGACGATCACAAAAGCCAGGATGGCCAATGTGAGAATCATATCGGGTGTCAATCTATGTCCCTCCTCAGGCAAAGCTGATTTGACTGGGGCACTACATTCATATCCAATATGAAATAGGGGAAGATTACGTCTATCAGAATGTGAAAAAAATTGCAATAAGAGAAATGTAAATGACTAATTCTGATTTTTACTGCATATTTATAGCTACGTTTCCCGTGGATGGTAAATTTCAAATGTACAAATGGATCATAAAGTGTTACTTTAGCGCTTTGTTTGCTGGATTCTATCTCAATATGAAACGTAAATTCGCCTGGTAAGGGAATTTATAATGCCTTCTATGTTTCCTTCTACAATGCGAGGCAGAATAATCGCCATGTTTATTCTATGCCTTGGTTTCACTGGTATCTTGACGGGGATTTACTCGTGGCAGGTGATGGACCTCAAGAAAAAGCTGGTACTAATGGAGCAATTTCATGACCTGTTCGAAGATATCCTAGAAGTCAGACGTTACGAAAAAAATTTCATGTATTTTCGGGAGGTGCGCAGTCTCAAAGAGATCTCCCTTTACCTAGACAGGGCCGCGGAGAAAGTGAGCAAGCTCTCTGATAACATCATAGCAATAGTGGGGAAGAAAGATTTTAAGGATTTTGAGACTAATTTGCTCAGATATAAGACATCCATCGAATCCTGCATAAAGAAGTGTAGCGAGCCCGATATTCTTGAACTAAGAGCAATTGGTACCTCATTAGTCGACTTTACTCAGAGGCTATTGCAAGAAAAACGGAAAAGAATCGACAAGGTACTGAAACAAATTTTGATGCTTCCCATTGCATATATGGGCGGATTTGTCGTGCTGATCATATTGCTTTTCCAGTCGTTAGCAAAGAGCATCTTGGGTCGAATTGCGTTTGTTCAAAAGGCGACAGAAGAGGTGGCACAAGGCAATTTTACTCCCATTGAAAATATTACAAAGGCCCGCGATGAGGTGACAGAGCTGATTGAGGCTTTCAACAGGATGGCCGCTGAGCTGGAGTCACGCTGGGATCAACTTGTAGAGTCCAGAAAATTGGCCTCTATCGGCACGTTTACCTCTGGTATTGCCCATGAGTTGAATAATCCACTAAATAACATATCGCTGACTGCTGAAACATTGCTTGAGGAATGTGACACCTTGGACAAGGCTGAGTCAAAAGAAATGATACTGGACATCATTAACCAGGCCAGCAGGGCGAGCGAAGTAGTGAGAAATCTGCTTGACTTCTCCCGTACTGAGGCTCCAGCCCTTAAAAAGTTAGAGGTGGAAGAGGTAATTCAGAAGACCGTCAGCTTGATAAAAAATCAACTAATGATTGTGGGCGTGAAACTGCAACTCAACATACCTAAAGACATTCCCCCCATACGCGGGAATCTTCACAACTTGGAGCAGGTATTCCTGAACCTGCTGCTGAATGCTATTCAGGCTATGCCTGAAGGAGGCGAGATTACGATAGAGGCAAGAAGTACTGAAGATGGCTACGTTGCCATTGAGGTCAGCGACACCGGGGTTGGCATAAAGCCTGAGGCCCTCGAAAAGGTCTTTGATCCTTTTTATACTACCAAGCCTGCAGGCCGGGGTACGGGTCTGGGCCTGTCCATCGTTTACGGGATAATCAAGAAGCACGGGGGCTATGTAGAGGTCAAAAGCGAGGTAAACTTGGGGACGACGTTCACCGTTTACCTCCCTATATACGAAAAGCAAGAGGAGGGGGTTGAGTAGATGCGGGTGGCAGTTGTTGACGATGAGTTAACGTTGTGCAACCGACTCAAACGTACTCTGAGCAATGAAATGTTAGATGTGGAGGTATTCCTGAATGCCTCACAATTCCTCCGTGCCCATGAGTCACACCCATTCCAGATCGTGTTTCTGGACTTAAGGCTACCCGATGCTGATGGATTGGAGGTATTGACTCACCTCAAACCTGCCTGCGAGGATCTCGAGGTGATCATGATAACCGGTTACGGGTCCATTGACACTGCAATCGGAGCTATAAAAATGGGGGCCTATCACTACCTGACAAAGCCTTTCAGGTTAGAAGAAGTGAGGTTGCTCGCAAGGGGTGCAAAGGAAAAAATTGAACTCAAAAAGGAGAATAGGCGACTTAAAGGTTCCATCGCTCCCCATGATGTTTTCAAGGATTTTATCGGCAGCAGTAAGGCCATGCAGGAAGTGTTTGATACTATCCGGAAGGTGGCCCCAATAAATTGCAATGTGCTTATTCAGGGCGAGACGGGAACGGGCAAGGAGCTTGCGGCACGCTCTATTCACCTGCTTAGCCCCAGGAGAGGGCGTCCGTTTGTCTCATTCAATTGTGGTGGATTCACCGAGGAACTTATTGCCAATGAGCTGTTTGGCCACGAAAAAGGGGCTTATACGGGAGCTACAGCAACAAAGATCGGCTTACTTGAATCTGCCGATGGCGGCACCGTGTTTCTTGACGAGATCGGAGAGATGCCTCCCTCCATGCAAGTGAAGTTGCTGAGGGTGATACAAGACAAGAACATTCTTCGCGTAGGAGGAACTAAACCAGTACAGCTTGATATCAGAATCATAGCGGCTTCCAATAGGGACTTGAGAGAGGCCATCTGTGAGGGTAGTTTCAGAAATGACCTGTACTATCGCCTCAATGTGGTCTCTCTTTCGCTTCCAAGACTCACAGAAAGAAAAGATGACATTCCTCTTCTTATTTCCCATTTTATCTCAAAGTACAACAAGTCATTCGGCAAGAACACCCGAAAAGTCTCTGATAAAGCTTTGGAAACATTGATGCATTATGACTATCCGGGTAATGTGAGGGAATTAGAGAATATTATTCAGCGAGCCGTAGCGCTGGCCGAGGGAGAAGTGATCAGGACAAGGGATCTGCCTTCTGACCTTCAAAGGCTGGAGTTCAAATCAATGGAAGGTGAGGGCCTCTTGAGCCTTGAAGAAGTGGAAAGGGAATATATTGAGAAGGTGCTTAAAAAAACTGGCTTCAACAAGAGCCTTGCAAGCAAGATATTAAATCTCCCCCGTACTACCTTGTGGCGCAAGATGCGTAAATACGGGCTCATGGGAAACTGATTAGATACTCCGCGGCCGTTCCAAAACGGACAGGGCTCATGTTTCAATATGAAAGATCTTTATATGAAGTGAATGGCCTTCACTTATACTTAAACAGTATAGCATGTTTGTCTTATGAAATCTTAATAAAATAAGTTTAGCTATTTCAAAGGCATAGTGCAAGATTCCCTATACTTTACAGTGACCTTACCCTACCCTTTGCTGCCTGCGGCACATTGGAACCATCATTGCAAAGAGCGACTGGGAGGAGGTTTGTTTCCCATGGAAAGAGTCCTTGTTGCCTTAGAGCCAGGCAAAACGTCCATATGGACTGTGGTGCACGGGCTGAACCTTGCGAGAAGAATCCGTGCGAGGGTTTTTATTCTTCTAGTGTCAGAGACTCGCGTAGCAGAAGGCGTAGAGAGACGTCTTCGTGAGGATCTGCAAGAGGAAATAGAATCCCTTATAGAAGAGGCTCGCTCTGAGGAAATAGAGGTGGAGCTCTATATGGCATACGGGGAATATGACGACGAGGTTGTTAGATTCATAAAGGACAATAAGATCACGCTTCTGGTGTTGGGGGTGCCATTGTCCAAAAGAGGGGGGACAACTTCCAAGTTTCTCGATCTGGTGGAGAGGATAAGGGGAAGAGTTGAGTGCAGGATAGAAATTGTTAACGAAAAAGGCATCAAAATGACCAAGAAAGGGAGTAAGTGATGTGGATTT
>CAZAKC010000048.1:5196-16012 GCA_964485655.1 uncultured Desulfobacteraceae bacterium
AGAAGGGAGTTAGTAATGGTGCATTTATTCCTACCGATTGCAGGCAGTAGTGTTAACGTTATTTTGATCTTCGCCATGGGAGGATTTGTTGGCCTCCTTTCCGGTATTTTTGGCGTAGGTGGGGGGTTTCTTATGACTCCACTACTTATAATGGTAGGCATTCCTCCAACGGTCGCTGCGGCATCGGACTCTAACCAAATTGTAGGTGCTTCCACCTCTGGCACGCTAGCGCACTATCGCCTCGGCAACGTTGATTTCAAGATGGGTATCCTCCTGCTCATAGGAGGAGTGGCAGGAGGGACCCTCGGGGTTCAGATTATCAAGGTGTTGAGAGAACTGGGAAATGCAGACTTCCTTATCAAGATCACCTATGTGCTCATGCTGGGCTTTGTGGGTATCTACATGTTTATCGAGAGCCTCCAGGCCTTACGGAAAAAAGAAATCAAGGAAGTAGCCCCAAAAAAGGAATCTAAGTACGCGAAGCTGGTGAAGAGACTTCCTTGGCAGACGTATTTTGAAAAATCAGGCGTTGAATTGTCCATACTGATGCCCTTGGTACTTGGCACATTTGTCGGAATCCTTGCCGCCATTATGGGAGTGGGGGGCGGATTTATAATGGTGCCAGTTATGGTGTACCTACTCAGGATGCCCATGCATGTGGTGGTTGGAACAAGTCTTTTTCAGATTCTATTCACCTGCATTAATGTCACTATCATGCAGGCACATACAAACCACACCGTGGATTTCATCCTTGCACTCATTTTATTGTTGGGCTCCACTTTGGGTGCCCAGTTTGGTGCTATGATCAGTAGGAAACTCAAGGGCGACCAGCTCAAGATATTGCTCGCGTCCATCGTGTTGATCGTGATGGTAAAGATGCTCTTAAGCCTGTTACTTACCCCCGACATCTTGCTTGCATACAAAGGAGGTCATTAAAGTGAATGAGCTTCTTGGATCACTTGGTAAAAAGCTTTTTGTCTTATGTGTCAGCGTGCTGGCTCCGGTGATAGTCAGCGCCTCAATCAAACCTGACCATCTGCCGTTAAAACTTGAGCCTAATGTTGTCATAATTGGGGCCACATATAATGGTGCGAGGATTAACGTCTCAGGTGAAATACCCGTCAACTCAAAGGCGGTAGTGTATGTAACTGGCGACCGGAAGGATACTGAATTCAAGAAAAAGGGAAAAGCGCTAGGCCTGTTATGGATGAATCTTGGCACCGTAGTTTTTCACAACGTTCCCAACCTCTATCTGATCTTCACGGATTCTGATGCCCATATTGAGTCCTTGCCCGTGGGTTTTCAGAGCCTCAAAAAAGAAACATCCATAACCCCGGCCGCAGAGGACAAAGATTTCCTTTTCCGAGAATTTCTAAAGCTCAAGACTAAAGAAGGGCTTTATCGAATAACTAAAGGCACAGTAATATATGATAAGAAAACGGGACAGAGGAAAAACTTCTCTTGCACCGTCACTTTGCCTTCGAAGCTTGTTCCAGGGCACTACGAAGTCCACGTCGTTGCTGTAAGCTCGGGTAAGATTGTAGCATCTTCAAAAGAGGTTTTGAGAGCTGAAGAGAAGGGGCTGCCAAATCTCGTCGCAACACTGGCATTCCGCCACAGCACTACGTACGGTATCTTGGCCACTGTGATTGCTATTATCGCCGGTCTTATAATGGGGATAATCTTCAAGGGAGGCAAAGGCGGGCATTAAAAGAGTATGTCATGGAGATCCTTCGCCAGATGGCCAGGAACTTACTTGGCCCTTTTACCAGGGCAAGGCCAAAGGATTTGTCCTTTATCGATATCTTTTCCCGGTTTCAGAACATCTTGGATTTGAACAATAAGATCCTGGACTTGATGGCTGAGATGGGAGACAAGCTAAGTGGGGATTATATATTCGACAAGCAATACATACGATCATCATGCCAGCAGATGGCAGGTTATGTGTACAAGCTGATTTACAATTTGGACTCTATATCCCCCCACAAATATCTCGCCCTTTACGATGCCTTTAACCGGATAAACTCAGAGATAGAAGATGAATTGGCTGGCAAGCTGGTTATACCTGAAAGCCATCTCACCATGCCTTACAAGTTTGTCAGCAGGGATTTTGCCGATGTTGTGGGGGCAAAGAATGCAAACTTGGCTGAGATTAAGAATTTTCTTCAGATTAGGACACCGGATGGCTTCGCTATAACCTCAAGGGCTTTCAAGCTTTATATGGATGAAAATGACCTGTGGGAACCCATAGATCAAATTATGGCCCAATGGGAGGTTGGACGGATTAACACGGGGGAGGCATCAAGGAGGATCCAGGATCTGATCAGGCGAGGGAGGATCCCTTCCCGGCTGAGGAAAGAGATACGAAGGGCGACCGAGGCTCTTGCAGAGTCTGATTCAGCCAAGAGACTGTTTTTAGCTGTTCGGAGCAGTGCATGGGGAGAAGACAGTGAACATACTTTTGCAGGCCAATTTTTGAGCCTTCTTAATGAGCCGGCTGAAAATATTTTTCGTGCATTCAAGGAGGTCTTGGCTAGTGCCTACTCTGCCAGTGCAATGGAATACAGGCGCGAGAAGGGCTATGACCCGCATGAAGTGGTAATGGCCGTGGCCTGCCAAGTAATGGTGGATGCCATCGCAAGCGGCGTACTATATACGCTGGATCCCCAGCGTCCCGATCAGGAGATCATGGTGATTTCCTCAAATTGGGGTCTCGGGGCGCCCCTTGTATCGGGAGAGGTTCCCGCAGACCAATTCAGGGTGTCCAGGGAACCCCCACATGAAGTACAAGGGCTCAAGGTGATAAGGAAAACTACCCAGATGGTCATCAGGCCTGAAGGTGGTATCCAGCGTGTGGTAGTGCCTGATGAGTTACAGACAAAGGCTTCCCTTACAAAGGATCAACTGAGAGAGCTAGCACGGCATGGGGTGATGATTGAGAGGTATTTCAAGAGACCACAGGATATCGAGTTTGCTTATAACCACAAGGGAGAACTGTTCATTCTTCAGGCCAGACCTTTAAGTATAGGTATTCATGGAGCGAAATTGGTATGTGATATACCTTCGGCATTGAGAGATGTCCACACCATATTTGCGGGAAGGGGTGAAATAGCGCAGAAAGGTGTGGGAATAGGAAAGGTCTTCATTGTGCGGACGGATGATGATCTGGATCGGTTTCCTGAAGGAGCAGTGCTAGTGGCCAAAAATACCTCTCCCAGATTTGCAAAAGTGATCAGGAGGGCTGCCGCTGTACTCACTGATGTTGGCTCCCCCACTGGACACATGGCTACCATAGCCCGGGAATTTCGCGTACCCACTATTGTAAACACCGCTATAGCAACCAGGGTGCTCAAGGACGGCCAGGAAATTACAGTTGACGCAGAGGAAAACGTTGTATACGAGGGTAAGGTCAAGGAGCTGTGCTATTATGAATTTTATGAGGAGCCTTTTGAAGAAACCTACGAATACCGCCTGCTCAGGCGTGTTCTGAAAAAGATATCCCCCCTTAATTTGCTGGATCCATTGGACAAGAAGTTCAGTCCACGTTATTGTAAAACATTTCATGATATTACCAGGTTCATTCATGAAAAGGCTGTGGAAGAGATAATTGAGTTGAGCTATTACAACTCCAGGGATACCAAGTCCCAACCCATGAATCTTGACCTGCCTGTGCCCCTGGACCTGGTGCTTATAGACCTGGGGGATGGACTGGAGGTAGACGTCAAGCAAAAAAAGATAAAGGTAGAAGCCATTCGCTCTATTCCGATGTGTTCCTTTATATCGGGGCTGCTTTCACCGGGCGCCTGGAGCACGGAACCCATGTCCGTGGACTTCAGCAGTTTTATGTCCAGCCTGACAAGAACCTTTTCATCTTCTCTTGCAACTCCAAAGTACGTGGGGCAGAATCTGGCTGTCCTGTCGCTACAGTACGCTAATATCAGCTTGCGCCTGGGGTACCACTTTAATATGATAGACGCCTACATCAGCGAGAATATCAACGACAATTATGCCTATTTCAGGTTTTTGGGAGGGGTTACAGATATTACAAGAAGGTCTCGGAGGGCCAGGCTGGTCGGCGAGATCCTCACAATGAATGATTTTAGGGTGGATATAAGGGGAGATATCGTAGTTGCGAGGGTCAAGAAACTGGGCGTTGAGGAAATGAAGGAGAAATTGAGGCTCATGGGTATCCTGGTAGCGTTCAGCCGACAACTGGATGTTCAAATGGTAAATGATGATCAGGTGGATAAATTTGTAGAAATCTTTAAGACCCTCAGCGCACACGGGGCCACCGTTCACTAAGAAGCCTTATGACAGGAGTTAGATCATGGAACAGGACAGCAGAACCAGCATCCTGGTGCTTGACGATGAACCGATAGTGTGCAAGCGCTTGAAATCAGCGCTGGAAAAAAGGGGGTATGAAGTAGAAATCTTTTTTCGAAGCTCCGATGCCTTTAAGCGCATTACCGAGCGCAATTTTGATATTGTAATAACTGATCTGAAGATGGAAGGGCTTGACGGGATGACGTTTCTTACCGAGGTTAAAAAAAGGTCACCTGAGACAGAGGTAATTGTTATCACAGGGTTTGCCACGATGGAGACAGCGAAAGAATCCTTCCAAAAGGGGGTCTTTGATTTCCTTGCGAAACCATTCAAGCTGGGAGAGATTTATGACGCAGTGGAAAGGGCCGAGAGGAAGCTAAAAGAAGGCAAGTCATAAACAGGGTGATAATGATGATTAATATTCTCATCTCCGTGAGAGCAGATCTGGTTTCAAGTATCGCATTAAGGTATGCGGGACAGCTTGGAGAAATCGTGGAGATAGGACTTCAGCCTATTCATGTAAAAGAGCCAGAGGAAAGAGGGAATCTTTTCGGCACTGGGTGGGTTCGGCACACCTGGGAGCACGCTCTGGCAGAAAAAGGTGAAGAGGAGATAAATCAACTCATAAGAACGGAAAAGCGCTATTGCCCTGCTCTCGCAGCGCCTAGAGTCCTTGTTGGCGAAAGGGAAAGGGAAATACTAAGAGAACTTCAAAGCGGTGGGTATGACCTGTTTATGGAAGGTGTCCTGGCATCGTTTAATGAGGGAGATTTCAAGAAACTGGTTCAATCAAGATTGTATCGGAGCGCCCCCTGCCCGATCATTATGGTCAAGAACCTGGTGGCTTTGGATAAGGTGGCTTTCATCGTTGGGGAAGGGGGAGATGCTATGAGCTTGGTGGAGCGATATACAGAGGTGCTGGGCGAGGCCGATCTTTTGCTGGATCTCCTTTATTATTCGCCCGATAGGCGGTCTCCAGAGCTTATAGTGCAGGACGCTGAGGGCCAAATACCCCAAATTGACAAGACAATAAAGGCCCTGGAGGGAAAAGGTCAAAGGACTGGAAAGGTCCTCATTATCACAGGTCCGTCGCGGGAAGTGGCTGAGCACCTGAGTGACTATGGCCTGGTAGCGTGCGCCATTCAAGATGAGATCCGCAGAAAGTCAAAGATATCGAGTGTATTGGCCCGCACGCCCAGTCCGCTTTTTCTCTGCTAATACCTATTGAGTCTGACTTTAATAAATTTCCGATGAATGTTTCTAGTGTCCAAAACCGACTTTGATCAAACGCCGTATAAATAAGCCTAGGTCCAACCATTGTCAAACGGGGCTACGGGAACATCCCCTGCTTGATATTCCAAGCCCAATCTTGGACACGTGTGGATGGAGGTAGTAATGAGGATACTTGTTGCCCTGGATACAAATCCTTATAGCGCATATGTGGTGCATGAAGTTGCAAGGCTTGCTATGAATACATGGGCGGATGTAACCCTGTTGGGCCTTGATACGAGGAGGCCTGATTTGACGCAAGGAATCTGCGGGCTTCGCAAGGAGCCAATAGTGAAGAAGCTGGAGGAATTCAGGGAAGAGTTCTTAAGTTATTTTGGCGATATGAGTCTTTCTCCTTATGCGAAAACCCAGTGGACCTATGAATTGGTGGAGAGGGCTAAGGGGCTGTGGGAGGAGATGTGTGTATGCAAAGGGCGAAAGGAGTTCAGAGTCAGGATCAGGTTTGGCCCGCCCGCGAAACAAGTCCTGTTTGAGGCGGAGGAAGAACAGAGTGACCTGATCGTGGTGGGGTGCAGCAAAGGGGATCGTTGCACATGGGCGCAGGACAGAAATGCCCCGGAAAAAATAGTCAAAGGTGCACCATGCTCAGTGCTTGTTGTAAAAGAAGAAAAGAGACCAAATAAGATCGTATGTTGCCTTGACCATGACAGTGTGAGCCAGGAATCTCTGGAACTTATTAATCAAATGGTGACCCTCCATCAAGCAGACCTTGCGCTGGTAGGATTGACAGAATCGGACCATCTGAAGGAAGAAGTGGACCACAAGATGAAGCAGATCTTGCAATATTATACTGCTCAGAAAATCAGGGCATGGGTGTCTGTGGTAGATGTATCCATGCTTGATCAATTCATAGAGGACGCAACCGAAAAGGGTCTCATAGCCCTCTGGATGGGCCACCGTTCCCTGTTGGGCAAGTTCTTCTCCCAGGACAGGGTTGGAAAACTTGTGCGCAAGGCACAATCTTCTGTGCTTGTTTTGAGATAACGCAGTTATACTATCCCAAGGTCATGGCTCATCTCCCCTAGTAATTTTTGCGGACGAACGCTGCGAGGCAGGAACTCAGTTAGCCAAACGAACTTCATTTCGAGGATCATTGGCGCCAAGAAATTTTAAGATTTCTCGCTTCGCTCGAGATGACATTGCTTGGATAGAGTTTGCCTAATCCTGGATTTTAGCGATATCTTCAGGTCGTCCCAGGACTATAAAGATATCGCTATCCTTTATGACAAAGTCTCCTCCTGGTGCCATGGTTAGCCGATCGGGGACCAGTTCACGGATTGCAATGACATTTACGCCATACTTTGCCCTCAGATTTATCTCGCTCAGGGTTTTGCCAATAAACCGGTTGGGGGGTGCGACTTCCAGGATACTGTATTCAGGGGATAGGGGGATATAGTCCAGGATGTTGGGATTTGATAGGCTCTTTGCTATCTTAATTGCGGTTTCCTTTTCCGGGAAAATAACTTCATCGGCTCCCACCTTTTCCAAGATGCGTCCGTGATCTTCGCTTCTTATCTTAACCAATATTTTTCTTACCTTGAGATCTTTCAGGTAGAGTGTGGCGAGGATACTGGCGCTGAGATTGTCCCCCAAGCTGACAATCACTGCGTCCATGTCCGACACGCCCACCGACTCAAGGAGGGATCGCTCGGTGGCATCGCCAATGATGGTGTGAGTTGCGAATTCTTGGATCTTATTGATCCTGGCCTCTTCCCTGTCCACGCAGAGAACCTCATGGCCTTCCTCGTAGAGGGCCTTAGCAACGGAGAAGCCAAAGTTGCCCAATCCAAAGACCGCGAATTTTTTCATTTTCTATCCTATAAAGATCTTTTCTTCACCGTAGTGAAACTTCTTGGCTGGGGTACGCTTGGCCAGAGAAAAGGCCAGATTCAAGGGGCCCAGCCTACCCAGGAACATCATAATTATAATGAGGGCCTTGCCTGTGGTTGTCAATGCAGATGTGACTCCCATGCTTAGCCCTACAGTGCCGAATGCAGATACTGTCTCAAAAAGGTATTCGAGAAATTTTCCTCTTGCCTCGGGGTGGGCGTATTTACCGGTTTCAGCTATCATTATGAGGCATGCTACTACTGATATAAGTACGACAGAGCTTATGATAATCGTAACAGAGCGGCTAAGTGTCTCACGTGGGATAGTCCTCTTGAATACTTCTCCTTCCTCATTTCCCTTGAATCTGTTCTTGGCGATTATTGCGAGAACGGCAGCATTAACCGTCTTTACGCCTCCACCGCAGGAGCCGGGTGAGGCCCCTATAAACATCAAGATGATTAGGATAAAGAGGGTGGGGTTTGCCAAACTGTAAATGTCTATGGTGTTGAATCCCGCAGTGCGGGCGGTAACTGACTGAAAGAGGCAAGCTATGATTTTTCCGTGAAACGGAGCAGTGGATAAGGAGTGCTTCGATTCCAGTACAAAAAAGAGGAGCGATCCTCCCAATATAAGGCAGGATGTTGTGGTGAGTACTATCTTCGTGTGCAATGAGAGCCGCGGCCTTCCCCTGCTCAGTATCTTCTGTTTGGTCCAGTTAGTGGTTTCGGTCAGAACAATAAATCCAAGACCGCCTGTGACAATCAATCCGATGATGATTAAGTTTATTGGCCAATCGAACTGGTATTGAATAAAACTATCTCTAAATAACGAAAAACCGGCATTGCAGAATGCAGAAATGCTGTGGAAGACAGCGATCCATAGACGCGTGAGATACGGAGTGCGAATAGGCCAGAGCAAAAATAACAGTAACGCACCAATGAATTCAAAGATAAACGTGTAGAGGAAGATAGACTTGACCAGTTGCAGCACGTCCCCGGTATGACCTGTGGTGAAGCTGCTCTGGACTATTACTCTGTCTCTAAGGCGAATGCTCGCCCCCAACAGGCTGTAAAAAAGCACTGAAAACGTCATAATACCAAGCCCCCCCACTTGAATGAGCCCCAATATGACACCTTGACCAAACGGGGTGAAGTAGCTGCCCGTGTCAACCACGATGAGGCCGGTAACACACACTGCGGAGGTTGAAGTAAACAATGCATCAATAGGGGCGATAGCCTGGCTTCTGGTGGCCCAAGGGGTCATGAGGAGCAATGCTCCAAGAAAAATGATGGCTAGGAAGCTTAATGGCAGGGCCTGTTGGGGAGAAGGGCGGGGGAGTATTGTCTTCATTTTTAGTTGAAGGGCCTTTCACAAAGGCCTATTTAATCACAGAAGCCGTCTTTGCCAACTTCAGGCACTTTTTCTTCGTAAGGAGAATTTTCCCTTAACAATGCCCCCGCATATGATGACCATAATGATCTCCCAAACGGCCACAGCTATCCATGAAGGGATTATGGACCATAAGAGTCCACCAGTCACGAATGCGGGAATAATCATAACGATACCAATTCCAATCTTTCTGCTCAGATCCATTCTTTATTACCTCCTGCATGGGATTAGATAGGGTTCCTCTCGTAGCGGCATTCATATTGGCGGCGCGATTATAAAAAATAGTGAGTGGGTGGTCAAGTAAGTTGAAAAAGGAAATAAGGCTTATGGTGAAGAGGTAAAGCTGATGGTTCTAAAATAACAAGTGCAGATGGGCCCTGTATCCAGGAGACCCCTGGGGGCCTCGGCCTCTGAAGACAAGGGAGGTGGTCAGAACTCTCAAGCCACAGAGGATTCGGTGGAAAGGCCAGAACCCACCTGCACATCCAATGATAGCACTGTAGTTTGCGAAGTCAAGGCAAAACCCTGCGGCTGGCAATACGGGGCGAAAGGGGGTCTAAGGGTTGTTTTGGGAACCAAGATATGATTTATCCTTTGCATGGTAAGCTAGTCCCTGCGCAACAGCAACAAGCTCTCCTGAATCCTTCCTGATGTCAACTTGCCACAGACTCAATTTTCTTTTGACATCCACAGGCCTGGCCTTGGCTATTAGCGTGTCATTTGCTCCCGCAGAGGCGAGGAAATTTATCTTTACCTCAATGGTCACAATCGTTCCACCCAAGGTACTTGCTGCAAGGGCAATTGCGTGATCTGCCTGGGCAAAAATGGCTCCCCCTTGTACGCGACCTAAAGCTGTTAAGTGATCTTTTGTTGGGCAGTACTTTGTTACAGCATGGGCTTCGTGTAATTCAAGCAGCTCAAAGCCTAGAAACCTGGACATGGGGTCGGAAGCTACGAGGCTACGTGCTTCCTCAAATCTGTCATGCCCTGTGCTCATTTCATCTCACCTTGACCCCATGTTTTTCCTGCCACTCAGGCCCAAATTTCTTATCGAAATAGTTCGCAAGTTTGTCAAAGAGGCGGGTCCATGGATTTTTTCCCTTTTCCTTTGCATCAAGGATATCCTCGAGAAAGATATCTATATCGGCTATCTTCTCTTTTGGTATGAATGACCAGGCGCCTTTGTCCCGAGATTTTATTAGATTTTCTGGATTAAGGGCATGGGCAGTCAGCATAACAGGGATTACATCCCTCTGTTTTGCAATCTCGAGTAGATCGTAGCCATTTACGCCCATTATGTCCAGTATCGCTATGTCAAAATATTCGCCCTCCAGTAACCTTTTCGCCTCTTGATAGTTAGAGGCCTTTTTTACCTCACACATGGAAAGCAATTGCTGCAGGGTTTCCAGTACGTCTGGCTCGTCATCTACGACCAAAATTTTTTTACCGCTCAGTAAAGGTCTGTTATTCATGTCTAAGCCCTCAATAAGTTCCCCTTGTCAAAACATTTTATTAGGAAGCCATAAGGCCAAATTGGGGAAGATCATAGTGATTACTAATACCAAAAGTTGCATCACTACGAAAGGGGGAACAGATCGCCATATATCCCTTGTGCTTATTTCTGGTGGGGCAACGCCTTTCATGAGTATTAAGGCCCATCCGAAAGGTGGAGTGAGATAAGCAACCTGCATGTTGAGTATAAAGACGATAGAAAACCAAATGGGGTCGAAGCCCAATATCTTGGCGATTGGGACAAATATGGGGGCACATATGGTAACGACCGCGTAATCATCCATAAACATTCCAAATATCAAGAGTATAACCTGCATGGTCCCCAGGATTATCCACTTGCTGATAGTAACACTCTGCACGATATTCATGACCATATCCTGGGCTCCGGCACTTGTGTAAACCACACCAAACAAGGTGGCTGCAACCAATATCCACAATGCCATGCCACTAACTTTCATGGTTTCTATGCAGG
>CAZAKC010000049.1:0-15898 GCA_964485655.1 uncultured Desulfobacteraceae bacterium
TGGGTTCAAAGGGCGATTGTTCAAGCCGTACAAAATGGATGATCTTGCCAGTGCTATTAGGGAAACAACGGTAAATAGCTAGGGATGCAACCTCACTGAGATCATAAAATACACGTCATGAGAATAAGAGTTCGTCAGATCTTTTCGTTCTGCTACGCAGTTAGTTCCAAAAAGCAGCTAATTCGCCATTCTTGGCCTTTCTATTCCCTGTTTTTTGATCTTTTCCACAAGAGTGGTACGATTCATTCTCAGCAATTTCGCCGCCCTGTTCTTCACCCATCCGGTCCGCTCAAGAGCATTTATTATCAATTGTCTCTCGTATTCATTGACCGCCTGGCTCAGTGAGACCCCCTCCTCAGGGATCTTTGTACCAGAAATATCCTTTCTTCTACGCCCTGCAGCTATCTTTTCAGGTAGGTCATCAACACTAATGTAGTCTCCGTCTGCAAGTATTACCATTCTTTCTATGACATTTTCCAGTTCCCTGACATTGCCTGGCCAGTCGTAGTCCTCTAATGCCCTCAGGACATCCTTTTCCATCCCCCGAATCTTTTTTTTCTTGGCCTTGTTCATCTGCTCAAGAAAGTGGTTAACCAATAGTGGTATGTCAGTCTTACGTTCTCTCAAGGGTGGAAGCTGTATGGGTATCACCTTGAGCCTATAATAGAGATCTTCCCTGAATTTGCCCTCCGATACCGCCTGGTCCAGGTTTTTATTGGTAGCAGCAATTATACGCACATCACACCTTATGGTGCGGGTCCCACCGAGTCTCTCAAACTCTTGTTCTTGCAGTACCCGCAGGAGCTTGACCTGTAGATGGGGGCTCATTTCAGCAATCTCATCCAGAAAAATAGTGCCTCCATTTGCCATCTCAAAACGACCTATCCTCGTCCTTATTGCATTTGTAAATGCTCCCTTCTCATGACCGAAAAGCTCGCTTTCAAGGAGTTCCTCCGGTATCGCGCCACAATTAACTGGAATCAAAGGTTTATCTCGTCTCGCGCTGTGGTAATGGATCGCCCGGGCCACCAGTTCCTTACCAGTACCCGATTCTCCCAGGATCAGTATTGTGCTGTCCGTATCAGCCACCTTTTCAATGGTGCGAAATACCTTATTCATGGAAGGGCTGTCGCCAATGAAATTCTGGAACTTATATTTCTTCTTGAGTTGCCTCTTCAGGGCATAGTTCTCCCTCCTTAGGTCCCGGAATTCAATAGCCCGTTTAATGACCATCAGGACCTCTTCCATCTTTACCGGCTTTGCCAAATAATCAAAGGCCCCTGCCTTCATTGCCTCGACTGCATTGCGGATAGTGGCGTAACCCGTAAGTATGATCCCTATGCTTTCAGGCTCATTGTCCACCAGGTGGCGCAGAACAGTCATTCCGTCCACTTTGGGCATGTTGAGATCAATAAGTGCCACGTCATAAAAGTGCTCATTTATCTTTTTTAAAGCAACCTGCCCGTTCTCAGCCGTGTCCACATCAAAGCCTTCTTTACCCAAAAACTCGGAGAAGTGGTGCCTGATTTTGGATTCATCGTCCACAACCAGCACTTTTTCTTTTGCCATGGTGCTAAGCCCTCAATGGAGATTTGGTGTTAAGAGTGTTTCCAAATTAGTCAAAAATTTGTACAGAGATGCCAAAGCGCCAAACTTTTAACATATTTTCCGTCAATTAGCAACTATTTTTTAGCTCTTACTTTCAAAGTTGACCTTTTTGAGGACCCTGCGCAAATGGATATCCCCCCTCACTGTTAATAGATAACTGATTCTGAACACTCATAAGATATTGTGAAAAAAGCGTTGTCGTACAGAGAAGAATCCCGTATAAACGAAAAAGGTATTAGCAGGTTTCACTTACAACGGGATGGCGGGTGCTGTATGAGGAGTTTGCCAAAACCAATTGCCTTCCAATTCTCCTTTTGCTGTCAATGAGAATTGGTCCCAGAAGGTTCACCGTCATTTTTTCCACCTGACCCTTGGGAATGGTTACCAAAACAAAAAGCACGTAATTACTTGCCTCTTCGCCCTCCAGCAATCTTTTTTCAGAGGCGGGCAGGGCGTCTAAGTAGTCTTTTTCCACTAGAAATGGACTCATCATAACAAAGGCCAGTTCAGGGGTAACTGTGGATTGCAACCACCAGAAAGGCGAGCCTGGTTTGTGTTCCAGGATCACAAAGCTCTGCTCATGAGGAAAACCCAGGATGCCCTCGGGAAAGTGGATAATTCTCCTCCTCTCCATTGAAATCTCACCAAAACGAGTGGTCTGAATAGCAACAATATCCTGACCTATTTCCTCGGCTCCTGAGTTTGACACTCGCTGCATACTGCTCCTTCCTACTTTCCCAATGATTTTATCTCACCCGGCAGAGCGTCCAGTCTCCCTGCGCTATTCGCCGCCTTGATGTTTTCCTGAGCAATCGCGTTATAAATCTCTGTCCTGTGCACAGATGTCTCCCGGGGTGCATCAATGCCCAGCCTCACCTGATTTCCCCTGATCTCAAGTACCGTAACCGTTACATTGCTCCCAATGGTAATACTTTCATCCACCTTCCTGGTTAATACTAACATAGGCACCCTCCATGGTTCCTTATTTGGGGTTCACTGGTTAAGTCGTGCTCAAAATTGATTCATGGATGAGCACTAACCGGTTAAATCGTCAAACTGCATTACGGGAAGGCCTCTGTCCCCATTAAATATCCATCTAATCAGTGCTTGACGGCCAACTTGTCCATAACCCTTACTATGGTCCATACTATAAGAAATCCACGAGACTCAACTGCATTACCTTTGCCGACGAGGCAAGGGCTGCCTTGTATGCTGTCTGTTTGGTAGTGAGATCCATAACCGCCTGCGCTATATCAGCATCCTCGAGTTTGGATTCACGGTCCTGGTAATTCAGTTTCAAGTCTTGGATGATATTGTTTTTCACGTCCAGTCTGGTCTGCCTTATCCCCGTGTCTGATATGGCGTTATTTACCATATCCATATACGTGTCCAGTCTGCCAATAGCCTGCTCGATTCCGCCTATATCATTGTTTTCGAGGGCTGATTTCAGATCCAGTAATCCCTTGAAAATATTACCCGAACCCGCGGCTGGATCCGACCAATCGAAACTACCATCGCCAAATATCTGCTCACCATCTCTACCCACCTCCACGTCCTGATCCTTTCCTATTCTTATGGCAAATGGTGTGTCATTGCCGTTATAATTAACTGCAGGAGCCGCACCACTCTCATCCAGTTCGAATGGTACTGTGGAGGTATTTGTTCCCCCGAAGATATATCTTCCCCCTACCCGGGTATTGGCCAAGGTAACGATCTGGCGCAGGTAGCCATCCACCTGTACTGCGGCGTTCGCCCGCTCAGAAGCTCCCTGTGTAGCATTAGCCATTTGCACGCAAAGGGCCTTTGTGTCACTAAGGATGTTGTAAATCTGTGTCAGCGCAGACTCCCCCGCCTGCAGCCATGATTTGCCCATCGAGATGTTTTTTTCCAACTGCTGGACATTTTTGAGTGATGACCGCAGATCCAACACATTTACAAGGCCAATTGGATCATCAGAAAGTCTGTTTATACGTTTCCCACTGCCTACAACATTATTAGCTCTGACCATATCCCCGGTTGTTCTCTCGAGGTTGATCCGGATATCATCATATATGCTCTTGTTGGCTACTCTCATGGTCTAACCTCGTCGCTGCCTTACCTTATATCCAAAAGGGTTTGAAACATCTCATCACCGGTAGAAATTAACTTGGCAGCAGCAGCATAGGCATGCTGATATTTTATGATGTTTGTCATTTCTTCATCTATGGAGACAGCAGAGATATTATCTCGGGTCTGCTCCAGTTGATTCACGATAACTTCGGTATATTCCCGGGAACGGGTTACTCCCTGGCTGGCGATGCCCACTGAACCCTCCAGGGCATGCAGGTAATCGTCAAGAGTAGTAGTGACCGGCTCCGAGGATGCACTGGCGGTTTCTCTGCTATAATGATGCCGATTCATGCTTAGCTCAGCATAGGGGAGGTCAGTCATATCGAGCGCATTGCTATTATCTCCCTGGGCGATCTGCCCTGTATCTGGGTCTATCTTACCTGCGGCTATGAGTGCCTTATTCTGATCGATAAGCGGATTCACACGAATGAGCTTGGCATAGTCCTCGTCTGCCGGACTGCTCCCAGCAAAAAAAGTGTTGATACCAAGCGCGGCGAGGATATTAGATGTGTCCTCAGAAAAGGCAAATGAATGGTTAGAATCGGCTGAGATTACGAGTTTGTTATCGGCTACCGAAGCGCTTACCCCCGTCAGTCCGGCTGCAGAGATCCGATTGTTGATTCTTGTGGCCAGATCAGAAATTGACGATGCTCCATTGAGACCGCTCAGATCTACATCAACTTGCTGCAGGTTCTGACCATCTGCGTCACCGATCCAGAGCTTAAAAGCGCCCGAGTAATTTATCTTGTCTCCAAAGTCAAGCCCTGAAAGTGTTGGTGCTCCATAGGTGCCTGTGATACTCTGCCCCGCAGGGAATGTTTCCGTGCCTACTCCCTGAGTATGTATCTTGTTCACCTCCCAAATTATATTCTTTGCCAGTTCATTCAGATCCGCTTTAAATTGGGGAATAGTCACGTCCCTCATATCCAGCCAGCCGCCCATTTTCCCCCCAGTTATGGTACTGGTAATATCAGTGTTTACCGCTCCTGAACTTTCCCAACGAATTTTCCCATCGTCATAACTGAGGCTGTAACTATCAGCTCCGGTAACGAGTACATACCCTTTTCCTGTCGTGACTGTAAGGCTGCCGTCTTCATTCTCGTAGTAACGGATATCCATGTACTGAGATAGCTCTGTTATAAGCTGATTTCGCTTATCCAGAAGATCGTTAGGATTGCCGTTGATTCTCCCTGAAAGGATCTGCTGATTAAGATCAGCGATTTTGTCGGTCAGATCGTTGACCTTAGTAACACCGGCTTGCAGTGAAAGATTGAGCTGCGAGCTGAGCTGTTCAAGATCCCCGTGAACGCCGTTTAAGGCCTCACAGAGCATTTGTCCTTTTTCGTAGACTATGCCTCTTTCGGAAGCGCCCGAGGGATTATTGGCCAGGTCATGCCATGCATTCCAGAATTCCGTCAGGGTAGTGGCTAAGCTCCTGTCAGAACTTTCGTTGAAAATCGCCTCGAGGGCACTCATATACACCTCTTGTTCTTTCAGGGAACTAAGGTCTGTCTTGCGTTGCTGCAATCTTTTCTCGATGAATGCATCGGCATTGCGACTTACCTCCTCTACCTCAACGCCTCTTCCAAGCATCATTCCGGCATAAGGAGCAGGTTGCCTCGCGGTTAGCTCTGCAGTCTGCCTTGAGTATCCCGGTGTGTTAACATTGGCGATATTATGACTAACTACATCAAGGGCGAGCTGTTGTGCCAGAAGTGCATCTTTCGCTGTGCTCAGAAGCAGGCCTATTCCACTCATTTCATGCCTCTTTAAACAGAATTCTTGGATAAGAAATCATCCTCTGAGTTCGTCCGTAATCATGGGATTGGACTTCCGGACTCATTATTGCATCAATAAGGCCATCAATGAAATCCAACATGTCCTTAACTATTTTCATATTTTCCGAACTACGTGAAGCCGCCTCGCCCTTTAAGTTCCTGATCCTTTTCTTCGAAGATATGATCCACTCCATGCTAACCTTTTGCCCTCTCTTCAGTATTTCCCCGCTTTGCTCTTTAATAATCTTTTCCTGAACCTTGAGCTGGCCGCAGATCCTTTCCTTCTGCTCCCGAAGGGGCCATAGATCCCTTACCCTGCCCGCAATAAGGCAGTCCCGCTCCTGCTGCAAACACGAACACAGCTTTTCCAGGAGCCGGGCCTCTGTATCATAGGCATCTTTTAAAATCTCCAATTCCATATCCTCCTATGTGATCGACATCTTAGACCCAAACCTGAAATCCAGGTCCCTGAGCCACTTATTTTTTCTTGTCTATACGCCCCACACTTTCTGGTCCTGGGCCCAGCCGATCCTTGAACTGATCGTAGAGCAGCCGGGTGAGGCTGCCCGGTCCGAGATCAGCCATTTTCTTCGATAGCTCCATATCAAGGAGTGATTGATAAACCTCCTCGCCTTGGCCACCATGAAATAGATCACATTTCTGCACAGTGTTTCTCATGCTCTTGAGCATCTGATATGTAAAAACAGCTTCAAAATCTTTGCACGCCTTCCGCAATTTTTTCTTTTGCTGCTCCAGGTCCGGAGGTCGAAGTGTATTCCTGATCCCTATTTTTAATCTGTGCATGGCAACTCCTTTCGCAGCCCTATATACCGCGAAGCTAATGGACTACATGATCTCCAGGTCTGCATGTAGTGCCCCAGCAGCCTTTATGGCCTGAAATACCGCAATCAGGTCTCTGGGAGTGACCCCTATTGCATTCAACGCCCTAACCACTTCTCCCAGTGTCGCACCTTCGGGCATGAGGATAAGTTTCTTCCCTTCCTCTGTAACATTCACCTGGCTGTTATTGGTTACGACAGTTTGACCTTGAGAAAAAGGAGCAGGCTGACTCACCTGTTTTGTTTCCTTAATTTGCACACTGAGATTTCCATGGGCTATAGCTACTGACGAAATCCTCACGTTTTCACCCATAACCACGGTTCCTGTGCGCTCATCTAAAATTATTCTGGCCTTAGAATCTGGCTGTACT
The DNA here is from genome assembly GCA_964485655.1 of uncultured Desulfobacteraceae bacterium. GTDB lineage: Bacteria > Desulfobacterota > DSM-4660 > Desulfatiglandales > Desulfatiglandaceae > B111-G9. The sequence goes on from CAZAKC010000049.1 coordinate 6,706, forward strand.
CTCAACTGCTCTAGCTTAGCAACAAGCGCAACCAGATTATCCGTATACCTCTGAGGTACCGCTAATCTTATAGTACCCGCATCTGCAGGGTATGCCATTCTAGCTCCCAAGTCCTTGTTGATGCATTCAGCCACCCTTAGCGCAGTAGTAAAATCTGGTTCATTCAAGGAAATAATAAGGTTGCGCATCCGATCAAAATGAAAGGGGATCTCCCTTTCCACTGTCGCACCACCTGGAATCCTCCCCACTGTGGGATGGTTCTTCTGAACCCCTCCACCTGCCTGTCCTGAACTTGCAAAGCCCCCTACTGTCAAGGGCCCCTGAGCTACAGCATAGATCTTGTTGTCAGCTCCCTTTAAAGGGGTCATAAGAAGCGTTCCGCCTAAAAGACTTTTCGCATCTCCAACTGAAGAAACCAGCACATCCAACTTTGATCCCACCCGTGCAAAAGGTGGTAAGTCTGCCGTTACCATGACGGCCGCCACATTGCTTACCTTGACATCCTTGGCCAGAGCGTGAATACCCATTCGCTCCATCATGTTAACAAGGGATTGGACCGTAAACTTGGTCCCGGTCCCATCTCCGGTGCCATTGAGACCAACGACCAGTCCATAACCAATAAGCTGGTTCGACCTCACGCCCTCAATGGATGCTATATCCTTAAGCCTCGCAGCGTTGGCGCTAGCCGTAGCTAGACATATGATCATTATTGTACATGAGAACACCTTTATTCCTTTTGCCCACATGATCCACCCCTTGCCAGCCATCAAAAAGGCCAAACATAATCCAATATCCTCATCAACCAGCCCGGGCGCTGCTTATCACTTACAGGCCCCTTGCCGGTATATTCTATCTTCGCATCGGCAATATAGCTGGACAGCACGGTATTATCCGGTGAAATGTCAAACGGACGAATTATTCCTGAGAGGGTTATGTACTGGGCCTCGTTATTGACCTTGATCTCCCTAGTACCTCTGATATATAGATTTCCATTCGGCAGGACCTCCATCACCCTCGCTGTTATGGAAGCTGTCATTGTCTCGTCCCTGCTGGTGGAGCCAGATCCATCGAAGGAATTCGACATGGATGCCTTAAACATGGTCTTGTTATCAAAGGCACTGGGCAACCCTCCCCATTTTTTCATTTTGGTCTCATAGCCCAACAGATTGTTTATGCCCGCGTTTATTGATGAAGTCCGATCCGTCTTTGTTGAGGCCTTTTTGCTTGCCTTGGAAGTTTCAACGATATTGATTGTCACCAAATCGCCCACCTTGAATGCTCTCAGGTCTTGGAAAAAACCGTTATAGGACGCCTCTCTAAACAGGCCTGCATCTTCAGGTAACTCTGCCTGCGCCTCGGCCCCTTGCAAACCTTTTTTAACCTGAGGCACCTGGCCAGGCGCCTTGTTAATCTTAACGTGCTGGGGAGTGCCAGCGCACGCTGCCACCAGCATACAGCACAATGTCAGGATAAAACCGCTTTTAATTATTCCTCCTCTCATCTCCACCCTCTTGTTATGCTGCGTCCTGCTGCCACGGGCCGCTGGCTAAAACTGAACCACTACCATGCCTGGGCCCTTTACGGTGGCGTATATCTGTTTGCCGCTACTGGTGTTAACCACCCTTACCTGATCGCCCTCCCTTCCATCTTCGAGGGCTCTGCCAGTTGTCACGACCTTAATGTGTTCGTTTTCTGCCAGTATTCTCACCTGCTGGCCTCTTTTGACCCATGGGACCTCTCTTAGCATAGATTTGGTAAGCAACTGTCCCTGTAGCACAGTCCTAAGTAGCTGCTTGCCTACCGCATCATTGGGATTGTGCAGATACATGCCGTTAAATGAGTCAGTTAACCTTGCAATCACGATCACATCATCGGGTTGAAGCACATGGCCTCGGCGCAGCTTTGCTCGAACCTTCAGAAACTGCTGCTTGACGAGAAGATCTGCCTGTATAGGTATTCTCGTAACAGGTTTGTCGTTTACCCAGAAGGTAACGATCAGCTTCACAGGTCCAACCCAATGTGTCCTGCCCTCATGGTGCACAGTCCACCGCAACTTACCCCTTGGCAATATAACCTTCTCTGGGCACCTTACCCTCTTGATCTGTGTACTATGTTTCGTCCACGGAGAGTGCTTTTCCAAGTAGCCCTCAAGGATCCTGATAAGTTGGCCCTGTTTGATGATTCTTGCAGCCCGCCTCACGTGGAGGGATTCGGGAACTTTAACCCTTACATCTTTTTCATTGGCCAGAAAGGATGAGAGCCTGTATATAAGAAAATCATGATTAACAGTTGAGCTGGTACCCGGAGGAGGGGAAGGGGCGATCTTGATACTGGCAAGCTTCCCAATCCTCGGATCAGTTGCGGGCCTGAATGTACAGATGTCTCCTAGACGAATCGATGAAGAATTCACTACCACCTTATTCTTAACAAAGATCTCCAAAGACGAAGCCAGAGCACCAACTATGCCCGTCACCACCATCACGGTGACCATAATACCGATCAGGCCTATCTTTTTTCCCGTTTGCATCACCGTGTCCCTTACCTCCTTATATTGTTGGCCATCTGCAACATCTCATCCGCTGCCTTGATACATTTCGCACTAACCTCGTATGCCCGCTGACTGGTTATCATGTTGACCATTTCTTCGACCACATCCACATTAGACATCTCCAGGTATCCCTGGGCAATGGTCCCCATACCATCCACACCTGGGTTGGCAGCCACTGGATCACCAGATGCGTCCGTTGGGACAAATTTATTGCCTCCTATGCTAAGGAGACCTGAAGGATTGGGGAAACTGTAAAGTGTGAGCTGAGCACTGGCCAATTCACTTCCGTCAGCGCCAGTGGCCACCATATTCCCTCCAGAGTCCACCGTGAAATGCACCGCGTTCGATGGCATAGAAAACTCTGGTTGAAGCCTGTCACCATCCGGCGTACATATGTAACCCTCGCTATCGATCTTGAAGTTGCCGCTACGCATGTATACTTCCTGGCCGTTGCTGATTACCTTGAAGAATCCCTTCCCCTCAATAGCAAGATCAAATTCATTTTCAGTTTGGACATAGTCTCCCTGGCTGAATACCTTTTGAACTGATACGGGTCTAGTACCCATTCCTATCTGGATACCTGTGGGTACCTGGCCCCCGGAGGCAGTGGTGGCTCCCGGCGCCCTCAGGTTCTGGTAGAGCAAATCAGCGAAATCTGCTCTTGACTTCTTAAAACCCGAAGTATTTACGTTTGCCAGGTTGTTGGCGATTACATCAATATTCAACTTCTGGGCAGCCATTCCCGATGCCGCCGTCCACAGACTCCTGATCATCTTTTACCCTCCAATGTCAAATTGCGAACAAGGGATTTATCTAACCCTGCCCACCTCGTTTGTTACTTTATTGTCTAGGTGATCCAAAACCTTTATAGCCCTCTGGTAGCTTTCAAAGGCTCTCAGGCTCTGTATCATCTCCACCATTTCCTGAGCAATGTTCACGTTGCTCCCCTCAAGATAACCCTGGCGAATAGTTGTAGTTGCGGGCAGAGGCTCCTCTGTCATGTTAGGCCCCTTTGCGAACATTGCATCGCCTATTTTTGTCAGGCCCTCTTCATCGGCAAAGCTGACCACGTCTAACTGACCAATCTCCGCACCTTCTGCAATTACTCTGCCCCTATCATCAATCTCTACTTCCTTGTCCAGCAGATTGATCGCACCCCCTTTGCCCAACACTTGGTACCCGTCTGCTGTAATGAGGTTGCCCTGTGCATCAAGCGCAAAATTACCTTTTCTCGTGTAACGGATCCCGTCCGGTGTCATTATTTTAAAGAATCCCTTGCCATTGATTGCCACATCCAGCATATTCCCTGTAAATCGTATGTCACCCTCACTCATATCCGTCTTTATGTTGACAAGAGGGCTATTGGTCGACTGCTTAGGTGCCCCTGTGTTGCTCGCTGTTTGTTGAAGCAGCATATTTTGAAATGACACCCTGTCTTTCTTGAAGCCCGGCACCGAGGCATTGGCCAAGTTGTTGGCAATTACATCAATCCTGACCTGCTCCTTTAAACATCCCCTTACTGCCTCAATCATACCTTCCATCTATGCTCTCCTGCTTTGTTATGTGCCCAGCGGGCCTCTTCACGCCTTAAAGTAGCAATAAACGTACCATCGTCGGGGTAACTGTTGCTTTATATGTGGTCTAACATACTGATATTACGATATCTTAGGCCTATGCTGATATGATCGTAATGTACAAATGGCATCTCCCGTTTCTCCACTTTAGATGAATTTATTTCCTTTCAGGAGGAAAATATTACCGTGTAAACCTGAGTGCCTTGGGCCAAGCTCAGGGACCTTTGAGTTGCTGGTTCAGCTTGTACACGAATGCAAGGACCTCTGCCACTGCCTTGTACAAGTCCTGCGGAATCTCCTCATACCAATCCAACGCGGATAAGGCAGCCACAAGGTCCGCATCTTCCTGGATGGGAATTCCTCGGAGCCTTGCCAGCTCAATAATCTTCTCTGCCACCTTCCCCTGACCCTTTGCTACGACGCGCGGTGCATTGAACTTGATGGGCTCATAACGAAGGGCCACTGCTTTGGTGCTCTGGCCTGGCCTGGTCTGGTCTTGTTCCCCCATTACTTCCGTTCCTCAGAACATATCTTTCCTGTTCTTTAACTATTCAACCCACTTCATTTACACCTCTACATGGAGACCTTCGAAGTGGCTGGTCTCTGCCATATAGGAAATGAGGTGATCTTCCTCTGCCTCATTGCAAAAAAATGCGGTCAGCCTTAATCCCTGGGCCTGGATCTTCCTGTCGAGCATATCCTTATGCGCCGAGACCAACTCCACAATGCGGTGATCATCAACATAAAACGTCACTCCCACAGAGCGGCCCTTTAGATCTACCCTAGCCCGGATAGGACCCAGGCGGGATAGTCTAAGGTTTATCCATATGCTGAAGGTTTCCGCAGAGAGCTTTTTTGTCAATAATTCTGCGCTATCCCACCTCTTGCCGTCATAAATGGGCAAAAACCAGAACCATCCAAGATTGCCCTCCATTATCAGCAAATTAAGAATCTGGTGCCTCTCGATTAAATGGAGCATCTGGATAACCTTTTCCGTAATAGCAGCATTGTCCTTCATGGAACCGTTGCTGTGTTCCACCTCTCCCAGGATTCTCAACAGTACATGTTTTAAATCATATCCAACCTCACCGGCGGACACATTGCGAGGACCCTTTTTTGCCAGATTGGCAAGCTTACTCTCAAAAAAGATACCGCTTGCCATGAGAAGCCTCGCTATCTGGCTCGCTGTATCAGCGCTGGAGAGGTTTTTCTGCGTAACTGTTGCCAGGCGCACTAGTTTTTCCAGCGCTTCTGTCGTTGGCTTTGACGCTGCCTTTGTCTCACTTATGAGAGCTTGTAACTCTATTAATGCTTCCCCGAACCTTCCCCTTGCAGGTCTTGTGCTGGCCCAGAGGCCAAGGGCAGATGGCCTGTCATTATGTTTGGCTGAGACAATCCTAAGCTCGATCACCGGCCTGGTCTTTCTGACCAGGAACTGGTACACGTGCCCGCTCAGCAGCTTTTCCATGCTGTAAGCCGTAAATATGGCCCCCTTTCCCGAAACGAGCACTTTGCCCCCTGGCTCTGCTCTAATTATGGTACCCCTGAAGGTCTCGCCTTTACTGAAGAGCTTCTGGCGGAGGTCTTTTGTTGTCAGATAACGTGTAGAAGTACTGGAAGGTCTTCGTGAGCGGAGAAAATTAAGGTTCTTTATCATTTTTCTCTAGGACCCTTCGGGTCTGATTGGGGACCGGCCTTCAATTTGATGATTAGATCTAGCTCTCCGGTAGGTACGCCCAGGTATTTGGCCACCTCCTCTCTTGCCATACCCTTGGCAAGCAACTTTTCGGCCAGCGACCTAGCCTCGGCCATCTTATACCTACCCTCTTGTATTCCGTCATGGCTTCCGGTGGATATGTCTGTAACTTTCTTAATCTCATCTCTAATCAACTCTGCCTTGTGCAACCTGGTGTCCAGGTCAGCAATGAGGCGATTAGTCAGTTTCCTCTTTTCTTCCAGAATACCTTGAAATGACTTGCCCAAAAGCTCCATTTCCTTTATTAAAGCTATGGACTTTTCCATGGTACTCTGAAAATCCGCAGCCATCGCCTTTCTGTTCAAGTAGAACCTGCCTATAAGAAACAGGATCCCCAGTATGATAAGGTCCAGCAAGAACTGGCCTATTACCAATGCTTTTAATTCCATGCACTTTCCCACTTGGGTAGATATGGCAAATATCGCGTCAAACCCTTGAGGCCTTCCGCTAGCGCTTATGACTAGGTAGCCACTATTTTTCTCTCATATCCTTGACTAGCTAGTTTCCAGAATTGATCCGTCGATGAGCACAAGCTATATTACGATATCAACTTCCATTCCCTTGGCATCGCCGCTGTCATCATCTGCTGAACTGTGAGTGTTCTGTGGCATTTTCTGGCCTCTGGGAGGATGCTCCAAATCCTTTTTCTCCTCCTTTTTCTTCTTGGCTTTGCGGTCGCCCGGCCCCCTTTTTGGCGAAACCTTTAGCACCCGATCCGCGGGCGGCAATATTATAAGATTTGAACCAAGGCTAGAGTATTCATCCATGACCTACCTCCCTTGCTTGAGGTTGATTTTTGTGGTCCATGAGAGCCTCGCCCGGTCATCTTAGATGAACTCTGTTTCCATTGACAAAACTTTCACTGCTGCTACACCTAAAGCATGGCCTAGAACCTGAGCTGCTCCATCTTCAATCAGGGCCTTGCCCTTTTGAGGGTCTAGTCCTTTGTCCAAAATATGCTTAAGGAAATTATATACCGCTGCCCGAACCCGATGACGAGACTCTGCATAGCGAACACCGCATATCCTGGTCCAACTCACCACAAAGTCTATTTTGGCCATGAGCTTGTTTTGTTTGTCCTTCTCAAGAAGTACGAAGAAAGGAGCCAGCTTTCTCTGCACAATAGGGTCAGATACCTTTACGATTTCTTGTTGTGCAGAAGCCTCAGGCTTTTTCTCTCCCATCTTCGACCCTAAAAAGAACCCTGCTCCAACAAAACTCATTCCAAATATCAAGACTCCAATCAGGGCCGCATTCCTTTTGAAAAATGAAGCCTTGTCCTCACTATCACCGGGAGATTCCTCTGCCCTCGAATCGGTTTTTCGCGACCCTATTTCTTCATCTTCCTGATAGTCTTTGCCTTGCTGAGAGGATCCACCGGAGTCCTCCTCATCCGGCTCATCAAGGGCCACTTCCTCTTGCGAACCCTCTTCAACCCTTACAGTTTTTTCTTCGCCCTCCTCGGGCTCCTGCTCTTGTCCCGGATCTTTTTCTCCTATGTCGCCACTGGCCTCTTGCACGTCTTCCTGCAGGTCCCCATCAAGTTCCACAGGGTCTTGGGAGAAAAAATCATCAGAGGCCTGCTCTTCTTCGGGCTCAAGTTCTTCCAGTGCTTCCTCATTAACTTGCCCTACAGCGTCTCCAGGCTGCTGGAGCGCGCCATTTTCATCTTCAAGTGATTGTGTTTGGTCCTCTGTCTTCCCCATCATGCCCTCGGCAGCTCTGACATAAAATAGCCCTTTATCCTGTTCCTCAGCCTTATTACCGCCTTGGTGTGTAATTGCGAGATCCTGGATTCCGTGTACCCCATGACCTCGCCGATCTCTTTCATTGTCAATTCTTCGTAGTAATAAAGGCTCACTACCAGCTTTTCTTTCTCAGGCAACTTGTCAATCGCATCGGCTACCACCTTCCTCAGTTCAAGGTAGTCAACATGGGCAACGGGATCTGAGGCCTTTTTATCTTGATATAATTCCCACAATCCATTTATGTGTCGGTGGGACATCAACTCGCCTAGTTCCTCTTCGTTTATTATTGATACTCCTCTCGTCTCTTCCAGGAGCTTATAAAAAGAGTCCAGGTCCATGTTCAGTTCTCGCGCAACCTCCGAATCCTTGGCGGGAGCCATCTTCCTGTTCTCCACCTTTTCATAAGCTTCCTCCAGCAACTTCGCGTTTTTCCTCACCGATCTTGGAACCCAGTCCATCGCCCTAAGTTCATCGAGCATGGCCCCCCTGATTCTAAACTCAGCATAGGACTTGAATGCGACACCTTTTTCTGGATCAAATTTCTCGATGGCATCAAGAAGTCCCATAATACCTGCGCTGAGAAGGTCGTCCTGATCCACATGGGGAGGAAGCTTCATGGCAAGTCGGCCCGCAATCGTCTTTATTAGTGGCGCATACTTATACACGTACTCCTCTCTTTCAATCGAATTTAGGCCACCTTTTCTACGCTTGCCTTCTTGATCATACTTTTTTAGCTTCTTGGTTGCTGTGCTTCTCATCATACTCTCTCTTCCGGGCATATTAGTTGCGAGTTATTGAGCAGTCTTTGCCAGAAAAATTTGACATCTCCTTCAAAATCACAGTAATCACGAAAGCTCATAAGCCTCTCAGCCACTTCCATGAACTTTTTGCTTGACTTTGACAGCGGAAATAGATCAAGGACAGCCTGTTGCCTCCTCACGGCTTTGGGCACGTTCTCATCAAAGGGAATCCATCCGAGGTAATCAAGCGACAGTGAGCCCAGGAATTTATCAACCACCAGACATAGATGCCTGTAAATCTGCTCCGCTTCATGGTCGCTCCGAGCCGAATTTATCAGGATCCTGAACTTCTTCTGATGGTACTTATTGGCAAGCACCTTTATGAGTGCATAGGCATCTGTTAGTGAAGCAGGCTCGTTGGTGATCACCACAACCTTTTCCATTGCAGCAAAATTAAAGTACATAACATTAGATGAAATTCCTGCCCCCGTATCAATCAAGAGGACGTCAAAAAAGTTCTGTAATGCATCAAATTCATCCAAAAGAAACATCCGTTGAGACTGGGTCAAATCAGTCAGTTCAGGGATTCCTGAAGCTGCGGGCAAAAGGTGAAACCCTGCAGGTACATTCAGAATCACCTCCTCAAGCCTTTTCTCCCCTGACAAGACATGCTGTATTGTGTATCTGGGGTTAAGACCGAGAAGCACGTCCATGTTCCCAAGGCCCAGATCCGCATCCAGTATAAGAACTCTCTTTCCCAGGCGGCACAATGCAAGCGCCAGGTTGGCAACAACGTTGGTCTTGCCGACACCACCCTTGCCGCTGGT
>CAZAKC010000050.1:0-15397 GCA_964485655.1 uncultured Desulfobacteraceae bacterium
CAATATTATCAAATAGTTACAATCAAATAACCCGAAAACCTTTATTTGCTGATTTCATGTCATTTTAATCTATTTTATGGCCTTTTTTTGTTATGGGTCTCTATGGTTTTATGGGGGAGAAAATTATTGAAAAGCAATGGTATGTTATGTGTAACATGTTGTTATCACTAAGCAATTACATTTGTAACGCTTTTCGGTCTGCATAGCCGGGAAAGGACTTCGATAGACAAATACACACACTTTTCCTGAAATCACATCTATTCTCGGTGCACACTTCGAGGTGTATTAATCTTCGGCCAGGCCTGCCGAAGTTTACCTGTATCTTTTATACTGCTTATCCGCCAAATCAACACCTTTTTGTGACCCCTATGTGACCCCTAAGTAATCTGGGATATGAAAAGAAGGTAAGTTTAGGCAAGATAAACACAATAATCTTGCTAGGATTGAAAATCGGGTATACTGGGAATGCGCTCTATTTTCAATAAGTTATAAGGCAAAGTGTCATCAAACAATACTAAATGGGGTTCAGGTGGTCCGGGGTTCAAATCCCCGCGTCCCGACCAATAAAATCAATAAGTTAGGTTATGAGGCAGTTGGTTGAAAGTCGGTTTGGGGACCTTTTTGGGGACCACCCGCCATTGTTTTGTCTTGCAGCCATAGATCAGGATCTAGTTGTTTTCCCAGTCAACGGACTCGCATTTGAGGACGAAGAGTTCCAAGGAGGCGTGTGGCCGCGGACCCCTTTAGACCCTGCGGTGTTTGGTCCATTCATTTGCGATATTATATGTGCCAGCGGCCATCAGGGGTTTGGTGGATGCTGATGGGGTCTTTATTGTTATTGTTTATAATTTTTGTAATTGAACCAGATGCCACGTATCATAATAAGCAAGAAAAGGCAAGTGTCACCTCCGTGTTATCTGCTCCAAGGATATAGGCAGATATGCGCAACATCTCCTTCTTGCTAGGCTCTCCGCGCGACTGAGAGCAGATATTCTCAGTCTACTTTTCTGTATTGCGCTCTTTCAAGTTGCCAAAATAAATCGCTAACCAAGGTGCATATGAGATTTTTCCTGCCTCATGACAAGCTTGAGAGTGGAATGAAGCCTTAGGTAATCACTGTCAAAAGTCAGTGCATTTCACATGAATGTGACCGTAAAAGTGAGGTGGAGGCATTCTCCATAGAAATCGCCAACTTCCAAAATTAATAAAGTCTCTTACAGAACGTGAAGGAAAAAAGCAAATGCAAAATATTCACTCATATGAGTTTGGTTTCCTAATCAAGCAAATGCCCTGACTTTGTTGACACCACGAGGTTCTGTCCTATATTCTCTTGCCATGAAAGTAACTAAAACAGGCAAGATTGTTGATGACTTTTACGTGGTCGGGAATATTGATGTTCCGGTTTATCTGTTGGACTGCTCGGCTCCTGTGATCTTTGACAGCGGCTTCAGTACACTGCGCCACCACTACCAACAGGATGTAAGACGAGTTCTGGGCAATAGGGCTCCCGGGTTCTTGTTCCTCACCCATTCCCACTGGGACCACATTGGCTGCGCTTCCTATTTTAAGGAACTGTGGCCGAACATGAAGATCGTTGGTTCATCCCGAATTTCTCATGTGCTGAACCACAGGAGAGCCCTTGATCAAATTAATGATCTCAATCTTGATGCCATAAGGACATTGGAGGGCTGGGGAATCACTGATATTAGCAGAGATCCCTTTGAGCCTTTTGAGATAGATATAGCCTTGGATGGAGAAGCGGAGTTAAAGATTAATGAAGACCTCACTGTTCAGGCCATACCAACTCCTGGCCACACCAGGGATTCTTTTTCATACTGGATTCCATCTCATTCTATCCTTGTTGCCGGTGAGGCAGTCATCTGTGACGGTGTTTGTGACTTCCTTGTGGACATTGAGGCCTATCTTGAGTCACTGAAGAGGCTGAAGAGACTGGAAGTAAATGTACTCTGTATCGGCCACAGGCTTGTGGTTACGGGGGATGAGGCCAAGGAATACATTGAACTTTCTATTGGACACACAAAGAGATACGTTGAAATGGTCGCGCAGATACTAAGGGATGTAGATTTTGATGTGGATAAGGCCGTAGAAAAAGTAAAAAGCGTCGAGTGGGACCCCAAGCCCCTGCCAAAGCAACCCGAAAAGCCCTATCTGATAAATACCAGAATCAGGGTAGAGAAAGTCCAGAAACAAATGAAACAAGGCGATGACACATTCCTATTTTGAGTCCCACGCAGATACTTGTCGCCAAAGTAAAGGTTTCGTCATATGCAGCCACTGCCTCGGCTTTTTGTCTCTCATGTTGTATCTTAGGCAACGGGCACCAGAAAATAGATGAAGCCGCTGCATATCAGTGCCACCGGCACATGAGTTTAACGGCTTCAAGAGGGGGTCATGCAGCGGGAGGCAAGTGCCTTAGAGCGTTTGCGGGCGTCAGATTCCATATGGCATTTCTTATATTTCTTGCCACTTCCGCACCAACACGGATCATTTCGGCCAAGTTTAGGTATTTGTTTTGGTTCTTGCGGCCCGAAAATTTTACTTAGAAATCCCATCGTAACTCCATTCTGTTCTTCGAAGATCAATTTAACTCTGTAGCTTATGACTCTCATTGTCAATGGTCAAGGGAAAAGAACGGAGCTCGGTATTTGACTGATTGTGAGCCGATCAAGTACGATGATAAAAGGAGGTAGCGGAAAGATGAAGATCGCTGTCGCTTCAGAAGGGCAAAGGCTTGACTCAAAGGTGGCACACAGGCTCGGACTTGCCCCATATCTTATAATTATTGATGTTGGGACTATGCAATTTGAGGCCATCAAGAGTTCCGTCTCGGCCGGACAAGGAGGCTTGCAGGCAGTAGCCCTGGCAATAGCTAATAACGTGAGCACGGTTTTGACTGGTTACTGCGGTCCTGTGGCTGAAGCTTATTTGAAGAAAAACGGCATCAACATAGTTACTGGCGTACATGGAACGGTCCAGGATGCAGTAAGTCAATATGTAAAAAGAGACAGGTCTTCGAAGCATGCTTCAGAGCACCTAGATTCAGGTTATACGCGGAAAAAGGTGTTCGATGCTTGGGTGAGGACCGCCAGACAGTTCGGGAAGATGCTCCCAATCTTGACCAGTGTGATTTTTCTCATGGGTCTGTTCAAGGCCTTTGTTTCAAAGCAGATGCTGCTCTCAGTGTTTTCCGGCAATTCAATATGGGATACAGTTAAAGGCGCCTGCCTTGGGAGCATTTTACCCGGCAATCCCATCAATAGCTACATCATAGGAGGAGAGATGCTGGAAAACGACGTGAGTCTTTTCGCAGTAACTGCCTTTATGATGACGTGGGTGAGCGTGGGTGTGGTTCAATTGCCTGCCGAAATGGCAGCGCTGGGTCGGAAATTTTCTCTGGTAAGAAATGTTGTTTCACTGGGTGTCTCTATTGGGGCAGCTATCATGACCGTTTTTTTACTGAATCTTCTTAGGGGATAATGCATGGCGCGCTCATTGATTTTTCCTATGATTGTGGCTGTAACCTATGGGGTGATATTCATTGTTGTACCCGCTGGGGCAATAAGCGCACTTAAGGCCAGTGCGTATATTTTTGTAAGAGTAAGTATTGCTCTCAGCCTGGTCTTCTTCCTCATATTTGCCCTCAATCTTTTCGTCAAGCCTGTACACTTGACAAAGCTTTTCGGAAAGGGCTCGGGGGCAAAAGGAATCTTCATTTCCACAGTTGCAGGGATCCTCTCTATCGGCCCAATATATGCCTGGTACCCCCTATTGCAGGAATTAAAATCAAAGGGTATGAAGATGTCTCTGATCGCTATCTTTCTTAATTGCAGGGCGGTGAAACCAGTACTCTTGCCCGTCATGGTTTCCTACTTTGGATGGCTATATGTGCTGATTTTTACCTTCGCCATGATTATAGGCTCCTTGGTATCTGGAGCCCTTGTTGGAATAGTTATGTGAAAGTGGCCCCTGCGGACCGCAAGGTTATGATTTGTCCGCAGAGCCACTTTCTCTGTCTATCGAGAGCCCTTTTTCAGGACGACATAAAAACTACCTTCTCCACGTTCTATTAATAGGAGCAGATGACTGTCATTTTCAGCCTTCTTCATGGCCGCCCTAAACTGGCCTAAATTCTTTACCTCTTTCCTGTTTACTTCCTTTATTATATCTCCGGGCCGTAAGCCGGCACTTGCAGCAGGGCTATCGGTCCTGACAGAGGAAATTATTACCCCATTTTGATGCTTTGCGATCCCGTATCGGCTGGCCATCTCAGGCGTTAAAGCTTGCACCCTGAAGCCCCATTCAGAAGGCGTCAACATCGAGGCTCTGACAGCCTTTTGTTTTCTTTGCCCTATTGTTACGGTGAATAGTTTCTTGGCACCGTTTCTAATGACAGTAATTTCAACTTTTGTATTGGGGGATGTCTCTGCCACCATTCTGGACAGATCATGTGCTGTTTTAACCGATTTATGGTCATAGGCTATAACCACGTCCCCTCTCTTCAGACCAGCTTTTTCTGCCGGGCTTCCAGGTACAACATCGGAGATAAGAACTCCGGTTGTGGTTGAGAGTCCAAAAGATTTTGCAAGATCTGGAGTCATATCCTGGATCATCACCCCAAGCCACCCTCTTACTACTTTTCCTGCTTTTAATTGAGGCAGGAGCTTTTTGGCCATGTTTATAGGAATGGCAAACCCTATATTTTGAGCTTGGGGTATTATGGCCGTGTTAATACCAATTACTTTTCCGTTCATATCAAAAAGGGGCCCACCGCTATTGCCGGGGTTAATGGCTGCATCCGTTTGCAAGAAGTTATCGTAGGGGCCCGCACCGATTATTCTGCTTTTTGCACTTATCACTCCCACAGTGACGGTTTGACCGAGCCCAAATGGATTGCCAACTGCCATAACCCAATCGCCAACCCTGATAGCATCAGAGTCACCTAGTTGCACGGGTGGAGGAAAATCTCCATCAGGCTTGACCTTTATCAGAGCAATATCAGTTCTGGGATCTCTTCCTACGATCTTAGCTTTGTATGCTTTTCCTGTATCAAGCTTGACGGTTATCTGAGTTGCTCTGGCCACTACATGGTTGTTAGTGAGGATGTAACCGTCCTTGCTGATAATAAAACCCGATCCCAGGGCCCTGGTCTTGAATTCCATCTGAGGCATATTTCCACCGAAAAAATACTTGAAAAATTGGTCTCCAAAGGGATTATTCGGGCCCAGAAAAGGTTGTAATGGGGATTCCTTAATTATCTGAGTTGTCGAGATATTTACGACAGAATGCTTAACCTTGGATACCAGGTCTGCGAATGAGCTTGGGGCATTGGAGATAGTAACTGAAGCGTGTGCTCTTTGAGCACTCAGAAATACTCCGAGAGTACATAGCAATATCAGTGCGGGGATTATAGGTGTAAAGTTTTTCTTAATCATTTTTCAAGGCCTCCTTTTATATGGTTTTTTGTTCCTGCTCCATAATTACAGTCACTTTAAATAATTCCTCTTACACAAATGTTTCCGCAAGGTTACAATTTTGTAATGTAGTTGGGATAAAAACCCAATAGTACTGCCATATTCACGGATTGCATCAAGAATAGGGAGGCTCAGAAGGGCGGAAGTGCGATGAATGGAGGCGGAGTCGGCCCAGGACATAACAAGGAGGGCCGCTCGGATCTGCCACCTCAGGCCTTGGGGCTTAATTAAGCTTATACTTATAAGCCCCTATGGGAGTGGCAGTTGAACATACCCGCTTCGCCCTGTCCTGTGGTCAAGTGCCCGCACGATCAATCCCCCCCTTATCACATGGGAACTCAGAATGTGCAAAATGTCCTGGGCATCCTTGACAGGTCTTCCATTGACCTCCAATATAATGTCATTTACCTCCATACCCGTGCGGCCAAGGGGACCACTGGGGTTTACCCAAGTAATGACTGCGCCGGAATGGGTCCTCAGGCTATAGTGGCTTATGTCATGGTTTGTTGCAGGCCTGACTCTGATTCCCAGCATGTGCGCTATCCTGGCGACCTCGCTGGCCCTGGTGCCAGAAGTTGTGCTGGCCTCGGCCATCTGCGTGGCGCTGGCATCGCGTTGGCCTGGTAACGCCGAGTCTGCCCACAGCATACAAAACAGAAATAGCATGGCAGGGATGGCTAGGGCTATGGAGGATATGATAAGCTCATCTTTAAAATGTTGTTTGTCCAGTGCCTTGTCCATCATCACTTCCCTCACACATCGGGCCTATGGGTGCTTTTTTCAGGCTTACAGGCTCATGTGTTCATTTGCGAGCCATCTCGGATCAAGACTATTACCTGAGATTTTGCGTCGGGCGTATCGCGGCCTAGGTGTTGGGTCCCCAAATTGCAAAAGGCTTTGCTCCGGGCGGCCCCTAAGAAGGTGCTCGGAGTAGCGCCTTCCGATCTGGCACTTTTTACAGATATCAAGACCTACCTTGAGCTTGATTCCGAACTCGTCATCAGGTATGGTGTCATCCATTTCCAGGGCCTTTTGGTGCCTTAACGCGCAGGCATACTTGGATATCCAAAGGTGTCCGGGCTGCTTTGGACACAGGATCAATTCTATGCCCTCAAAGTGACGTACCTGAGGTATCATATCCTGAATATTTCCTTTTGCTGTATGTCCCATTCCTCGACCTCTCCGTTATAGGTGGGCGTTTAACCCCCCGAATCTTTCTTCAATAGATTACCCCAGGAATATTTCCGTAGAGTTTCTGTAAGATTACAATTTTGAAATGTTTGGTTCGGCACCTGTGTCGGCTGGGACCAGGTTGCGGTTTGACGGTGGACGATAGGGTAAGTAAATAGTAAAGGTAGAGCCTTGCCCGTGGCGGCTATGAAGCTCTATTCTACCCTGGTGAAGGTTAACTATAGCCCTTACTAACGTGAGACCAAGCCCTAATCCCTTTTGCCCCCGCGACCCATGGCCGCGGTAAAGCCTTTCCCATATCTTAGGAAGTTCTTCGGGAGGGATTCCAATTCCGGTGTCAGAAACTGTTATCACGATTTCCCCATCACTCTTGGCCGCTTGTACTGAAACGGTTCCGCCCTCGGGGGTGTATTTAATGGCATTGTCAACGATATTTGCCAGAACCTGGCCTATG
This sequence comes from uncultured Desulfobacteraceae bacterium, assembly GCA_964485655.1. Lineage (GTDB taxonomy): Bacteria > Desulfobacterota > DSM-4660 > Desulfatiglandales > Desulfatiglandaceae > B111-G9. The sequence continues at coordinate 7,138 of CAZAKC010000050.1, forward strand.
CGAGTGATATCAGCACTGACCCAAAGCTCACTTTGAACTGATGAGTCTAATTTAATAAACTTCGTTTCAGCTACGTAGGTATACATCTCTAGTATTTGCTGAATCACGTTAGCAATATCAATGTGCTGGAGCTCTAGGGCCATAGCGCCGGTTTCTGCTTCTGTTATGTCCAGCACCGTATCAATCAGCTTGAGTATTCTCTCTGATTCCTCTATGCAATCGGCCAGAGCTGCCTTGCATTGCTCGATCGAATCAGTAGAACTCAAGGCCAATTCCGCAGTGCCCCGCAGCCTTGTCATCGGCGTTTTAAGGTCATGAGCAACCTGATCCAGGGAGTTCTTAATTGCAGCGATGAGATCCTCTATTTTCTGTAGCATGTCGTTAAACAAGGTGACGAGTTCTTCGAGTTCATCGTTGGTCCTTGGATTTGGGACCCTTGTGCCCATTTTGCTCAGATCAACAGATATTTCCCGAACAGTGTGGATTAAATGACGGATAGGCATCAGAGCCCTGTAAGATAAAAAAGCTCCCCCTATGAGAGCAATTACAAGCAATGGTACGGTTACCATGCCGAGAACTTCCCGGAAATGATCCAGGGTTACGTCCTGCTCCCGGGTCGTCTTGCCTACTTGAAGCCAGTTACCGTCCGGGAGCTTCACGGATTTGAAGATCAACCCCGGTTTTTCTTGACGAGGTAATCGAGAGAACCGTTTTCCTTGCGAAGGAGCAATGCTTTCAAGGGCCCGGATGTTCAATTCAGTCCACTGATATGGAAGCTTAAGAAGTAAAGTCCTATTCTTTTCGTCCGCAATGCGAACCAGGAAACCGGAATTTTGAGAAAACTTTTTACCAATCCTGAGGCTTTTTTCCACAAGACTCAGCCCACCTGTCTGGTACACTGTAGCCAGTTCCTCGGTCAATGAGGTGATAGCCTCTTTGTCGTGGCTTTTGAGGGATGTGTAGAGCAGGAAATAGGTGGTGGAGAAAAGAAGGACAACGCTGGCGATCAATATTAAGGTGTACCAGAGGGTGAGGCGGAACGAAATAGTACGGATATAGCTAAGAGGACTTTTTAAGGACATAACCTACGCCCCTAATGGTATGAATAAGCTTTGACTCGAAGCCCCGATCTATCTTATTCCTTAGCCTGCAGATCAGTACGTCCACTACATTTGTTTGGGGATCGAATGAGTAGTCCCATATATGCTCCAGAATCATGGTTTTTGAGACTACCCGGTTCTCATTTCGCATCAAATATTCCAGTAAGCTGAATTCTCGGGGTTGTAAATCAATCCGGTGGCCAGCACGCACTACTTCCCTTTTATAGAGGTCCAACGATAAATCTCCCACGTTAAGCACGTGGGTTTCAACTGAGGCCGTGGATCGTCTTATTAGGGCTTGAATACGAGCAAGCAGCTCTGAAAACGAGAATGGCTTGGTAAGGTAATCGTCTCCCCCTTTCTGAAGCCCCTTTACCCTATCATCAACTGTTCTTTTCGCGCTTAGGATAATAACAGGGGTATTGTTACCCTCATTCCTCATTCTTTCGATCAAGGTCAACCCGTCGAGCTTTGGCAGCATGATATCCACAATAGCCGCATCATATGGCTCTGTGAGGGCCAGATCCAGTCCCTGCTGGCCGTCTGTAGCATGGTCTATGGCAAAGCCTGCCTGTCTTAGGCCCTTGATAACAAATGAAGCAATTTTTTCATCATCTTCAACAAGCAAAAGTCTCATGGTATTTTGTCCTACCTCACAGAGGAGTAGAAAGAATAGTTAGCGTTATCTGCCCCGAATCTTTCAAACTTGTAATTTTACGGAAATGTCCTCGAAAGATTTAATTGTTAAAATATTTCTAACGTCATTGGCAAGGAGGATCAAGTAGCGACTATAGCAAAGGGAAAGGAGTCGTACAATGCATAAACTTACAGATAGGGATTACGTTGAGCGGCTTGAAGGAGATATTGAAAATCTAAAGTGGCGGCTGGAAAAGCTGAAGGAGGATCATGCAGCATGGCAGAGGAGCCTCCAAGAAGATGATTTGCAGAGTATAAAGGCATCTCTCATCCAGATGGACTATGATCTTGACCTGATGTTCACCAACTGCTTCGCATTGCTCGCCCGCGACCATGACAGCGTAACACAAGCCTATGTGCATCACCTTTACGACATCCTTAATTGTCTATTTGAGGATGTTAAAAGGGCGCGCGATAATCTTGAGCAGGCCTTTATTGCAAAGCATGATCTGGAACAGATGGAAATTGACTGCGGCCGGCTTGAGAAAACCACGGGCAAGATTATGGGACGGCTCGACGTACCGCCTCTCGAGGCAGAGTGGCAGGCCGATTATAAGATAGACAGAGATCCTACGGCGGACGAGGCTTGCTAATCTGACCGAATAACCAGCAGGGGCCTGTCAGCGGCATGCAAGAGTCCAAGAGCTACACTACCGTAAAACACTCTGGACAGACCGGTCCTTCCATGGCTGGCTATGGCAATCAGGTCAGCTTGTTCTCTCTGGGCGGTTTTAAGGATGCCCTCTGCAACTGGGCCGTAGCCAATTTGTTCAGTTGCATCAATTCCTTTTTCCCTAAATTCGCCGGCTATTCCCTTCAAGTATAGGCCCACCTGCTCTGTCATTGTCTGCAACTGGTTTTGAAAGTTTTCCAGGTAAGGTCCCCCTTCATCAGTTACTATAGGTGGGGGCTCGACGACGTGCAGGAAAATTACTTTGGCCTTGAAAAGTGAGGCGATTTGCTCAACGTGAGGCAAGATGGCCTCAGCGCGCTTCGACCCATCCAAAGGAACAAGAATACATTTATACATAGAAAGTCCTCCCAAAACTGTGAATTATTGGACTCTCGCCTGGCCCGGAATACGCAGCGCCAAAGGGGCAGGATCATGAGGTTCATACATTTACACTAACTATATGCGGATGCCAGCTTTATTGCAAGAAAACTTGCGGGGGTGGGCGTGGTGGTAGTAAAAATATTGAGTTGCATGGGGGTTTGATGGTTAAATAAAAAATAGGGGCGCTGATCGGCAACAGCTACAGGAGCAATATCAAGAGAGGGAACTATGCAAAAGTCTTATTGTCCCAGGCGTTTCTTGCTTGTTTTCCATTGTATGGTAGTCGGGGTATTTTTCTTTGTCTTGATGAGGGGGTTAGCTCTCTCTGCCAGCTACTCATTCCTTCAAAAGGTGACGAAAGCGAATTATCCCAACGATCATGTGGTGCTCGCAAAAGAGGTGGAGCAAATCATCTTTCACGCAGATGGTTCTCACGTGGATGAGGATGAGGTGTATCTTACTGTATTGGATCAGCAGGGCAAAGAAGACATGCAGGTCCAGTCTTTTTATTTCGACAAGAACTACTCAACCCTGACAGTAGAGACAATGGAAGTGATAAGACCGCGAAAGGGTAAGCCACCACAAATAATCGCGGTGGATCTTTCCAGAAATAGCCGGGTGCAGGCCCCATCATCTAACACGGAGATGAACATTTATGATCCATCTCAAAAGGTCATGAAGATCTTCATACCGGATCTGGACCCAGGCGACACGATCCATTATCGCGCTGTACGGAAGACATTCAAATCGGTCATCCCGGACCATATTTATGGGTTGATACCGGTCCAGCAAGATTTTCCTGTACATTATTATCATCTGGAATTTGATCTGCCTGCAAATAGAAGGCTCCATCATATGATTAAGGACCCGGTGGCGGGCACCGTGAGATTTAAGACTTTTCGCCATGGCAATAGCAAGAAATTCATCTGGGACTTCAGGGAAGTCCCCAAATTAGTACCAGAACCCCACATGGTCCCCTTTGTTAGAGTGGCGATGAGGTTGCTTTACTCGACACTTGACTCATGGGAGCAGGTGTCGCGTTGGTACTTCGGTTTGGTTGAGCCAAAATTAACTCCGACCCGAGGCATCAGGCAGAAGGTCAAGGAACTGATTCGGGGAAAGGCAGATAAGCAAAGCAAGATAGCTGCAATTTTTTACTATGTTGCTCAGAAAATACGTTACCTGGGCATAACCGCCGAATCAAACCGACCTGGATTTGAGCCCCATGAAGTTGGGCTCACATTCAGCAGACGCTATGGGGTATGCAGAGACAAGGCGGCGCTGCTCGTCAGCATGTTGCGGGTTGCTGGATTTAAAGCTGCTGCTGTGCTGCTTAGTATGGGGCGAAAGTTGGATGGCGAAGTTGTTGTCCCATATTTCAATCATGCGATTGCTGCAACTCTGGATGAAAGTGGCAGTCCGAGTGTGTTTATGGATCCAACCTCTGAGACAAGCAAGCAGCTTCTGCCTGACTATGACAGAGACTGTTCCTATCTTGTTGCTGACAGGAAAGGAACTACATTAGGCGTCAGTCCTGTCCAGCCGCCTGAGACTAACCTGGTCCTGATACAGGTGAAGGACAGAATAGCGGCCAATGGGACTCTTCACGGGGAGCTTAAAGCGATAAGCTTTGGGTTTGCTGACACTATATTCAGGTCAATAATGCTTGATAAAAGTTACGACGAACAAAAACGATTTTTGACGAGATTCGTCAGAAATAAAAGGGCCGGCATAACAATAGATAACATATCGTGGACCGATCCGCTGGACCGTAGTGTGCCGTTTGGATTTTCCTGCTCGTTTAGATTGGAGCGAGCGACCCTACGGTGGACCCAGGAGGGATCAAAGGTAGGAGGCTCAGCCTCAGGAAAAGCACAGGCGCTCTGGCCGCTATGTTCAACTCCTTATATAGGGTTATTGGATCGCTGGATTCTGGGTAAAGCAAATTTGAATCAGCGGAAATATCCGCTGAAGTTAGGCTATGTGTTTGCCAGTAAGTGGGTGGAAGAGATGAATCTGGATGGAGGAGTTGGGGATATTGTTTTGCCAGTGGCACTGAACAAAGAAAATGATGTGTTCTCTTCGTGGACTTCTTTTTCAGTGTCGGCTCACAGGCTGTTAATAACAAAGTATTTTGCATTGAAGAAGCTGGAAGTATCGGCACACGAGTACCCGCTTCTGACAAGACTGGAGCACGATTTGAAATACGAGGCGGCATTGCCCATAATCGTGTCATTAACGAGATGAGTGTAAACTAAAAAGAAGGTGGTTTGGTTGGGTTTATGGGACCATCAAGGGCTTTCAGGGGTGGTTTCTGATTGTCGGTGGAGGACAGAGAAGGTGATTGCAAAAAAAATTGCGGCTATGTGTTTATCTCTTTTTTTCATCCTGTTAACGAGTGGAGCGGCAAGAGCTGGGCAGTCCATTAAAGAATTCGAACATGCTGATGCCATTAATAACTTCGTTCACAAAAAATACACATTGTTGCCAGAAGGCGGGTATGTGCTTCGCGTGGCTTTGGAGACTCAGGTGATGAACTACAAAGGGAAGAAGGACCGCTCTGATTTTAGGATACCTTATAACAGCGCCTTTCAGACCGTTACGATAGACAAGGCATTCACCACGCTGGCCTCCGGCAAGATACTCACAGTGGACCCCAAAGAGGTTCAAGACATCCTTGATCCTGACACAGCAGACAGCTCGATTTTTTCAAAGGCAAGGCTCAAGATAGTCAATTTTCCCGCTGTGGAGGTGGGGTCAAAGATATCGATCAGCTATACTGTGACCAACCGGCTCAAATTTTGGGCTGAGGAATCATTTCGTTTGTCTGACCCCACCCTGAAAAAGCAAGTGGTGATCAGCGTGCCAGAGGGCGGGAGCACTAAAAGGCTATTGACCATAAGTCTGCATGACGCAATGGTAAGATTCCGCAAACAGGTAAAGGAAGGGAAAACCATTTACTCCTGGACCGGCGAGTATCTGCCCAAGCAATATTCAGAAGCCCGGGCGCCTGAGATTCAGAATCAGCCGTTCTGTCTACTTGTCTCTGGTTTTAGTTCATGGTCGCAGGTGGCTAATTTTTTCAAGCGCCGTTTTGAGGTGTCGCGGGAAACTCAGTCCCTCAGGCTTCCTTCATGGGCCATGGACCATGACCCAGACAGGCTTTACCAACATCTGCTCAATAACATAGCTGTCTATGATATCGACCTGTTTCAGACTGACCTTTCCCCCCAATCCCCCATAACAACTCTGGAAAAGGGCTATGGTAGTTCTCTGGACGTGGCTGTATTGTTCCACTATTTGTTGAAGCATCAGGGAGTAAAATCGAGCCTTGTGCTTACAAATACACACGGGGTGTTTATTAAGCCACTAGCGCAGTGCTTTTATCCTTCTCTTTTTAATCAGGTACTTGTGCGGTGTAAGGAGCGGTTTTATTGTTTTGTTGATAGAAACGTGCCTCCTGGGGTAAACGAAGCAGAGGGTAACCTAGGGCTGGATTTGACAGAAAGTAGACTCGTAAAAATATCAGCAGCGAGCCCAAATCAGAGGGAAGTAAGGTTGGCCCTTCATCTAACTCCTGAAATGGGTCTCCGCGGGCGGTGTACATTGACTTTCCAGGGCCTGTCCACTATCGATGTAAGGGATCAACTCCGGACGGTGAGCGGGCGTGAACTGGAGATCAAGGTTTCAGAAATTCTGCATAATATTGATCCTATAGCCAGATTGGTAGGAACATTTAAGAGCAAGGGTATTTCTACGCTCAAGAGAAAGGTTGAACTGGATTTCCCTTTCGCGATAGGAACATCAGCAGCGTATTCTGCAGGTAGGTACTTTTTACCTCTGTCAGGTTCAGATTTGCTTAACCCCATGTGTGCCTATGTACCCGAAAGACACTATGCCCTTACGATCCCCATTACAAGGCAAGAGATCACTCACCTGAAATTAACCCTGCCCTCCGGCGTTAAGTTAGTACACTGGCCCAAGGACACTAAAGGTAAGTTTGGGCTGCTTTCGTGGGAAATCAGGAGTCAAACGTTGAGTGATCACTACAGCTATTATCGTTCAATTACCCTGCAAAGGGGCCTAGTGCCAGCAACAGAAGTCCCTGAACTGTTGCAAAAGATATGCGAATTGATTTCAATTGAAAATCGGTTGCTGACCTTTAACAGAGGAAACCCATGAGATATCGGTTATGCGGGATCTGAGGCTCTGTTACTGCTCGCGTCTGGATAGTATCAGGGGGATCAGATTCTTCCCCCTCTCCTTTGCCAATTGCATAATGGTGTCCTTAGCACTTGGAGGTGGTTCGCGTCGTTGCTCCACAGGCTTTGGCACCAGACTCAGGGCGCCGGTGGTGCAGGTGGTGACACAAAGGCCGCATCCTATGCAGCGGTCCCTATTCACGTGGGCCACATCATCCACCGCAATGGCCTCCATTTGACATCTTTCAAGGCATATCTCGCATGCAGCACACAGTTCCTCATCCACCTCTGCGTAATAATTTGTCACCACCATTTGAGAAGGCTTGGGGTGTTTTTTGAGCGCCCGGAGTATGCCGCAGCAGTCCCCACAGCAATTGCACATCCCGCCTGGGTTCTGGGCATTGTAAGGCTGAGGGACCAGGGCCGCCTCTTCGCATTTGTCCAGGATCTCAAGGGCCTCCTCTTGGCTGATCCATCGGCCCATGCCTCTTTCAACGTAGTATTCGGCGTGAGAGCCAAAGGAAAAGCAAACCTCGAGGGGCTTGTCACATCCGTCGTTGATTAGCCCTTTCTGGGTGCGGCATATGCAGTTGGCAACGGCAATGCGATCTTTTTGTTTGATGATCTGGCGAGCATCCTCATAAGGGGCAACGGGCCATGAGACACTAATTGCCTTGTTCACAGGAATGGTCCGCATAGGAACAGTATAACTTGATGTATGCTTGCTGAATGCCTCTTCAAAGTACTGCTCAAACAGTTGGGCAAGTTCTCTGTCCATACGGTTGACCTGAAATTCATAGAAGCCTATCACAAAAGGTACCGCAGCATATTTCACTGACTCTCCTCGCTTGAGCCTAAACACAAGACCCTTTTCAAACATGCGCTCTAAAACAGAGGCTACCTGCTCAACGGGCCTGTTCATGCGCTTTGCCACATCTTCCGGGAATTCCAACAGCATGGTGAGATTAAGGTACATTTCCGCTTCGTCCTCAGTGAAGAGCTTGCGGAGGATCTTCATCTCAACACCGGATTCTGTCTTTGGAAATCCTACTGAATATTCATCCAATTGCTCACGAAGCATTTCATAAATATTGCCTGCCATAGGTGACTCCTTTACTAGTTTATGCGACTAACTTAGCGTCCTTTGTCTGTGAGGCCTTGTTCGACCAAAGGCCTTGATTAGGACCCCGGTCAAAAATCGAATCTAT
>CAZAKC010000051.1:0-15088 GCA_964485655.1 uncultured Desulfobacteraceae bacterium
CTGGTTGGCCAATACGGATCGGGTACCATTTTCATCAGCTCCTGCAATCTCCTTTGCTCGTTTTGTCAAAATTTTGAGATAAGCCACTTACGAGAAGGACGCGAGGTCACACCCGAACAAATCTCCGCCATGATGCTGGCACTGGAACAGAGGGGATGTCATAACATCAATTTCGTCACTCCCACGCACGTGATCCCTCAAATACTTGAGGCCGTGTTGCTGGCCGTTCAGGATGGCCTTAAAGTTCCTCTGGTATACAATACAAGTGGGTATGATGAAGTGGAGTCTATCAGGTTGCTCGACGGAATTTTTGATATCTATATGCCTGATTTCAAGTTCTGGGAGCCCAAATGGGCGGAGCGGTTCTGCAAAGCACCCAACTACCCCGAAAAGGCGAAAGCAGCGATCAAAGAGATGCATCGGCAAGTGGGAGATCTGGCCATGGATGACAGGGGCATTGCTTACAAGGGGCTGTTGATCCGACACCTCGTTATGCCAAACGGAGTTGCAGGTACTGAGGAAATAATGGAATTTATATCTAGGGAAATTTCTCCCAATACCTATGTCAATGTAATGGATCAATACAGGCCTTGCGGCAAGGCCTATGAAGATAACCTTATCAACAGACGTCTTACAGCTCGTGAATTTCGTACAGCAAGGGAGGCTGCAATCAGGGCCGGCATCAGCAGATTGGATCCCAGAGATCGAATAAGGATTGTATTTGGACTATGAATGTCAACGGCAGAACATTCGTGATAGGGGACATCCACGGCTGCCTTGATATGCTAAAGCGGCTTGTGGACAAGATTCAATGGAATCCTGCTCAGGATGAGCTTATTTTTGTTGGCGACTACATAGACAGGGGGCCAGACCCTAAAGGGGTAGTGGACTACATTGTTTCACTGAGAAATGAGTCTCCAAAAATCCAGTGTCTCATAGGCAATCACGAAGTGATCTTCCTGGATTACATTAGGGGAAAGGACAGAAGGGTGTTTTTAATGAACGGAGGAATGAATACCCTGGAGAGTTACGCATTCCACCTGATAGAGACGGAGGACGATCTCTTGCCCCCTTCTCATAAAGAATTTTTTGCCTCATTGGAGTATACTATTGAGCTGGAACACTATTATGTGGTTCATGCTGGCTTCAGGCCCGGGGTTCCGCTGGACGAACAGGATCCCGACGACCTCGTATGGATCAGGGACCCATTTATTTACTCTACCTATGACTTTGGTAAAAAGGTCATATTCGGACATACTCCGTTCTACGAACCCCTGGTAATGGATAACAAGGTTGGCATAGATACAGGTGCGGTATATGGCAACCGCCTCACCTGCCTTGAATTGCCCGAATTTCGCTTTCACTATGTCGAGCCCTAAAAGGCAAGAACCCACTGGGCTAAGCACCTTAGGATAATCAAGATAAATGGACAAACGAGTTGGAATCACAGCTACTGTACCTGTGGAAGTTATTTATGCTGCAGGGCTCGTGCCCGTTGACCTGAACAATATCTTTATTGTCTCTCCCACAGCCAGAGAGTACGTCCAGGAGGCTGAAATCGCTGGCTTTGCTACCAATATCTGCGCTTGGATAAAAGGGATATATTACGTAACCTTGGACAAAGGATTCAGCCGGATCATAGCCGTAACAGGAGGAGACTGTAGTAATACCATTGCCCTGGGGGAGGTGCTACAGGGCCAGGGCGTCGAAGTTATACCATTCGAGTATCCGCTGGATAGGTCCAGAGAATCATTGTTAATGGCTGTCGAAAACCTTATGGATAGATTTGGGGTATCATGGGAAGAGGTCAATAGGGCGAAGGAGAGGCTTGATAGGATTAGAGAGAAGTTGAGGGTCTTAGATCGATACACATACGAATCAAACGTGGTAAGTGGATTCGAAAATCACCTATTCCTGGTCTCAAGCTCGGATTTCTGGGGCGACCCTGACGCCTTTGAAAATAAGCTTGATCAGGTCTTGGCGGATGTCAAGAGAAGGCGTCCTTTTGCAGATGGGGTCAGAATTGGTTTCCTGGGAGTACCGCCAATATTTACTGACTTTTATGATGTGATCGAGCAAAAAGAGGCCAGAGTGGTCTTCAACGAGGTGCAGCGGCAATTCAGCATGCCTTTTTTTGATAGCGAGGACCTGATTGGTCAGTACCTCTCCTACACCTACCCATATGGTGCCCAGGGAAGAATTAGTGATATCCGCACAGAAGTAAGTCGGCGTAAGATCCAAGGCCTGATACACTATACCCAGACATTTTGCTATAGGCAAATATACGATATTATTCTGCGTGAAAAGATTGATGTACCGATCCTTACCCTGGAAGGTGACCGCCCGGGGAAAGTAGACACCCGGACGGCCCTTCGCATAGAGACCTTCATTGAAATGCTGAGAGGGATATAAAATCAGGGGGCCTTTCCGCTCAAGAATGCCTCAGCAAATTCCACGTCCTGTTTGCTCCCGATGAACAGTGGGGTACGTTGGTGCAACTCCTTTGGCTCTATCTCCAGAATAGGACCCTGCCCATCGCTGGCGTAACCACCCGCCTCCTTGACCACCATGGCCAGAGGGTTTGCTTCAACCATAAGGCGCAGCTTTCCATGTGGTTTCTTGGGGTCCTTGTTATCGGCAGGGTACATAAAGATGCCACCTTTGAGGAGATTGCGGTGAAAGTCTGCAACAAGGCTCCCCACGTATCTTGAAGTGTAAGGCCGACCTGTCGTCTTGTCCTTTTCCTTAAAATAATTTACAAGTGCCTTGGTTTTGTCATCCCAGTACTGGTAGTTGCCCTCATTGACGCTATATATCTTGCCCTTCTCGGGTATCTTTATGTTTTCATGGGACAGTAAGAACTCTCCGACGCTGGGGTATAAGGTAAAGCCGTGCACGCCGGTGCCGTTACCGGTGGTATAAACCATTATGGTGCTTGATCCATATATAAAGTACCCTGCCGCCACCTGTCTTATGCCGGGTTGAAGAACTTCATCCAGAAGAACTTCGGATTGGTTCCCCTCATTTTGCCGTTTATAGATGCCGAAAATGGTTCCTATACTTACATTAACATCAATATTGGAGGACCCGTCAAGGGGATCAAACAGCAGGATATAGTTGCCTTTTGGATACTGGGAGGGAATTTCAATGAGATCTGCCACCTCTTCTGAACCCATACAGCACAATTGACCGATGTGCTGCATCCTATCAATGATCACCCTGTTGGCGAAGACATCAAGCTTTTGGACCTGTTCATCTTGAATGTTTATCTCTCCGGTAGAGCCTAGGATATCTACCAGGCCTGCTTTGTTGACCTCACGGGATATGACCTTAGCGGCCACAATGAGCTCAGTAAGCAGGGTGGTGAAAGCGCCTGTAGCCTGCGGATTGTCTCTCTGCTGTTTGAGGATATGTTGTGTAATAGTGATCCCAACAGCTTTCCTATTCATTTGCTCCACCTCCTTTCGTATTTGACCTACCAGCTCTTAAACAGATCATTCCAGAACTCTGGATCCTCCTCTTTCCATTTTGGCCCAAAACGCCTATCACAAAAACCGCTCAGCCTCTCGTACCATTTTACCCAAACGTTTTTCTTTTTCTCTTTCGCCTCAAGGATGTCAGCGAGGTAAACATCCACCTTACTCATTTCATCCTTAGGAACATAGTAATCTGCCCCCATTTCAAAAGATTTTTTCAGATTTTCCTTTGAAAGGGCATGGGCGGTAAGCATGAGAGTGGGAATGTTTTTTTTCTTTGCCATTTCCAGGAGTTCATAGCCCCTCACTCCCATGATATCCAGCACCGCAGCATCGTAGGGATTTTTTTCAAGAAGTTCTTTTGCCTCTTCAAAGCTTGCTGCCTGATCCACCTTGCATATATCCAATAACTCGGTCAGGAACTCAAGGACATCCCTTTCATCATCAACTATAAGTACCCTCTTGCCTCTAAGGATTTTTTCAGGGTCCATCTCTATCCTCCTCGTAACTGATCCTGAAGATTGCTCTGTTCGTTTGCGAATTCAGCGGCTTTACGTTACTTCAGATCTTGATTTATACTCCAGTCTGTAGATTTCAGCAAGGGTGAGAAATATGGTTATAATAAGGGGTCCATATATTATTCCCATAATCCCAAAAAGCTTCATTCCCCCAATAATACCTATAAACACAAGGAACGGGTTCATCTTCATTCCCTGGCCGATCAACTTTGGTTTAGCCAAGTATTCAACAGAGGCACTGTAACAGAGGTTGTAGATGAAGAAACCTGCTGCTGTTCCTATCTTACCCTCAATCAACAAAATAGCAGTGGCTGGGATAAATACCACAGAGGCACCGATAATGGGCAAGAAGGCCATAAAAGCTATCACAGTGCCCCAAAGAAACGGGGAGGGCAGGCCGAAAAAATAAAATCCCAAACCGCCAAAGAGGCCCTGAATAGCCCCTGACACACCATTGCCTATAAATATGGCCTTTCCCATTTCAGTGAATTTGTAGGCCACCTTTTCAAGTTGTTCCCTGGGCAAAGGGATCAATTGCACTAGATATTGTTTTAGCCTGGGGCCATCGCGGAGAACGTAAAATATGGTAAGCATCATGAGAAAGAAGTGGATCAAAAAGCTGAGCAGATTAGAGACTGCTGACCTGATCTGCTTATATAGAAAGAAACCCACTTTCTTGCCGATCGCTGTGCTCAATTTTTCTACACTCTGAGGGCTTAAGTCCAGATGCAATTTCTCAGCGAGCTTACGGAATCTCCTGCCCCATTTTGTATTACTCCGAATGAGGTCTTGAACACGATTAAGCGATACCGCTGATCTCGTTTTATTGTAAAATTCAAAGGCCTCATTGGACAGAGTTCCCCCGAACCATCCCACGGGAACAACGAGGATAACAAGGATAATTAAAGTCATAACCAGCGCAGCCACGGTCTCAGCATTGCGAACAAGACGAAGGATCAGTTTGTAAATAGGGTAAAAAACACTCGCAATCAACAAACCCAAAATCACTGCAGAAAAATAGCTCCAGAACAGCGCCAAAAATAATAGCGTGCAACAGCCAAGAAAAATCAAAAACAGTTTTGAGCTACCATTATTCATTTCTGATCCCTCATTCTCGATGGCCCCCCAGAACCTTCTAAACAGGACTTACTTGCCCCAATCTGGTGCAACGCGCGCGAAGCAAGTATAAGGTGCTAACGTGTATTAGTCAAAAAGAATCAGAAGATGTGGAAAATCATAATTAGCGAGAATTGATGACATTTCTCGGAGCGAAGAACAAGAATCTATGACGAAGCAAGCCTTGAATGGTTTTCCTTAGGGATCCTCCACTGGGTGATACCTCTAATCCACAATAAAAACATCTTCTCCTGGTGTTTACAAGAAACACGCCGCATCGCGGACAACAGGGATACAGTAGATTGGGCTCGTGTAGTTTGGTCACTGAAGTTCCTCTTCTAGAGATTCTTCCAATTCAGAAATTATCTGATCCAATATCTCTTTACGCTTAGCATAAGACCTCCTGTCAGGGCCCATGCGTCGGTCATTCCCGCTGCGCCTGTCAAAGCCACTCCTGCGATCTTTACCACTCCTGCGGTCCTTGCCGCTACGCCTGTCAAATCCCTTACGCCGCTCTACTCCTGAGCGCCGATCAAATCCGCTTCTTCTCTCAGAGCCGCATCGCCTTTCAATACCATCATAATTAGAGTCGTCACCCGAACGCCTATCCCGCCCAGACCGCCTTTCCCTTCCCTTTCTTCTATCAAAGAAAAACATTGTGGCTCCTTTCGATGCAGGATTAAGATCAAGACCAACCTTGCAAACAAGAATCAAGCAAGAAATATGCCAGGTTTGATGCGGAGCTTCAGTGCCTGGGCGAACGCTTCTCTGGGGTATCCGTTCTGCGTTTAGTCTGTTTCAAAAATAACAAGGATTGTCATTGTTTTGACGCTACCTGAGTTTAATATTGTATTTAAGGAATAGTTGATATCCGCGCGCCACGCAGGTATTTAGAGGAATAAAGACAAAGGAGAATGACAATGGAATTTGATCCCAGAAGTAGCCGCTACCTTATAATAAAGCTCAGGACTACCTCGCCAGAGAATTTCTCTGCCATTGGCGAACACCTTCCCTTAATCTACAGTCATTACCAAGAGAACCATAAGATTCTATCACTCTCATTTGTCCAGAGGGATCCCGGGGACCTGGAAAGGCTGCTTAAAACCTTTGTAAGTTATTTTCCAAAGGCCGACATAATAGAGACTTCTCTTTCGCCCTCGCCTACCCCTCTAGGCTATATAAAGAGGTTTTCTGAAAGACTGGTTCTCCATTGCCCTGAGAACAACGAGCCCTCGACGGAGGGTTGTATAGTGCTCAGGAGTTCCCTGTCATTCGGCAGTGGTTTTCATCCCACCACAGAAATCTGCATGTCTTTGCTCGAGGAGGCATTTTCAGGCAAGGAGATCAAGCGGGTATTCGACCTGGGTACGGGCAGTGGTATCCTCGCCCTTGCGGCTTCGAGATTGGGGGCGAGGCAACTAATTGCTGCGGATATCGATTTTCAGGCTTGTGTGGAAGCGGTGGACAATGTGAATTCCAACGGAGTCCGGAACCTGATTTGTGTGGTGAACGGCACCTATTCATGCGGCAGAGAGGCAAGCTTTGATCTGCTCCTGGCAAATCTTACTACAAGCACAATATTGACTATCGGCATGCATCTGCCATCGCTACTCAAAAAAGGGGGATTGATGATACTGTCAGGTTTTACACCAGAACAATGCCCCGAGATAGAAAAGGCCTTGGGCTCACCAAGGATCCTCAAAAAGATGACTTGTGAAGGCTGGGTGGGGCTGTTAGGTGTAAAGGAGGTTTGAGAGGAAATCAAAAAAATTGGCGGAAGTGCATGGGAATCGAACCCACCTGCGGGGGTTTTAGCCCCGCACACCGGATTTGAAGTCCGGGAGCCCCACCAGTGAGCTATCCACTTCCGCCCCAGTTATAGTTGCCAAAATATTCTAAGAATGAGGCTAGAGTTTGTCAATAGCTGATCTAGTGCGCCTAATATCTCAACCAATGTAGTCTATGATTATTTTTAATATCCTCCTTATAGGCTCTGCTGCGCCCCATAATAGCTGATCTCCCACGGTGAATGCTGCAAGATAATCAGGTCCCATAAGCATCTTCCTTATCCTGCCTATGGGGACGGTAAGTGTCCCACTCACAGTAGCAGGACTGAGTTCTTTCATGGTAAGATCCTTCTCATTCGGGATCACTTTTACCCATTGGTTACCTCTAGCGAGCATTGCCTCCACTTCATCAATAGGCACATCTTTGGCAAGTTTAATGGTGAGGGCCTGACTGTGGCATCTCATTGCACCCACCCGCACGCACACGCCATCTATGGGAATAGGAGGTTCAGAGTTAAGGATCTTATTGCTCTCCACATAGCCTTTCCATTCTTCTCTGGTCTGTCCATTGTCCATGGGCGAGTCTATCCATGGGATAAGGCTCCCTGCCAGGGGCACACCGAAGTTCTCCACTGGAAAGGAATCGCTCCGTAAGGCTTCAGTCACAGCCTTGTCAAGCTCGATAGCGGTTGTCGCCGGATCAGCTAGTAAAGGCTCGCTGACCTTTCCGAGAGCCACCATCTGTGCCATTAATTCTTTCATATTCTTTGCCCCAGCTCCTGAGGCTGCCTGATACGTCATGGATGATATCCATTCCACAAGACCCTCGGCAAGAAGTCCAGACAAGGCCATCAACATAAGGCTGACAGTACAATTGCCACCCACGTATGTCTTGATGCCATCTTCAAGACCCCTGTCAATTACTTCTCTGTTCACGGGGTCCAGGACTATTATGGAATCATCATCCATCCTAAGCGCTGACGAAGAGTCGATCCAGTATCCCGTCCACCCGTTTTCCCTCAAGCTGGCATATACCTTCTTAGTGTACCCACTGCCCTGGCACGTAACCACAATGTCTAGGGAGGATAACAGCTTTGTATCATATGCATCCTGTAAGGGAGGACTATCAAGTCCAACTTCAGGCGGTTGTCCTCCAACGTTGGAAGTGCTAAAAAAAGTGGGCTCGTAGCGCTGAAAATCGCCTTCCTCCCTCATTCTTCCCATCAGTACCGAGCCAACCATTCCTCTCCATCCCACAAAACCTACTTTCAGCATCCCACATTCCTCCTAAGACCTAAATATAGTCTATAAGAAATAGAAAGAATGCGATTTTTGCGCAAGAAAAAAATGTGCTCTTGCTCATTACGGCCTTACAGGCTATAAAAGGAGACCATAATGGCTTATGCCCTTATGTTATGCAGAGAGGGGGGAAAATTAGCAGTGTGATGAACCTTTGGAGTGTGGCCTCTATTGTATTTTTTCTCAACGTGCCATTTGGATACTGGCGAGCCAATGTCGAAAAACTCTCCAGGCAATGGATCCTAGCGATACATGTTCCCGTGCCTTTCGTGATTGCCCTTCGAATTTTTAGCGGCCTTGGCTGGGCTTTTTATACATTTCCTGTATTGGTTGGTGCCTTTTTTTTGGGCCAGCTCTCGGGAGGCCTTTTTCTCAAGTGGTGGAAAAGCTGGGCCCGGGCAGAGGTCAGTTCCTGTCTCGCAGTAAACCTGATCCGGGAGCTTCGAGCCTCAAAGGGCAAACCCCTGGCCTAGCCCTTTCCGAACACCCGCTCCTTTCTATAACTCAAATAGCGCTCAGAAATGACATTTAGGGGTTTGGTTGCAACACGAAAATTTCCATGCAAGGCCCAGAATACGTCTGCAAGGGTAGGGTTCCTTGTTTGCTCGTGTTCGGCTGCAAGCCTGTAAAACTTCTTCCCCTCTTCCTCATATTCTTGCGGGCTTATCCTCAATTTACTCTGGATGGGAGGCCGCAGTTGCCCCGAGAACGGATAGCGATATTCCCTTTCCGCATACTCAGGGAATATACCAAGGATAAAAAGGCAGATATCAGCAATTCGCTTATAGAAGCGGAGCCTGTGGGCGTCACTCACCGCATCGGAGAAAGCCCTGAGGGTGTGGATGTCCAAGTCACTGAAGGTAATTTTCTTCCACACTCCGGGCTTGGCCCTGAATGACAGCCTATAGCTCCTGGTTTTGATAAATGAAGAGAGCATATCTGCCAGATACGTGACGAGCGACTCATTTGACATCAGGTCCATGATGTCCTCAGTATCAAAAATGGGTATCTTGGACGTTCCTGATTTTTCCACTGTATATCTTTCCCTCTGCAAATCTTTGGCTGCCTTCCTGAGCAGAATCTCGAAAAACAGGGCAGGGGAAATCTTCAGAAATATCTCCTTGTCATCCATCACCCGCCTAAATACTCTCTCGTCGGAGATAAACGTGTTCCTGAAGTCTTCGTCTTCATCAATAATTCGTTTTAGTCTGGTTTTGTCGGTAACTTCCGGGGATGCCGACTCAACCAGGAACTCGAGATCTCGATCAGTCAGCTTGAGGCTCAATCTGCTTTTAGACCTCATGGAATCAGTCACCTGCCTTCTCATCAGATTTAGCAGGACGCCAGATTTTCTATCTTCCTATCCCTCTGGGCGCCCTACCGCCTAATTATATGCAAAAAGGAGACCATTGATAACAATGTGATTGAGTGCCGCGTAGCTTTTCTTATGGCACTACCTTGAAGTGAATAACTCTAAGGAGTTCACTATCCGGCCCCAGTATTTCCACTCGCCACTCGCCTGTCTCATGGGGCTGGATAATCTTGGAGCTATATGTCCGCCAATTGCCAGAGTTGACCTCTAATGGAACACGGGCCCTCTCTTTGTTCTTATAATACCAGACATGAAAAATCTTTGTGGGTTCTTGGGCACCCAGAATACGTGTGAAACAATATAATTTTCCAACGTCAGGGGAAAATGTTGGCGCTCCTCCCTGACACTGAAGATCCACTACGTTTAGACAGATAGAGACCTCGGCCACCTGAATAGGTGAAGCATGTGCCGGTGTAAAAAGAAGTCCAAAAAAGGCTGCCATTATGACCAACAGTGCTGACAGTGAAATTCTACCTGTTTCGCCCCAGTGCATTGTTTCTCATCCTCCTGTGTAACGCAACATACTCAATAGGCTTCATTTAACCCTAACATAAAATTAAGCATAAAATATTTCCCCCCACAACTCAAGACCCTTTATCCAAGGCTAGGGACAATATAAAATGGGATTGCATAAGACAATTGCGGATTGCTATTATCAACAATATAAAAAAAGAGGGTTCTAATTTGCTTGAGCGTACATTCGTGCACATCTCAGGAATCGGTAGAAAAACAGAGAGGCTTTTGTGGCGCAAGGGGATACACACCTGGTACCATTTCATCAACCACAGCGGAGAAATCTTTTCCCCAGTAAGAGACAGGTATATCAAAGAACAGCTCCGTGACTCTATCAACAACAAAAACAATATAGGCTTTTTCAAAGATCGGCTTTGCACAGAAGAAATGTGGCGCCTTTTCGGTGCATTCCGCCACAGGGCTGTCTATTTGGATATCGAGACAACAGGGGGGTACCAGGGATTAAATGACATTACCGTTATAGGTCTTTATGATGGCCATGAGTACTGCAGCTTTATAAATGGCAAAAACATTGATGAATTTGAATCGGTCATAGGCAATTTTGATCTGGTTATAACGTTCAACGGAACTACCTTTGATTTGCCGTTCATAAGAAAATGGTTCAGACACATCAGTCTCCCTTCCACGCATATTGATCTACGATTCTTATTGAGGAAAATAGGGTATCGAGGAGGGCTGAAGAAGATCGAACGCAAGCTAGATATCCAGAGGAAAGAGGATATCCGAGGCATGAGCGGGTATGACGCAGTAGTGTTGTGGAAGGCATATCAATGGGGTGATGACCAGGCTCTAGACCTGCTCTTGCGCTATAATGAAGCGGATGTGGTCAACCTGGAAAAGCTTATGGATTTTTGTTATAAAAAGATGAAAGAACTTACTCTCAGAACACTCTAAGATGCCATGATCTGCTCAATCTCCCTTAGCGTAGGAATCCCGGGCTGGGCGCCCAAGCGTCTGCATTTGAGGGCTGCGGCTGCAGCAGCAAATCGCATACACTGGGCCATGGCCCAGCCTTTGAGCAGGCTGTAAATATATGCCCCATGATAAACGTCTCCTGCACCCGTAGTGTCCACCGCGTCAACTGGAAAGGCAGGCTGTTTATGAAAAACGCTATCCTTATTCAGCCCCACGCTGCCCTTTCTGCCCAGCGTGATGACCACATGTTTAGGACCAAGAGACTTTAGTACCCTGAGCGCATGCTCTGGGTTGGCATCTGGGCCCACCAGGGGTTCAGCAAATGTCTCTGACGCAATCAATATATCCACCAGGGAAACCAATTTTATGGTCCCCTCTCTCATAGTCCCCGCATCCATAACAACTGTTACCCCCCGAGCCCTGGCTTGTCTAGCAGCCTCTATTGATGCCTCTACCATGAGGCCATCGAGGTGAAGCACTTTCATTGAAGGATATAGTGAAAGATCCACCTCAGATCGGGAAAGAGGGGGCATTGTGCCACGATGCCAAAAAATAGTACGCGCGCCACCCGGCGATATAGCGATGAATGCGAATTGAGAACTATGCCCGGGAGTTACTTTTAGCTGGGTGATATCTATGTTGTGTTGGGTGAGATTGTCCACGATGCGCTCTCCGATATAGTCATCAGAGACAGACCCGATGAATGAGCATCTCACTCCAAGTTTTGCAAGGGTGACTATTGCTGTGGATACCGGACCTCCGCATTCTGTGGCCAATTGGGTAAGCTCAACTTTGCCATCTTCAGCCGGATAGAACGGAACTGTACCTAAGTAATCAAGGCATGCCTGCCCCAACCCAACCACCTCAATATGCTTTTTTATGTCTTTCATGCACATCCTTGCCCAAGATGAGTATATCACCCCAGCTTATCTAATTCAGAGGTCACTTTTTGTATATGGTCTTTCACCTTGTAAATTAAAGGTGATGATGGAAATCTATGAACCAATGCTTTAAGTATTTCGAGACATGATTTTAGATATCGTTCTTTTTTCTCCGGGTCCTGACACTTTTTTGCAGCGAGAAAAAGCCTTGCTGCCTTATTCCTCTCCCTATTTATTATCCCCTCCTCAGCAGCGTTCTTGAGCCTAGTTAACTCTAAGTTGTCAACTGAGCCTCCGTTTAGAAGGCTGAGCTTTGAAAGCGCTTCATCATACCTTTCCGCCTCGATGAGCGACTGGGCCTCTCTTAATACCTTGGTCTGCTCGGAAAGTACGGAAATCCTCTCTTGCAAAAACCGGTCTTCTTGTGCGTCTACCTGTTTCAGGGCATCTGATAGCCGTTCAAGCTCCTCACGGGACGTAGTTTGATGCCTTCTCCTTTTTATCATATCCCTCGCTCTTTCAAATTTTCTGTCTTTTAAGAGGCCCTGTATCTGGCTGAAAAATTCATCCAGCGGGATCATGGACAGCTTCTGAGCCTGTCCCGGGTTTTCCTCGTGGCTTACAGGTAATTGAGGTTGATTTACTTCTTTTGCAAGTGCAGTTGGCGGTATAGGCCCCAGGGCTGCAGCTAGGTCGGCCTTAGTTCTCTCTCTTTCATCCAGGAGATCCTGTAATTTTTCGAAATTTCGTAGGGCCGCTTCCCTATCTCCCACTTTGAGATGCCACTGTGCCAGGTGTGCTCTTAATATAATCAGATCCGGTCGGGTACCCAGTTTATTTGCAATTTGCTCTCCTATTGCAATGGCATCCTTGATCATTCCTTGGTGGGCCAAAGACATGGCAAAAATGAGGCCGATGTCGGGACCCAGGGCATCAGGGCCAAAAGTCTCTTTTAATCCGATACACAGATCGACCACTGCTTTGTAATTCCCTGACACGTAAGCATCGAACGCTTCGTTGGTCTTTTCGCTAAAGGCACCTATAATTGAGCTAGCCTTTCCCTCCAGTTGTGGTCTCCGCGAAAGATAGAGGTCTTCCAGTGAGCTCATGCCGTAGAACAGTTTCCGAATAGAGTCCCTGTAATAGTCGCGTCCCCCTTGTCCGGGAGGCGGATTGGCTATTTCCCTGTAAGCCTCCAGCAATGAATAAAGAGTGGTTCTTTCTGAGGCGGTCATATCCTTTCTGCGAAGGGCCTTTTCAATTTTGTCGATTCTTTCCTGCACCAGGGTTGGCTCAACAGGGGGGGAGATGATTGGCTGGCTGGGACGCTCCACAGGCCCCTGTTTCCACATCGGTGCACATCTTGCAAGCAGTAATAATGATAGGAAAATTGCTGATAGGCCCAGGGTCCTCCTCATTCGATACTCCCTCCTACAGGCTCGAACACTCTATTCAGATTCAGATTTCCCCCCTCTTCAAAGGCGTCAGTCATAACCGTTGGCATTACACCCCCTTTGGCAGTGTAAGTCGATTCCGACCCAGAGAGCGGCAGGCCACTGATAGGCGACACTGTGACGGGCTTCAGGGCGGCCTGCTCAATCGCATCATCTGTCAACGTTTCAAAGGCCAGGTCCGCAAGCTGCACATTTTTGCCATATACGGGACTGTTCACCACTGCCGATGCCGTATCGATCCATAAGGGGAGGGCCCCGGACGCCCCATAGATCGCAGTATGTCTGGATTTCATGGGCTTATTGTTATCATACCCCACGTATGCGGCAATAACAAATCCTTTTGAGCTATCCCAGGCAGGTATTCTGGGGTCAAGAGCAGGCACAAAGCCGGCAAAACTGGAATTGGTAAACTTATTCGCTGTACCTGTCTTGCCATAAGCAGGCACAGGGATCTTCAGAGAAACATCGTCACTCTGAAGTCGCAGCGCCACTGCTGACCTCGCCCTCCGCCCCGTACCGTGAATCACAACATCCCGAAGTATGCCTTTTACGAGAGCTGATTGTCGCTCTGTGAGCACCTTTACGGGATTGGGCCTGTACTGCCACAGTATCTCGCCATTTCTGTCTTCAATTTTTGTAATGATCGGTACACCCTCCGGACACTTAAGCTTATCGAGCCGATAGATTTTGCTGCTCATTATAGTCTGATAAGCCAGAGCGGCCTCAATTATACTAATCGAATTTGGTCCGAGAGGAAATGACAGGACCTTGTCCAGATGAGTGCAGATCCCAAGGGTCTTTGCAAGATTCACTACATAGGTCAGATTAACCAAGGTCCTGAAATCAGGCACTTTCCATAATACTTCCATATCATATCTCTTATGGCCGAGTAACTCCTTATAGATCCTGAGTGTAAACCTGTTCAAAATAGCAATTACTTTTGAGGGCACCAGGCCTTCAACCCATACATCATCGGGGTTGAGTTCTTCAGAATGATCGGCCAGCCAGGTAAGAGTCAGAGGCGCATAGTTGCCTTTAACCATAGCGGGTATGGATTCGGGAAAATAGGCTATCTTGGCAGATGCCCCGGGCTTGATTGACTGATAAAATCCACTGAGGCTCCGGCTTAGCTCCGGAAGTATTTCAGTATCCGGCTTCCTACCGAGCTCATTTTCCAGTAAAAAACTGATCCGCTCTACGGATGCCCTCATTTTCGCATCAGCCTTTTTAAGCCCTGAGAAACTGAATCTAAGGATGTCGTCCTTTCCTTTGTATTCTTTGGGAATAGCCTCTGGATCAATCTCCCAGTGTAATCTGTCTACTGTCCCCCGCACATCTTCATAGCCCTCGAATATCAAGTCCGGCTGGGCCTCTTTTTTCGCTGACTCAAAGGCCGCCTCCATTAGGGAACTCTGGTTGACAATCACTCCAAATTTATCGCGGATCCGGTTCTTATAATCCAGATAGCTCTCATCACTTTTCCTTGCAAGCCCTAGCATCTCTGCTACTTGTCTGAACTCTGAGAGGTTGAGTCGATCCGTCAGATGATACAAGAGCCATACGGTGGCAAGGTTCTCCGACTTTACTCCTGCCCAGGCCATGGAGACCACATCTGACTTAGGCTCATGATCAGGTCTGGGGAAGTACTTCGTGCCTTCGAACTCATAGATGTCTCTCCTGTTTGGCAGTTTATCAAGATTGCTCCATTTAAGTTGGAGTGCTGCCGTATAGACGAT
>CAZAKC010000052.1:0-14674 GCA_964485655.1 uncultured Desulfobacteraceae bacterium
GCTTTCTTGCTCAAGGCATTCTGTGTCTTGGTCCAGTGACAAGGGGAGGATGCGGATCCCGCTGTATATCGGCAAATATGCCTTGCAGAGGTTGTTTTGGGCCCCTAGACAATGTCTTTGACCAAGGGATGAAGGGTCTGTCATTCCTTGCTACTTTAATTAACGACCTCACCCCTGATAACATAGACGAAATTATATCCTCTATTCCTGATTTGGGCGGAATCCTCTACAGGTACTCCCTTCCAACATCCATTTTGAGAGGACATGTCAAGGCTCGGAAGAAATGAAAGGAAAAATTGACATAAACCCTATCACACGCCTTGAAGGCCATGGCAGAATCAAGGTCATGGTGGATGACAAAGGCCAGGTAACACGCACCTATCTTCAGGTCCCTGATTTCAAGGGCTTTGAGGCATTTTGCCGCGGCAGACCTGCCGAGGAGATGCCCATCATAACAGAGAAGATTTGTGGCGTGTGCCCTACAGCCCACCATACGGCCTCCAGCAAAGCGCTGGATCAACTGTTCGGCGTGCAACCTCCGCTAGCCGCCAGGAAGCTCAGGGAACTAATGTACTGCGCATTTGTATATGAAGACCATCTTCTACACTTCTATTTTTTTGGAGGTCCGGATCTTATCTTAGGGTCTTCCTCTCCCGCCCCCGCCCGCAATATCCTAGGCATTTCGGACAAGCTTGGCCCGGGGTTCACGTCGCAAATGATGCGGATCAGGGACAAGGTACGGTCCATAACTGCAATAATAGGAGGAAGCCCTTTATATCCGGTTAGTGGCCTGCCTGGCGGACTGTCTAAGCCCATAACAGAGCAAGACAGGGCCACAATCCGGGAAGTAGCTGAAGATGCGATAGAATTTGCGGCCAAGACTATCGACTTGTTTCATTCCCGCGTGCTTTCCAGTTCTGATTTTCGCCAGTTGGTCACAAGCAGTGCTTTTGAACTCAGAACTTACTATATGGGAATGGTCGATGAAGCCGACCGGGTCAATTTCTACGACGGCATCATAAAGATAGTCGGGCCTGACGGAAGGGAATTGACACGTTTTCACCCGCAAGATTACCTTTATCATCTGGCAGAGAGATTGGAGCCCTGGACATATCAAAAAGTACTTTATCTGAGAAACATAGGATGGAAGGGTTATATAGACGGCCCCCACAGTGGAGTGTACAGAGTGGGACCACTTGCACGTCTCAATGTGTCAGAGAGTATGCCCACTCCACTTGCCCAGGAGGAGTTTGACAGAATGCACGAGTTCTTCGCCGCTAGACCTGTTCATAACACACTAGCCTATCACTGGGCAAGGCTTGTAGAGGTAATGTATGCTGCTGAAAGGATGAAAGAGCTTTCCTCAGACCCTGTTATTACTTCTGAACATGTGCGAAACGTGCCAGCCAACGGACCGATAAGAACTTCAACAGTTGGTGCATGCGAGGCGCCTCGAGGGACTCTTTTCCACCACTATGAAATCGACGAAAGGGCAATCATCACAACTCTCAATCTTGTGGTGGCAACACAGAACAGCGCTGCTGCGATTTCCATGTCAGTTGATAAGGTCGCT
Source organism: uncultured Desulfobacteraceae bacterium (assembly GCA_964485655.1). GTDB lineage: Bacteria > Desulfobacterota > DSM-4660 > Desulfatiglandales > Desulfatiglandaceae > B111-G9. The sequence goes on from CAZAKC010000052.1 coordinate 1,574, forward strand.
AAATCCTTCTTTAATTACACTAACAAGGAAACTCGTGACCCAAACCTCCTGGAAATGGCCTTCAGGGCATATGATCCATGTTTAGCCTGTGCAACTCACTGATATACTTACCCTGTCTAATAGAGGCGTTCGTGGCATGATGCCTTTAGGCCGCACCTAGGAGTTTTTGGACAACCTCCAATGGTATCGGGAGCGCAAACAGATGGAATTTTGTAGGGAGTAAACCAAATGGCAATAGAAATCCTGAATACTCTGGGTCTTAAGTGCCCCCATCCGGTCTTGAAGATCGCTGTCAAGGCACCTGACATGAAGCCGGGAGACATCCTCGAGGTCATCGGAGATTGTCCCACCTTTGAAAAGGATGTCCGTACCTGGTGTGAAAGGTTGGGAAAAGTTCTGCTATCTGTCAAGAGTGAAGGGGGCACTAGGAAGAGGATCAGGATTCAATTTTAAGAGGAGTTATCATGGATTGCCGTAAATCACACCCCGCTAAGGATTCAAAGAGCCTTGAACCGGCATTCATGAAATGCTGGGAGTTTTTTCACTGCTCCGAAATTGACTGCCCCGCACATGGCTCCGATAACCCTACGTGCTGGCTGATCTGCGAGAGTCATTCCAGAGAGGACATCCTTGGCAAATTCATCAAAAAGATTGAGATCTGCGTAGAATGCGAAGTGTTCAATAATAACTTGAGACCGCGGTTCGCCGAGGAGACCCTCAGGCAAGTGATAACTGACTTTCGGTTTTATCGCGACAAGATGGAAAAGAGGGAAAGAGAGTGGGAGCACATAAATATAGAGCTTGCCGTCGGACTTTCAGAGGTTTTCGAAGCGCTCCAAATGCTGGCCTCTGGAGACCCCTCAGTGAGAATCACCGAGGACTCCGAACTGGAATTGGTTTCTAAGCTAAAACACCTGGTCAATCTTACAGCCGAAGAACTGGCAGAGATGATTGACCTAGCTCACGAATTCGCCATAGGGTTAGCTGAACACTTTGACGTATTACACAGGGTTTCCTCGGGACATCTGAATGCCAGGGTCTCAGGGACATCCAACCTTGAACTATTGGAAGCCCTGAAAGATGTCACCAACAAGATGATCGAGAGCGTATCAAGAGAAATAGGGGAAAGAAAACGTGCAGAGCAGGCCCTGAGGGAATCGGAAGAAAAATACAGATCACTCTTCGATAGCGGACCTGATCCAGTTTTTGTCCTTGACCGCAAGACGTTCGAGATCCTTGATGCCAATACTGCCGCTGAGACCACTTATGGGTATAACAGGAAGGAATTACTCGGTAAATCATTTCTGGAGCTTGGACCCCTGGATGACCCTGCTGCCAGACTCTCTCTTTCCAACGTTACAGAGGGCGGAGAATCTTGCCTCATTTACTCGAAGGCGCGGCACTACAAAAAGGGAAAGATCCCTTTTTACGTGAACGCGCATGCCTGCGCTACGAAATATATGAATAAGGATGCCCTAATCGTCTCGGTCACGGATATCACCGAAATGATAGAAAAGGATGCCCTTCTCATTCAGGCAAGCAAAATGACCACATTGGGAGAAATGTCCGCCGGCATTGCTCATGAGTTAAATCAACCCCTTAATGCCATTAAAATGGGTAATGAATATCTCAAGATGCTTTTAGATGAGGGCAAAGAGATACCCAAAGAGCATTTGCACAGAGTAGTAAGGGAAGTAAGCGAACAGGTGGATCGAGCCGCAAAAATTATCACACGGTTGAGAGAATTTGGGAGGAAGTCTGAATTTATCAATGAGAAAGTTGACATAAACAGATGCATTAATAATGTTCTGGCCATAATAGGTCAACAGCTCAAGCTCCAGAACATAAGGGTCAGGGTAGATCTGGAGCAAAACCTGCCTCCTATCCTTGCCCACAGCAATAGAATAGAACAGGTGATATTCAACCTAGTCACAAATGCCAGAGACGCTATACAACAAAAAGGTGAGGCCAGCTTACTGGAGGGAGAAAACGTCATTCGAATCCGTTCCTTCCTGGAAGATGGGAGAGTATCTGTAACCATATCTGATACCGGTATAGGTATCCCAGATAAAATCAGGAACAGAATCTTCGAACCCTTCTTCACTACAAAGGAAGTGGGAAAGGGCCTGGGGCTAGGCCTCGCCATTACTTACGGAATCATAAAAGATTATGGAGGTGAAATCAGTCTGCACAGTGGCATCGGGGTCGGCACTACGTTCAAGTTCAGCTTTCCTGCCGCGGATTAGCTTAAAGACAGGCATGATAGTTCCATGAAATTACTGCCCAGATATGTCATCAAATATCCCTATGCCGTTCTTATGGCGATAATAGGCATAACCATAGTTTTTGCTTCTCACCTTGGGCAGTTGCATCTTCGGACTTCCATATACGACTTATCCATAGAAAATCTCCCAGAGACGCGGTTTTACGAGGATTTCAAAAAGGAGTTCGGGACGGAGGAAATTATACTGGTAGTGGTCAGAGCAAGAAATGTCTTCGACCCCTCCACATTTAAGTATCTGGAGAAGCTCTCACAGGCCTTGTCCGAAGTCAAGGGTGTGAAAAGGGTTATCAGTCTACCATCCATAAAAAAACAGATCAGCCTGGCCCAGAACATAAGCTTGGATAAGTTTCGATTATTAGTCCGTCCCGTGCGGCTGTTCAAAGGCAACTTGCTCGCCCCTGACGCCACCGCCACCGCCATCACTCTTATACTTAAAAATGACGCCGACAAAGACGCTATTATAAGCTCTGTCCAAAGACTTCTAGAAAAAAACAGCAAAGGGCTAACTGTATACCAGACAGGTATGCCTCTCGTGTCCAAGGCACTTGCTGAATATACAAGAATGGACTTTATGCACTTGCCTCCTATTGCCCTCATGGTGATGTGTTTAATCCTGTGGATCCTTTTCCGACGGGCTTCGGGAGTGCTGATACCAGCCCTCTCTGTCCTTATTGGCCTCTCATGGACATTCGGATTAATGGCTTGGCTGGGCAGGCCACTATCCATGGTGACCATGATAGTGCCAGTATTCATAATTGCAGTAGGTACCGCTTATTGCATGTATGTACTTGCTGAATACTATAGACTTATTGAAATAAATCCCTCGAGAGCTGAAGCAATCTACAAGTGCTTTGGCAGCGTATCCCTACCCACTGCCCTTGCAGTCGCTACTACCGTCATAGGCGTTGGGTCTCTTGTCCTGAACAAGATTGAATCTATCAGGGACTTCGCCCTATTTTCCTGCTTTGGAATTCTCTCCATGTTTATCATAATAATGACCTTCGTCCCTTCCCTCCTGCTCGTCTTGCCTCACAGGAAAAGGGACAAGCAGAAGACATCTACCAAAGCAAATGATTTTCTCACCCGCTTTATAGAGAAAATCATCACTCTTAACCTGAGACATCAAAAAAAGGTATTCATCATCATAGCTATCTTATCAGCCTTTAGTCTGGCAGGAATCGCCAGGATAAAAGTGGAAACAAATCCCGTGGAATACTTTAAGAAAGATACCCCAGTGAGTCGGCATTTCCGCGACATATACCGCGATATGGCCGGATGCTTTCCACTAAGCGTCGTCCTTGACAGTAAGGTCGAAGACTATTTTGAAAATCCATCCCATGTAATGCTTCTTGATGAAATAGAAAAGCTCCTCCTTCATTTGGATGGCGTTGATAAGGCAATATCATTTGCTGACTACCTCGAACTGGTCAATTACTCATCCAATCAATATCAGAGCCAGTACTATGAAATCCCGCAGGAGGGATTCGAGCTTAGAATGCTCATCAATCGTTATAGGATTATACTCGGCTATGACATGCTCAAGCGTTTTGTAAGCGACGATTTCTCTAAAGCGACCATTTTACTCAGAACGCATATCTCATCTTCTCGTAAATTTCTCGAAACGAAGAAGGCCATTGTGGCGCTCGTCAAAGAGAAATTCCCCAAGGCGTTTGATGTTCATGTCACAGGCCTCGGGATTGTAATTTCGCAAAGCAGCCATCTCCTTACCGTAGGGCAGATAAAAAGCATATCTTTAACTCTCGTATTGATTTTTGGAATCATGCTGCTCCTTTTCCTGTCTGCCAAGGCTGCTATGGTGGCCCTGGTCCCCAATATTTTCCCCATAGTTGTAAATTTTGGCCTCATGGGATGGCTAGGAATAGATTTGTCCCTTGCTACAAGTCTTGTGGCATGCGTTGCCATTGGACTAGCAGTGGATGATACGATTCATTACCTTGTGAGATATAACACTGAGTTCCGAAAGGACCTTAATAAAGACCGGGCCCTTACTGAAACGCTCCGGATTGTTGGTAGACCTATTGTTTTCACCACTATCACCATAAGTGCTGGATTCTCTATCCTGAGCATTTCCCATTTCAAACCAACTAGTGTCTTCGGACTAATGATGGTAGCCATAATGGTATCAGCCCTTGCCGGCGACCTCCTTCTCCTACCTTCCTTGATGCTCCATGTGGAGTTGCTGACAGCCTGGGACCTGCTCAAGATGATGCCCCCAGGAGTTGGTCTTTCCCCCTCGCTGGTCCATGAGCTGAACCAGCCTTTGAATGCCATAAAAATGGGCAGTGAATTTTTGAAGATGACTGCATCGCAGGAAAAAGGTATATCTAATCAACAGTTGCTGAAGGTAGCCGAACAGATGAGCCTTCAGGTTGATAGGGCGTCTGAGATAATTAATACCCTAATGGCCTTTGAAAAAAGTGTAGATTTTCGCAAGAAGGGCTCAGACGTAAACGACACGGTTAAAGATGTCGTAAGAGTCGTGGATCACCAACTGCACCTTGAAAGCATTGTCCTAGAACTGGACTTAGGCGCTGATCTTCCCCCAGTGGCACTTAGAAAAGATAGGCTGGGACAGTTGATATTCAACATGATTAATAATGCTCGTGAGGCCATAGAGGAGCGGGATAAAGTCTGTCCAGATAAAAAACCACGCCGGATAGTTGTTCGCTCTTTTATCTCAAACAAAGGGGTCGCAATAGAGATTATTGACACCGGTGTAGGAATCCCCGAATCAAACAGGAAAAGAATTTTTGAGCCCTTTTTTACAACGAGACAGCCGAGCGAAGGACGGGGCCTTGGTCTTTCTATTGTGCAGCAAATCGTAAGGGACTGCGGCGGCCGAATTTATTTCGAGACAGAGCGCTGCAAAGGGACTAAATTTACTGTGGTCTTGCCCTCAAATGAGACCGCACTTATCTAACTCCAATGAGAAGGAGAGAAAATGAAACAGATCCTGGTCATAGATGATGAAAAACCGACCCTGGGCATGTTCGAGTTGTTTCTCGGGGCTTACGGATACGAGGTCTTGACAGCAGAAAATGCGTTGGAGGGCCTCAAGATATTCGAAAAGGAAAAACCTCCTATAGTAATCACCGATATTAAAATGCCTGGTATGGACGGCTTGGAGATATTGAGAAGAATAAAGGAAATTGATCCGGCCGCTGAAGTAATAGTGATAACAGGCCACGGGGACATGGATCTTGCCGTGAAGGCAATGAGCCTTCGAGCTACAGACTTTATAAATAAGCCCATCCAGAAAACTGCACTGGATGATGCGTTGCGCAGGGCAGAGGAAAGGAGGCGCCTGAATTTCCATAATCTCGAACCCTCTGTGGAGCTGATAGCCAAAGGTGAAATAGCCATAATTCATGTGCATGGTGATTGTACCGAAAATTGTAGGACGAGGTTACTGGAAACCTATCACAACGCCGTTGCGCAAAGTGTTAGAAAAGTAATCTTGCGTTTTGATCCTAACAGCACATTTGATGGAGCCATTGTCGAATTCCTTGTCAAGCTGTTTTCAGAAGAAAGATCAGAAGGCCGCAGCTTTGCTATAGTGGGTATCTCTGAAAACATGAAAAAAGTCTTTTCAATGGTGGGGATAACTAAGTTTGCAGATATATATGATTCAGAACAGCAGGCCATTGAGGCCATGGTAGAATAATTAAAGAACCTACGCCGTCGGGAGAAGCATTTCAGACTGGATCCGACTCGTTCCACCGATACAGCCCTCGCTGATGGGTTACCTCATTACCAACCTGACGATCCCGGCTCGGACTATGGTAGGAGTTATGCGACAAATCCACCTGGTAGATGCAGCCTTCCATGGACTTCATGACACTGCGATTAGATAGGTGCGCCGTATTTGGTGATAAACAGTTATGATGCTAAATCAGAAAGCCATCGAGTTGGGAGCAAGTGATGCAAAGATTCTTGACACTGCAACCATCCCCCTTGACCCGGCAATAATTCAATTCTGCCGTCACTGCAAGGGCTATGGGCAGTGCGCCAATTGCCCGCCCCACGCGATGCGCATACATGCTGCCATCAGATGGGTCAAGAGCTTTAAACGCGCATGTGTCATGAAACTGGACCTTGAACCCCGTCACCTCATGTCCCCGGATTGCATGGTACATTTCAGAAAGCTCTTCACAATTGTATCGGCCTTAGAGAGAGTTGCGGAACAAACGGTATCTGTTGATGCCTCGGCCCTTGGAGCTGGGTCCTGCAATCCGGAAACAATTCCTTCTGCCAGCCTTGTGGGCATGGTCCTGTTTTAATAATAGCCGAACCTTCTATAATAGCTCTCTGTGCCTATGTGGCCCGTGAGTCCATCGGAAGCGCTTGAGGCCAGAAACACTGCCAGCCGTGCCACCTTTTCGGGCGGTTTCAGCAATCCTTGGTCCTTTAAACCCACAAATTGCTTATGCACGTCGGGTTCCAAGCTCTCCCCACCCTGTTCCCTGATCCAGGTCTGCAGTGGGGTGTCCATTACCCCGGGATCCAGTCCATTTACTTGTATATTGTAGGGCTTTAGTTCCTCGGCCATGATCTTGGTCAGGTGTATTACCCCTGCCTTCGCTACCGAATATGCCCCCAGTCCAGGCATAACCATCTGCCCGAGCCCGGAGGTTAGATTTATTATCTTTCCCCGCCCCTTAGATATCATGTGAGGCAAAGACTCTCTTGAAAGAAAAAACACTCCAAATAGGTCTATCTCCAGAGCCTTGATCCAGGCCTTAGGCTCCACCCCATGAAGTGGCCCTATGGGCCCAGCGATAGCAGCATTGTTCACCACGATATCAATTCTACCAAAGGCCTCCATCGTCTTCTTCACTGCCCGGGCCACCTGCTCTGCTGAACCCACATCAGTGGGCAGCGCCAATGCCCTGCCTCCTCCATTTTCTATGTCCTGGGCCACCTGTTCAATCTCTGAGCCAGTTCTGGCAAGAAGTACCACGGCTGCTCCTTCCTGGGACATTGCCTGGGCCGTCGCCTTGCCCAGTCCTCTGCCAGCACCACTTATAATTGCTACTTTGTCTTTCATCTTAATCAGCTAACCCCATATTTTTTCAGTTTTTTGTGAAGAGTCTTCCTGGTAATGCCAAGTCTGCGGGCAGCCTCACTCTTGTTTCCACCCGTGGCTTCCAACGTCTTTAATATGGTAGCCTTTTCCACTTCCTCCAGTGGTATGCCGCTTCCAGTAGGAATTCTGTAAGAATTTACCCCATCGAATGATCCCACCTCTTGCAGGGCAAGGGGAAGGTCTCGCACGTCCACATACTCGGCCCTTGAAAGCACCACAGCCCTTTCTACGGCATTCATTAACTCTCTCACATTTCCGGGCCAGCGATACCGCAACATTTTGTCCATGGCCTGAGGAGTGAATCCCTTAATATTTCGCCGGTTTTTCTCGGAAAATAATCTCAGAAAGTGTTGCGCTAGTACAGGTATATCTTCCTGTCTTTTCCTCAAAGGCGGCACTTGCAGAGTCACAACATTCAAACGATAATACAGATCCTCTCGGAATCTACCGGCCTTTATCTCGTCGGCCAGGTCCCTATTCGTGGCCGCAACTACTCTCACATCCACCTTTATTACATCCTCCCCCCCCACACGAGTAAATTCCCGCTCTTGCAACACCCTCAGCAGCTTTACCTGCATGGAAAGGGGCATTTCGCTGATCTCATCCAGAAAGATAGTGCCTCCGTCTGCAAGACGGAATTGGCCCTCTTTACGCCGATACGCACCTGTGAAAGCTCCCTTTTCATGGCCAAACAGCTCTGACTCCAACAGTGTCTCTGTTATGGCAGCACAGTTAACCTTTATGAAGGGGCCATGCTTGCGTAAGCTGTTAAAATGAATGGCTGATGCAATCAATTCTTTTCCGGTGCCTGACTCTCCGGTGATAAGGACCGTTGCCTCTGTGGGTGCAACCTGGGCTACCGTCTCCAGGAGCCTTATCATGGAAGGACTCCGGCCTATTATGTTCTTACTCTCAAACTGATCGCCCAAAGTCTGACGCAACAACCTGTTCTCTTCCCTTAGCTTTCGGTGATCCATTGCCCGTTCCAAGGCCAGCTTAAGCTCATCAAAGTCCAGTGGTTTGGTGAGGTAGTCATATGCGCCTTTTTTAAGGGCACCAACTGCAGTCTCTACAGAGGAATAGGCTGTCATAATTATAACCGGCACCGCTGGGTTATATCTCTTAATTTCCTCCAGGGCCTCTAAGCCGGAAAGCCTGATCATTCGCACATCCATCAGGACAAGATCGAATGGCGTCTCTCTCACCTTTTCAACGGCCGTATCGCCATCGTCAGCCTCTTCCGTCTCATACCCCCAACCTCTGATCAGGGTCGAGAGCATGGTTCGATGAGCCTGGTCATCATCCACTATCAATACTATACCCTTTGGTGACATGGCACCCTGTCCTTAGTTACGGTTAAACATCAATAATGGGCAAACGTATTATCACTTTTGTCCCCTTATCCTCTTCGCTTTGGATCATTAGTTCGCCCCCGTGGGACTCGACTATCTTATGAGCAATGGCAAGCCCCAGTCCTGTGCCAGAAGGCTTGGTAGTAAAGTAGGGGTCAAAAACGTGAGGGAGATCTCTATGGGCTATGCCGTGTCCAGTATCCTCTACAACAATGGAAACAATTGAATCTCCCGAATCCTTTTGGGCGTTTACCCTCAACACGCCGCCTTCTTCCATGGCCTCGATGGCATTGAGGTAAAGATTCAACAACACCTGCTTGATCCGATCAGGGTCCACTAGGGCCACTATTTCATCATTGGAACTACTGGCCTCTATCCTGATGGACTTTTTAATGGCATCATCTTCGACCATTCTCAAAGAGTCTTTAATAAGCCCCAAAATTTCTGTGGCTTCTTTTTGAATCGTCGCTGGTCTCGCAAACTCCAGAAGTTGACTTACTACCCTGTTGAGCCTATCCACCTCCTGAACCATTATATTGGCCGTCCTTTGATCCTGGGGCACGTCCTTGTATCGCTCCTTGAAATAGGTGGCAAAGCCCTTTATCGAACTCAACGGGTTTCGTATCTCATGTGCTACTCCTGCCGCAAGTCTGCCGATTGATGCCAGCCTTTGACTCCTGGCCACTTCTTCCTTAAGCCTTCTTATCTCTGTAAGATCTCTGAAAAGCAGCACCAGACCAGAAAAGCTCTCCTGCTCCCCGATTGAAAGAGGTGTAACAATGACCTCCAGGCTCAAAGGCCCAGAGTCATCCACCGGGCACGTGATTTCATCCTCCACCGTTACCATTTCGTGAAGTGCCTTCTCGACCATAGCCATCATCTCCGGGCAAAGCAATTCTTCCGCCTTCTTTTTCTTTGTCCCATATTCTGAGATCTTCAAGATCTGCTCGGCAGCTTTATTCATTGCCCTAACACTGCCCCCCTCATCCAATGCCACCATGCCGATGGGCATGGTTTCCACAAGCTGATCAGAGAATGCTTTGATCCTCGAAAGAGAGGTCCTGGTAGATCGATAGGCTTGGGCCAAAAACAGAGTCACAAACCCGGCAAACCCAACTAAGAGCAAGGTGAGAGCCATCAACACCATATGCCTTTCATCCTGCTTGCGGGCAGCTTCTACAGGCGCCATGTCCAGGCCTACAAATATAATACGTCCCTGCTCGGGTCCACTTGCCTCGGGAAAAATCATAGCCCTGCACCAGTCCATCTGTCCTCGCATTCCCATCATGGGCATCCTGGGATGAAATGCTCTACCTCTGATGGGCATAAAACGGCTGTATACTTCAAATACTTCTTTTCCTTCTTCTCCCCTTACGTGGTGCCATTGTGTCTGCGCTGATTGCCATACCTGGAACAAATCCAGCCCTGTCCTGTAGGTTCGCCCTATAAGGGTGGGGTTACTGTGGGCTAGAATCCTGCCCTTTGTGTCAGTCACCATTATGTATATGATGTCAGGCTGCTTGGCTGTCTCTGAAAGGAGTTGTTGAACCTGCACGCCCCCCCAATTCATTCCCATCATACCTGTACGTGCCCCTGCTTCAAAAGAACGGATAAGTGCTGCTCCTTTCTCCACCAGTAGTTCAGTGGCGCTTTGCTTCTGCCTATGGATGTACTTCCATGTCATAAAAATAAAAATGGGAAGCAGAACCCCCACAGTACCCACAAGAAACCATGGGGGTATGCTCAGCCAAATCCTTTTCGGTGTCTTTTCCTCCATACTCCACATGATAAGCAAGATCAGGGCCATCCAGAAAGCCTTCAGCGATCAGCTCTCAGCAACTAGCTATGGACGTGCTAGCGCGCCCTTTCCATTGTCCCCCACTATTGGATTCGGCAATCCGGGGGCTCCTCTGTTTGTCATTTGGCATTTGTCATTTGGGATTGCGGGCGGTGTTACCTTTTTACTCACATGGTAACCTCAAGGTGTTTACTAAGTATCCAACAAGCGCCCTACCTTTGCAAGGCAAATCTAGTCACAGCGCTGCGGAATAAGAAATTTAACTCGTTATTTCAATAAGTTGTATATACAAAACTAGCCTTTGGCACACCCATTGCTCTACAGGTGGGCAACAATGAACAAAAAACTCAGGAAGGAGGAGGTAAAAAATGAAAAAATTAATCACCATCACAGGAATCTTGGTTCTAACCGCAATCATAGCATACCCGGTATTCGCTTGGGGCCCCCGCTGGGGCGGAATGCACGGTGGCATGGGTTACTGGGGCCACGGGCCAGGATATTGCTGGGGAGGACCAGCAGCTTATGGAAACTTAACCCCCGAGCAGCAGACAAAGTTGGACAAGCTTCAGCAGGATTTTTTTAATGAGACAGCTAAACTAAGGAGTGAGCTGTGGGCAAAGCACGCAGAACTCAACGCACTGCTGAGCTCACCCAATCCGGATGACCAGAGGATAAAAGAACTACAGGCACAGATTAATGACCTCAGGAATCAGTTATCTCAGAAAAGACTGGATTTTGACTTGCAAGCAAGGAAGATAGTTCCTAACACCACTGGCCCCTACAGCGGCCCTGGCTATGGTATGCACAGAGGCCCATATGGTCCTGGGTACTGCTGGAACTAACCCCCAGAAGCCCGAAGCCGGGGGCCCAACGGTCCCCGGCCTTTCTGAAGGCTTCCAAGCACACTGAGTGCTCACTTTAATCTTTTTTGCAACTTCTTTTTACCGCACTTCTTCAAAAAGTTCCCTTGGCGTAATCTGAAAACATAGAGTGCTTTACTTCCTGCCCAAGCAATTTTTCCTTTGCCCTGAAGCCAGTGGAATCCTATGTAAAAAATCGCGGTGGCTGAGAGCGCCGCTGTAGGTTGAACGTATGTAAACAGAGGCCCGATTTCTACCAAGCCTGATATTATAAAGTGGTCTGCCTAAAGCTTTTGCGGGGATGTAAATATGCTCAACTGTTGTGCTGAATGAAAAAATTTGTCTTGTTGACCTAAGTCAAGGTCTTCAAATGGTATATGTAAAATAATTCGTAACAGTTGATTGCAGGGGTCTCTGAGCGAGGCCCTTAAGACAATAACAGACTACAGTGAAAAGGAGGTTTAAGATGTTTTGCTTTCAGTGTCAGGAAACAGCGAAGAATCAAGGATGTACTGTAAAAGGTGTATGTGGAAAGCCGGAGGATACGGCTGACCTTCAGGACTTACTTATCTGGGTCACCAAAGGCATCTCTGTATACGGAGATAAACTCAGGGAAATCGGATCAGTGGATCACAAAACAGGAAAGTTTGTATGCGAAGCCCTGTTTACCACGATTACAAATGTGGCATGGGATGACAATATTATTATTGATAGGATCAAGCAGGCGCTGAAGGTCAGGGATGAGATCAGAGAAAAATTTTTAGCTGCTTTCAAAGAAAAAAATGGGCAGGAATTCTCGGAGTCCTTGCCCGAGTGTGCTACATGGTACTCTACTGACAATGCCGAGATTCTGGCAAAGGCTAAGGCCGATGACATGCGTATTACTGCCACCGAGAATGAAGATGTACGATCTCTTCGGGAACTGCTGGTAATAGGTTCCAAAGGCATAGCAGCATACGCGGACCATGCAGCAATTCTCGGCTACGAGAAAGACGACATTTATGGGTTCCTCATGGAAGCCCTGGCTTCCACCACAAAGGACCTTTCAGTGGATGAGATGGTGACCATGGTGATGAGGGCTGGGGAGTGTGCAGTAAACACCATGGCCTTGCTGGATGAGGCAAATACCTCTACTTATGGCCATCCTGAGATTACGGAAGTAAACCTTGGGGTGAGGAACAACCCTGCAATTCTAATCAGCGGCCATGACCTCAAAGACATGGAAGAGTTGCTTGAACAGACTAAAGGTACGGGGGTCGATGTTTACACCCATGGCGAGATGTTGCCTGCCAACTACTATCCTGCATTCAAGAAATATGATCATTTTGTCGGAAATTACGGAAACTCCTGGTGGCATCAGAACAAGGAATTCGAATCCTTTAATGGCCCAATCATCCTGACCACAAACTGCCTTATCCCTCTTAAAAAGGATAATACCTACCTTGACAGGCTTTTCACCACAGGAGTGGTTAACTACCCAGGAGCCAGACACATAGCCGATAGACCTGCAGGCGGGAGCAAGGACTTCTCCGAGGTCATTGAGCTTGCAAAGAAGTGCAAGCCTCCTGTTGAGCTTGAGTCTGGAAAAATAGTGGGCGGCTTTGCCCATAATCAGGTTCTTGCTTTGGCAGACAAGGTAATTGACGCAGTTAAGTCTGGAGCAATAAAGCGCTTCGTCGTTATGGCAGGGTGTGACGGAC
>CAZAKC010000053.1:0-14238 GCA_964485655.1 uncultured Desulfobacteraceae bacterium
GGGCGGCGACTCTTGCCACGTTCAGGGCGTCAACTGGCTCGACACAACAACCGTAGCGAACGTCATCAATCATATTGGGTTCAATGCCCGCCCTTCGAATGGCCTCTTTCATGGTAACGCTGGCAAGCACTGCTGCATTTACATCTCTCAATGTGCCACCAAATGCTCCAATGGCAGTCCTGCAACCGGAAACTATAACTACATCTTTCATGAGGAACCCTCCGTGTTGGCTAAATATGCTCTGATTTCAGTCAGGCCAGAAAATACCGCACGAGAGACTCTGGGCTCATCGGACCTTTCCATCTCCGGACCATACAAATCGGCAACAGCCGTTGATAACGGGGCAGTACTAGAGGGCATCAGCCTGAACTGTCCTCAAGGGAGCGAAGAATCTCAATATTTTTAGAGATGCGCTTTTGATCGGCCTTAAGATTAGTACGATTGGGTTTGTGCTTTCTTTTGCGAATTATTCTCGTCTTTTTTGTTTTTGAAGCCACTTCGATTTCCTCCGAACGTAAAAACTATGCCAACCAACGGGGACCCTTTTACAGGCCACAGGGCTCAGGTTAGCCAAGACAACTTAACTATTTGTTTGAGAAGGAAATGTCAAGCTTAATCAGGCACTAGGATGCGTGGAAGGTCTTTTCGATATATTTAACTGCATTTCTGAATATGGAGATCCCTTCGCCTTCTTGGGTGGAGATAGGCTTGTTTGTTCGTATGGCTTCCTGTTTTATGCGAGTCCAGTCCGGATGGTTTGTGAAATGATTAAAGGCCTCAGGGTGAGGCATGAGGCCGAAAATCCTACCTGTGGGATCACAGATCCCTGCAATATCGAGCAGGGAACCGTTAGGATTCGCAGGCCATTGACACGCCGCGGGTGAGCCGTCCGGGTTGGTATAGGTAGCAACGATTTGGTCGTTATCCCCGAGCCTTTGCAGCACGTCAGGGGAAGCATAGAACTTGCCCTCACCGTGGCGAACTGGAAGTTCTATTTTCTCCAGCCCTTTGGTGAATACGCAGGGGCTGGAGGCGGAAAACCTGAGGTTGACCCATGTGTCTATGAAGTTGCCAGTATCATTGTAGGTTAAGGCGACAGTCCTTTTGGTATAATCGCCATCCAGCCCAGGAAGAAGCCCGAGATTAACCAACGCCTGGAAGCCATTACAAATTCCAAGGATGAGTTTCCCTTCCTCGATGAACTGTGAAATCTGATCTCCTAGATGTCGCCTCATTTTAGAGGCCATGATAACTCCTGCGCCGTGGTCGTCTCCCCAGCTAAACCCACCGCAAAAAACCATAATGTGATAACGGTCAAGGTTTGTTCTGCCTGCTGTATCGTCTCCGAAAATAAAGGAGTTAATGTGCACTCTGTAAGATTCCGCCCCAGCGCAGCGAAGGGCATAATCTGTTTCATAATCACAATTCAGACCATATCCGGTAAATACCAGGGCTTTAACCTTGCTCATATCAAGTCTCCAAAGGGCCGTTTCCAGGAAGATTTTAGCTCACTAATGTTTTCTCTTATGATGGTCTTTCCCATACTGGTTACTGTGAGCACCGGTTGCTCGGTTACCCTACCGGCAAGGCCAATGGGCGAGTCACCCAAAATCTGTTCAAAGGCCTGTCGGTTTTCAGGGAAAACGCTCACGAGGAATCTCCCGGATGACTCAGAATACATGATCTTAAGAGGCATCAAGCCTGGGTCCGCTGGAACTTCATCCAATGAAAAGTCCAGTCCTAATTCCCCTGCCATACTTATCAACGCGAGGTGCACAGCCAAGCCTCCTCGGCCGATGGCATGGCAAGAGGCAACCAATCCCTCATCAATGGCGTGAGCTAATTTAGTATAAACGGGAAACTGTCTGTTCGCGTCAACCCTGGGTGCATTTAGGCCTATGTACCCCATCCTCTGATAGAATTCGCCAGCTCCCAGTTCATCTGAGGTTTGGCCTATAACATAAATCAGATCGCCCGGGAACTTGGTATCCATGGTAACGCATTTGGTTACATCATCAACTACACTACATACAGTGAAAAGCAGAGTAGGGAGCCCTGAGACCTTTCTTCGCTCTCCAAAAGGACCTCTCACCTTTCCATCTATGTACATACTGTCCTTGCCTGAAAGCAGTGGGATCCCATATGCCATACAGTAATCCCTTAGCGCCCAGTTGGCCCGGACAAGCTGGGCAGCCTTGTATTTGCCATCAGGATTCTCTACAGGGTCATATTCGATCGAGGGCCAACAAAAGTTATCCACCCCACCCAGGTGTTCGGGATCGCCACCAACGGAAACGACTTTTCTAACGGCCTCGTCTATGGTGGCTCCTACCATGTCATAGGTGTCAATCTGGGAATAAAATGGGTTTAAGGCCTGGGACACCGCAATCCCACTGTTCTTTTCAAGAATGGGACGGATAACTGCGCCATCAGAAGGAACATCACGTGCTCTGCCCACCAGGGGTTTAATAACACTTCCCCCCTGTACCTCATGGTCGTATTGCCTGGCTATCCAATTTCTGGCACACATGTTAGGTCTTGCCAGCATGTCTTTGAGTAGCGCGCCATGATCTTCTGGTTCGCTGATAACAGGCTCTGCAAGCCCTCTTAGTTTTGGAGGGATCCACTCGGCCTCAAACTCCCATTGGGGAAACTCTGATTTAAGTAAATCCATTCGTACATATGCGCATGTCTTGCCCTTGTAATCCAGTCTGAGGTACCCTGAATCATTGTATTCGCCAATAACGGTGCTTTCCACGGCGTGCTTTTTGGAAAGCGCCATGAAACGGTCCAGATGTTCGGGTTTGACAGCAATGATCATCCTTTCCTGGGATTCGGAGACCCAAATCTCCCACTGGTCCAGTCCCTCATACTTAAGGGGCACTTTATCCAGGTCTACGGTGCATCCATTGGAAAAGCGGGCGGATTCGCCGACTGCGGAGGACAGCCCCCCTCCACCACAGTCCGTAATAAAGGAAATCAGGCCTTCATCTCTCGCTTCCAAAAGGAAATCATGCATCTTTTTCTGGGTATAGGGGTCGCCTATCTGCACGTGACCAGCGGGGGTGTGTTCGCTATAGGTTTCCGAAGCCGCTGTCACGCCATGTATACCGTCTTTTCCCACGCGCCCCCCTGACATCACTATCAGATCTCCGGGGCTGGTAACCTTCTTGTGAGAAGATTCTCCCTCTATCTTAGCGGGCATTATGCCCATGGCAGTGACGAACACAAGACATTTGCCCAAGTAACTCTCGTCAAATAGCAAAAGGCCATAAGGGGTTGGAACTCCACTCTTGTTACCCCCATCCCGCACGCCTTCAATCACTCCGTCCAAAAGCCTCCGGGGGTGGAGATGTGGGGAAAGCTCTCCGTTGTAATCCCTGGGCCCCACGCAGTATGCATACATACCCAAGATGAGCCTTGACCCTTTCCCTGTTCCCATGGGGTCGCGGTAGATGCCCACGATGCCGGCAAGGGCACCACCATAAGCTTCCATGTTAGAAGGGCTATTGTGGGTCTCTCCTGTGATGACATAATAATTGTCTTCATCAAACCGTCCCACGCCGGCGTTGTCCCACAGCACAGATACTACCCAGTCCTTTGTTTTCATGAGTTTCAATGTAGGCTCTTCAATGCAGGTTCTGAACAGGCTGTTTATGGTCTCTTTTTTACCGCTTGCCAGGTCGTGGTAGTGGAAAAGCCCCCTGAAGGTATTGTGATTGCAATGGTCGCTTCGGGCCTGGGAAATGTACTCAAGTTCAACATCTGTGGGGAGGTCAAGCCCTACTTTTTTTCTTTCTTCTAAGACATCAGCACGAAGGAAGTACTCTCTTATGACGGGGATATCAGAGTCACGAAGGGCAAGATTCCTCTCTTGTGAGATTCTTTTCAGTTCCTCATCGCTGCTGATGGGGATAACAGTGACCTGGGGCTCGTGTGTGAGAACTACCTTGGGAATGGGAAACCCTATGCCCGTCTCAGGATCCCAGGTGTCTTTGCCATAGATCCTCCATTGTTGAATGATCTCATTTGCCAGTAGATCATGGGCAATTTGCTCGGCCTGGTGTTTGTCCAGTTGGCCCTTTACCTCATATATTTTTGAGGTATAAATGGCCTCACCTGGGGCAAGCTTGATGCTTAGTAGATCCTCTATGGCCTCCGCGGCGGTGCTTCCTGCTGCATCTCGCACCCCAGGTCTGAAGCCTATCCATATAACCCAGTCAAAGTCAGTACAAAGAGGTTTGAAGGAGGATATCTCTGTGACGGGATTGGTGAAAATCTCTTGTTGGGCCCGATGAAGTGACTCAATGTCAAGAGAGGTATCAAATGTAAGAACCCTGATTACCCTTATTTGCTTGACATCAAGTCCCAAGTATTCTGTCGCCTTTTTCTTTACTGTAGCTCCCTCAGCATCAAAAAGTTCGCTTTTAAGGCGAATTTCAAGCCTGGCTGGCATAATGTCTCCATTCTGGCGTTGGTTTGGGTTAGTAGTCTTGACCAGAAGTCTAGATTATCCAGAAACTTGAGTCAACAGGGTAAAAGGGTAGGGCTTGAAATAACAATTGCCAATGAATATATTAAAATTAACTCAATTGTGGCTCCTTATTTAGGGCTCCCAAAGTGATTAGAGCAAGAGGCGTTGCAAAAAGTCGCGGTTTGTAAAATAATAACATTAAGCGCCTACGGGTAGTGCTCAAAAGATTAAAAGATGAATCCTGGGCTTTTGGCCCGGAAAGGGTAGAAAAATGGAAAAGAAAAAATTCACCACAGAGCCAGAAAGGGCCTCTAAGATTCCAAACCAGAAGGAACTGGAAAAGGAACTTAGTGAATATCTGTCAAAGAAGTACGGAAACCGGGTAAAGGTCATCTCTCCGTTTGTTTTTCCAAAGACAGAAGGAGGGAGGACAGATAGTGCAAAATCGGAGGAAGAAGGGCTCCCTGCATTTGATATGCTTCCCGAGGAGCTGGAGGCTTACCTAGACAGCTACGTGGTCAAGCAAAAGGATGCCAAGGCTATTTTGGCAACTAAAATATGTACGCATTTCAATCGGATAAAGCACGCCAAGAAAGCAGAGAAAAATGGACATGCACGGGTAGGCATGATCAAGAACAATGTGCTCATGATTGGTCCCACCGGCGTTGGCAAAACCTATATGATAAAACTCATAGCGAAAAAGCTGGGGGTTCCGTTTGTAAAGGGTGATGCCACGAAGTTTAGCGAGACAGGTTATGTTGGAGGCGATGTCGAGGACCTGGTAAGGGATCTGGTCTACGAAGCCAATGAGGACATTTCCTTGGCCGAGCATGGTATCATATATATTGATGAGATTGATAAAATAGCTTCAGCTCAGAACTTCTTCGGCCATGATGTTTCGCGTACTGGCGTACAGAGGGCCTTGCTTAAGCCAATGGAAGAGACAGAGGTAGACCTCAAGGTTCCCCATGATCCAATCTCCCAAATTCAGGCGATTGAGCATTATCGACGAACAGGGAAAAAGGAGAAGAAGGTCGTAAACACCAGAAATATACTTTTCATAATGAGTGGTGCTTTCGGGGAACTGGCAAAGATTATAAAGAAGAGACTGCAAAAGCAGGGGATAGGTTTTGAGGCGGATGTAAGGCCTGCTGAAGTTCCGTGGGATATTTTAAAACACGTTACTGCGCAGGACTTGATTGAATTCGGATTTGAATCCGAGTTTGTTGGGCGACTGCCGGTAATAGTGGTGTTTGACGAATTGACAAAAGAAGACCTTGTTGAGATTCTCAAGAATCCCAATAACCCAATAATCATTAGTAAGAGGCTGGATTTCCGGGCCTACGGCATTGATATCAAGTTCGAAGAAGGGGCTCTGGAAAAAATCGCCGAAATGGCAGCAAAGGAAAAGACGGGTGCCAGAGGACTAGTAAGCGCCATTGAAAGGGTCTTGATTCCATTCGAGAAAAAACTGCCATCTACCGAGATCAAGAGGTTTGTGGTTACACCTGATATGGTAGAAGACCCTGAAGGCCAGCTTCGGGCGTTACTGGAAAATCCGTTTGATCCGGAGTTAGAGAGAAGATTCGAAGCGGCAAAAGCGAGGGAGTTTGAAGAGATCAAAGCCTATATTGGTACGAGAGCCAGTGATTTTGAAAAAAAGTCCGGACTGGAGTTGACTGACAGGCGTAGAGGTTTGATCGCATCCTTATATCTAAAAAATGTCACGGATATCAATGCTGCATTTGATTATTTTAAGGAAATGGTGGAGCAGATCAGGCTCGAAGAAGCCTCTATGCTTGAGAAATTTGACATTCACCTGACTTTCGATGACAGTGCTATTGATGCCATTATTGATCAGGCCATAAGGACTGGTGAGGACGCCGGATCCGTGGCGTTTGATCTTGCGAAGAAACTGGAATATGGGCTTAAGTTGGTGAAAGAACGGGCGGGAATTGATACCTTTACCATAAATGAAGAAGCTGTCCTTGATATGGAAAAATACGTAAATGATCTGATAAAGAAATATTACAGACAGGAATACCAGGCATAGGGCCTGCCTCAGGGTTAAGACACACAGATTTTTGCCTCACCCCTAAATATAAGGACTGACCTATGATAGGCATTTCAAAGCTGTATTGCGGCACGGTAGAGCCCTCTGATGCATTGAGATATGGGAGGCGTTCAAAGGACCTACCTTCTCACCTGCTTCAATTTTCTGCTGACAAAAGACCAGTAGTGGTGTGGAATGTTACAAGGGCGTGTAATCTGCACTGCGTTCATTGCTATGCAAAGGCACAAAAACAAGGAGGGCCAGAAGAGCTTACCCACGAAGAAGGAATTGCCTTGCTTGATGACCTGGCAGAGTTCGGTGTACCAGTTATTCTTTTCAGCGGCGGTGAGCCGCTGGTGCGACCCGATCTGGTCGATCTTGCTCGGCACGCAGTAAGAAAAGGGGTGAGAGCAGTTATTTCCACCAATGGTACCCTGATATCCAGGGAGATGGCGGAGCGGCTTAAGGATGTGGGGCTGTCGTATGTGGGTGTAAGCCTGGATGGCATGGAGGAAGTGAACGACAAGTTCCGTGGGAGAAGGGGCGCTTTTAAAGAGGCACTGGAAGGAATTCGTAATTGTCAATCCGTAGGGCTCAAGGTTGGGCTTCGTTTTACTATCAACAAGATGAATGCCAGAGAGATCCCGCACATATTTGACCTGTTGGAGCAGGAAGGTATTCCACGGGTATGCTTTTATCATCTGGTCTATGCTGGAAGAGGGAGCGACCTTGTGGAAGCAGACCTCAGCCACGAAGAGACAAGAGAAGCCGTGGACCTGATTATTGATCGCACAAAAGAACTCCATGACAAAGGTATAGCAGTGGAGGTTTTAACAGTAGACAACCACGCCGACGGGCCTTATCTATACTTGAGGATGAAAAGGGAGGGCAATCCCAGGGCAAAGGAGGTCCTTGAGCTTCTTAGGATGAATGAGGGAAATAATTCGGGCAGAGGTATAGGCTGTGTGAGTTGGGATGGCTCAGTTCATGCAGACCAATTTTGGCGCCATTACAGCTTTGGCAATGTGAAGGAAAGGCCATTTAGCGAAATATGGCAGGATCTGTCCGACCCATTGATGGCGAGGCTCAAAGATAAGAAGAAATACGTTAAAGGCAAATGTGCCCAGTGTGTGTGGCTTGATGTCTGCGGTGGCAATTTCAGGGTGAGGGCGGAGGCGGTCACGGGAGATGTGTGGGCGCCTGATCCTGCGTGTTATCTCACGGATGAGGAGATAACCACCCGTGCCTAATGAAATGGCTGAAAGGTCGGATTCGGATGATGATATTGTTTGGCAGTATAGATTTCAATGGAAAGGACAGGCGAAAATGATAATACGACCAAGGCGGCTCAGAAGGACTAAGGTGTTGCGAGACATGGTAAAGGAGACAACCCTCTCGCCAAAGGATTTCATTTATCCTCTTTTTGTTAAACCCGGCAAGCGGTTAAGGGATCCCATCCCTTCAATGCCAGGCCATTGCCAGCTCACCGTTGATACCCTGGTGGAAGAGGCGAGGGAGGCCTGGGACCTGGGAGTACCGGCGGTCATCCTTTTTGGGCTGCCTGACAGCAAAGATCCCACTGGGAGTAGGTCATGGGCTCCTGATGGTATTGTGCAGCAGGCTATCATGGCCCTCAAGGAGAATATCCCGGACATGGTGGTTATCACGGATGTCTGCATGTGTGAATACACTGACCACGGCCACTGCGGCGTAATCAAGGACGGGGATGTGGACAATGATGCCACCCTGGAGCTGCTTGCCAAACAGGCCGTGTCCCACGCAAAGGCAGGTGCAGACATGGTCGCACCCTCTGATATGATGGACGGTAGAGTGGCAGCAATAAGAAACGCCTTAGACCAAGAAGGATTTAAAAACACTGGTATCCTGTCATACGCCGTAAAATACGCCTCTGCATTCTACGGTCCCTTCAGGGAAGCTGCCGAATCAGCCCCTCAGTTCGGAGATAGATCAACTTATCAGATGGATCCCGCCAATGCCCTTGAGGCCTTGAAGGAGGCTGAGTTGGATTTGGAAGAAGGCGCCGACATGATAATGGTAAAGCCTGCGATGGCATACCTTGATATTGTGAGGGCAGTTAAGGAAATTTGTTTTGTCCCTGTCGCGGCATATAATGTGAGTGGGGAATATGCGATGGTGAAAGCAGCAGCGCAGAATGGATGGATAGATGAGCAACGAATCATGATGGAGATCTTGACGGCTATTAAGAGGGCAGGGGCGGACCTGATTCTAACCTATTTTGCAAAAGATGCGGCCAGAGTTCTCCAGGGATAAGAATGGCCAGGATCAAATGATGAATAAGAGGCTGGATCCCCATCAGAGTACCGGATATGGCAAGCCCAATCAATTGCGACTTGTTGCCTGGGAAGTCACCAGGGGTTGCAATCTGAGCTGCGTTCATTGCCGAGCAGCCGCTGAAAAAGGTCCTTATCAGGGAGAGTTGCCCACTGAAAGATGCCTTCAGATCCTGGAGGAGATAGCCCATATTGGAAACCCTATAGTAATTCTCACAGGGGGTGAGCCATTACTTCGCCAGGACGTGTTTGAGCTTGCAAGCAAGGGGAATCAATTGGGCCTTAGAATGGTCATGGCAACCAATGGAACGCTTCTCACTGATGCTGTGGTCTGCCGCATAAAGGATTGTGGAATAAAACGGGTAAGCATCTCTATAGATGGAGCTACACCTGAGCAGCATGATACCTTCAGAAATGTGCGAGGGGCCTTTAAAGATGCGATGGTGGGCATCGAGCTTTTAAGAAAGCACGGAGTGCCGTTTCAGATAAACACGACTATTACACGGCACAACGTGGCTGATATTGATAAAATTATGGATTTGGCGGTGGCGCTGGGAGCGGTTGCGCACCATTTGTTCTTGCTGGTGCCAACAGGAAGGGGCAAGGATTTGAAAGACCAAGAAGTGGGAGCCCAGGAATATGAGAAAGTCTTAAACTGGTTCTACGATATGAGAGATAAAGTTCCACTTCACCTTAAAGCTACATGCGCCCCACAATACTACAGAATTTTGCGACAGAAGGCTCACGCAAAAGGTGAGAAGGTGGATCTTGAGACTTATGGGCTGGATGCTGTTACAAGGGGGTGTCTAGGAGGCACAGCATTTTGCTTTATATCCTACGAGGGTATTGTGCAACCGTGTGGGTATTTGGAGGTCAACTGCGGTGATGTCTCTAGAGAACCTTTCGACAGGATCTGGAGAGAGTCGCCGGTGTTTTTGAAGCTGAGAGACTTTTCCAATTACAAAGGCAAGTGCGGCAGATGTGAATATGTCAGGTATTGTGGGGGATGCAGGGCAAGGGCATATGAGGCAACGGGAGATTTTCTTGCTGAAGAACCTCTTTGTGTCTATGAGCCTAAGAAGACAATGGCAAGGATATCCCATGGCTGAAGTTTCGATAGATGCTATCGACAGAGATATTTTAAATGAGATCCAGTCTAATTTCCCTATTGAGGAAAGGCCCTATGAAGTGATAGGCAAGAGGCTGGGTGTAAGTGAGGAGGATGTCCTTAACAGAGTCAAGAGGCTCAAGGATATGGGAGTCATAAGAAGGATTGGAGGAAATTTCCACTCCTATCGTCTGGATTTCACGAGCACTCTTTGCGCTGCAAGGGTCCCTGAGGAAAAGCTTGATGAATTTGTATCTGCGGTGAATAGCTATGCAGGGGTCACTCATAATTATCTGAGGAATAACACATATAATGTATGGTTCACATTTATTGCGGAGGACATGGAATTTATTGAGAGATCACTGAAGGACATCTCTGAGGCTACGGGGGTCAAGGACATTCTGAACCTTCCTGCAGTGAAGATGTATAAGATAAAAGTTCACTTTGATGTTTAATAATCCTCTTCGCTGTCATCATAACGGGCTAGAATCCTCTCCGCTCTTTCATCACTGATCTTTCCCCGGTCCACCAGGACATCGGCAATTCCATCTTCGCGTAAATCATCAATGGCGAGGACCTTCGCGGGTTTCTTGCCTTGGAGGCTGAAAAATGTATAGTTTAGAGAGCGCTTGGATTTCTTAAGGAGTGTGACGTGGAGCCCGTCAAAAATGAAATGGTAGCTTACGAGGAAGTAAAGGGCACCTCCAAGCAGGCCCCATAGGACTATTTTCTTTCTCCACCTCATGGCCATACCTCACGATTGACTAAATGGCACATATAATGGCGGCTATATGGCCGTCTATTTTTTTATCGGCTGAACCAAAAATATTATAAGCCCTTAAGAGGTGTCTGCTTTTTAAGACAGAAGGTAGGCTCTTGAGCCTTGATTAGGCAGAGATTTACTAATATGGGTGGAGGCCTCTTGCTATGGGATATCTTCTCCCGTAGCCAAATGCCTTGGATGTAACCTTCAGGCCAGGTGGTGCCTGCCTTCTTTTGTATTCGTTGACTACGAGGCGCAGCAATATATTTCTGACGATCTCAGGGTCAAAGCCCCTGGCCACGATTTCCTCATATCCCATATTTTTTTCAACGGCCATCTCAAGTATTTGATCAAGTATATCGTAAGGGGGCAAGGTATCTTGATCAGTCTGGTTGGGCTTGAGTTCTGCAGAGGGCGGGCGAGTAATAACTCGCTCGGGAATAATCTCTTCATTACGATTGATATACCTAGCTAATCTATAACACCAGGTTTTGGGGAGGTCCGAGATGACTGCTAGCCCCCCGCTCAGATCTCCATAAAGCGTGCAATAACCCATTGCGAACTCAGATTTGTTGCCTGTCGTGAGCAGGAGTGACTTGAATTTGTTAGATAGTGCCATAAGGATATTACCCCTGATGCGAGCCTGAATGTTTTCTTCTGTTTCATCCTCCGGGAGGCCTTTGAATACGGGCGATAGGACTCTTTTGTAGGTTTCAAAAAGCTCGAATATGGGTATTTCCTCGAATCTGATACCAAGGTTGTGCGAAAGCTTGCGGGCATCTTCTTTACTTATGTGGGAGGTGTATTGGGAGGGCATACTAACGCCCATTACATTTTCCGGCCCCATTGCCTTTGCAGCGATGTATGCTACAAGGGAAGAGTCAATGCCACCACTGAGCCCAACAAGTACCTGTTTGAATCCGCACTTGGTTGCATAATCCCTGGTTCCCATAACCAGCGCGTCATGAATGTTTTTCTCTTGTGATGGCCAGGGGTCCCCGATTGGAGAATAAATTTCATCCGTATCCCAGATGGTGAGATCGGGCTCAAAGCCCTTTGAAAGTCTGATGAGATTTCCCGAAACGTCTACGACCATGCTATACCCGTCAAAAAGAATGTCATCGTTCCCCCCCACCTGGTTACAGTAAATGGCAGGTATGTTATAGGAATGGGTAAGTTCTCTGAGTATATGAAGACGGATACCTGGCTTATCCACGGTAAAAGGTGATGCGGAGATGTTTATCAGGATGTCTATGTGGCGTGAGCGGACGATATCCCGCACTGGGTCCTGGTTATATCGGGGAATTCCGGGGACCTCACCTAGATTCCATATGTCTTCACATATGGTAACCCCAAACACTTTCCCCTCTAGTTCGAAAATAAGGCTCTGAGGGGAGGGCTCGAAATACCGGGTCTCGTCGAAAACATCATAAGTAGGCAAAAGCTTTTTCCCGCCAGTATGGGCTACGCACCCATTGTTTAATAATGCGCAGGCATTTATGAGGGGCTTTCCAGTAGGCTTGGGATTCCTGTCAACGTAGCCGCATATGACAGGTATGTCGGGTAACTGCGAGGCCAATCGATTTAGGCTTTGCAGATTGGCGCTCACAAAAGAGGGTTTTTCGAGCAAGTCCTTAGGCGGATACCCAATAATGCTCATTTCCGGAAAGATAGCCAGGCTGCATCCCTGATCCTTTGCTTGCTTGGCTGCTTCGATTATCAGATTTCTATTGTATTCAAGGTCCGCAATAATAGGGTCGATCTGACACAGGGCTATACGCATACAATATCTCCGTAACGTTATTAAGGTTGATGACCTCGTGGATATTCATTTGAATAGTGACATAAAATACACATCTTACCATGGCACAATCAAGCACTTTAAGTAGCGTATCAGCCGTTTAAGCTACTCTGACGGGTGGCATTCTTATTGCAATCTTATTTTCTTGTTAACTGAGGCTTCCTGGATATGTTATATGATATGAGAAATTAACGTGTTGGTGGCAAATTGTCGAGGTTTCACAGAACACAGGCCGCGGCGAGGCAGAGCCTTGTTGGGCCGCAAAATGCTAGGAATTGAGGGTATGAACGTCAGGATAGTGCCATCCGGCTCGTTTGCGGTAGAGAAGAGGAAACAGGAGGTTTTAGAGGCATACCTGGGTACATGTGTCGGGGTTAGCCTTGTGGATACTGAGGCAGAGGTGGGAGGACTGCTCCACATCCTGTTACCAGAACCCACAGGTGCGGGTATTCCTTTCAGTCCCTTTGTCTACGCCACGACGGGTCTCCCACGGTTCATAGACAGACTTCTTGAGGCAGGGGCAAAGAGGAGTAAATTGAGAGGCGCGATTGGAGGTGGGGGACTGGTCGGCGAGGTTGATGAGCAAGACCTTTGGCTGGACATTGGTGGCAGAACCGCTGAAACGGTTGAAGATATCTTGCGGGAGAATGGAATCGGAGTAGACCAGGTAGAGACGGGAGGGTATTTTTCGAGCAAGATGAGCCTCAGGCTGGACGACCTTACAACGACAATCGAGCCGCTGGTCAGCGCCAGGTCATTGAGGGAGGGAAAGACTACAAGGCCCAGGAAAGAGGATCTAGACCGTGCTATACAGGAGGTAAGGCCCATTCCTCAGATAGCATTGAAAATTATTCGCATGCTAAAGGACGGGGGTTACGAAATCGACGATGTGGCGATGGAGATTAGACAGGACCAGGTGATAAGCGCCAAGGTGCTAAAACTTGCAAACAGTGCGTTCGTTGGCGCAGGAAAGACAATAGATTCCATAGATCGGGCTTTGATTGTACTTGGAGAGAAGCAACTATTCCAATTGCTGCTTTCTGCTACCGTGGAGATGCTGTTTGCCAGTACAAGGACAGGGGGTTACTCATTGTGCAAGGGAGGAATATTCCATCACGCACTGGCCGCCGCAATGACGGCTCATGAGATTTCCGTCTTTACGGGTCGATGTCAACCCGATATAGCTTACACAGCAGGCCTTTTGCACGATATTGGGAAGATAGCATTAGATCAGTACGTAATAATCAATGCCCCTTTCTTCTACCGATCCATAGGAAGTGATCCAGTTGACCTGTGCTCAATAGAAAAAGACAGATTTGGTGTTGACCATCAGGAAATAGGGGGCATGCTCGCAAGAAAGTGGGGACTACCGGCCGGATTGGTAGATTCTATTCAATACCATCACAGGCCTGAGCTATCAGAGGTTGATCGGGAATTGGTTTCCATCGTGTACCTTGCTGACCTGTTAGTGGCTAGATTCAGGGTAGGTTACCAGCTCGACAGGCCTGGTGTTGAATTGCTTGAGGACAGACTTTCAAATATCGGCTTAAAAAGAGAAGATTTTCCAATCATTGTGGACAGAATTCCAAGAAGCGTCTTCGAGTCAAGCCTTCTGGCAACATAGGCCATCTGGGTTACCCTCCAGAAAGTAACCTTGTCTTGAAAGATAAGCCTTAGTGTCTCATTCGGGGATGGTGGAAACCCCTCGCCTTCAGGCGAAGAAAAGT
>CAZAKC010000054.1:0-14158 GCA_964485655.1 uncultured Desulfobacteraceae bacterium
AAGAAGGATCTTGCCAGGGTTAAAACCGTCATTCGCGAGAGGCAGATAGCTGAGGCAAAATAGATTCGAGAGGTTTGTATGATAACACAGCGGGGCGCAAAGAAAAAATTAGTGGGCAGCGTAGTAAGCAACAAGATGGACAAGACTGTCGTAGTCCTGGTGGAGAGGTTAGCCAAACATCCCACTTACAAAAAGTACATCAGAAAGAGATCTAAATACATGGCACACGATCCCAAGAATCTCTGTTCTATAGGGGACCGTGTGAGAATCATAGAAAGCAGACCTATGAGCAAAAGGAAAAGATGGCAAGTTGTGGAGATCATTGAGAAGGCCAATATAGAATAATTGATGTTGTGGACAATGATAATAACTGGTGTGTGAGATTTGCTGGAGCATGAAAAATGATACAGCCTGAGACCAGACTAAAAGCAGCGGACAATTCCGGAGCTAAAGTTCTATCTTGTATAAAAGTCCTTGGTGGGACAAGGAAGAGATATGCCACTCTGGGTGATATTGTGGTGGTGTCAGTTAAAGAGGCTCTTCCCAACTCGAAGGTCAAAAAGGGTGATGTTGTCAGGGCTGTTATAGTGAGAACGGCCAAGGAAGTAAGGCGGCCTGATGGCTCCTATATAAAATTTGACGATAACTCTGCGGTATTAATCAACCAGCAGCGTGAGCCGATAGGGACAAGGATTTTCGGCCCCGTTGCCCGGGAGTTGAGGGCGAAACGATTCATGAAAATCATCTCATTGGCGCCAGAGGTGCTATAGGGGTCTGGAGTTTTTGATGCGGTGGGTTCGTGATCTCGGAATTTTGGGGGATATGAAGTGACAAAGAAACGGCCGAAAATAAGAAAAAACGATAAGGTCATCGTTATAGCGGGCAAAGAAAAGGGCAAGATTGGAGCGGTGATCAGAGTGGATGCGGAAAAAGGCCGTGTGCTGGTGGAAAAGGTGAATATGGTCAAACGCCATGCACGACCGGGTCCGCAGACCGCACAGGGAGGCATAATAGAAAAGGAAGCGCCCCTGCCAATCTCAAACGTGATGATTGTGTGTAACAAGTGCACTGAGCCCACAAGGGTAGGGCACAAGCGTTTGGAAGACGGCAGTAAGATCAGAGTTTGCAAGAAGTGTGGTGAATCACTGGATGATTAATTCGCAATGTGGAGCAAATATTGAAGAGGAGTGACGAGGAGGAACCCTTTGTCTCGGTTGAAAGATAAATATTACAATGAAGTTGTGCCGGCGCTGATGAAAGAGTTCGGTTACAAGAATATAATGGCAGTGCCCAAGGTAGAAAAGGTGGTCCTGAACATGGGCCTTGGCGAGGCGATACAGAATATCAAGGTCTTGGACTCTGGTGTGGAAGAGCTGACCATGATCGCAGGGCAGAAGGCGGTGATTACCAAGGCTAAACGCTCCATAGCTGGCTTCAAACTGCGACAAGGAATGCCAATTGGATGTATGGTGACGCTACGTAAAGAGAGGATGTATGACTTTCTGGACAAGCTTTTCAATATTGCTTTGCCTCGAGTAAGGGACTTCAGGGGAATATCTCGCAATGTCTTTGACGGACGTGGGAACTGTACAATCGGCATCAAGGAACATATCATTTTTCCCGAGGTGGACTACGAGAAAGTTGATAAAATAAAGGGGCTAAACATATCTATTGTAACCACTGCGAAGAAAGATGAAGAAGGGTTTTACTTACTAAAGGCCATGGGGATGCCTTTTCGAAGTTGATGTAGGGAGGACGTCTTGGCAAGAAAAGCATTAGTTATTAAGGCACAAAGAGTACCGAAATTTTCAACGAGGAGATACAATCGCTGCCCGCTGTGCGGACGTAGCCGGGCATTCCTGAGGAAATTTGGAATCTGTCGGATTTGCTTCAGAAAGCTGGCTTCTTCAGGCCAGGTACCTGGCGTGATCAAATCGAGTTGGTAGGAATTGGGCCCTGTAATTGGCACCAACGTGCAACTTGGCTAAAAGCGCTAATTGCTCAATGGTCAAAGCAGGGGCCCTAAACCCAAAGAGCCAAGAAGGCGTACAAACCCAGTATCGGAGAGTATAAGTATGACAATGACCGATCCCATAGCTGATATGCTTACAAGGATTCGGAATGCCCAGCGGGCATCACATGAATCTGTAGATATCCCTAGTTCGAAGGTTAAGATCAATATTGCAAAGGTGCTCAAATCAGAGGGATTTATTAAGAATTTCAGGGTTATGCCTGATGGCAAACAAGGTATCTTGAGAATCTTTTTGAAATATGATGATCAAGGTCGTCCCGTGATTGAGGGCCTTAGACGTATTAGCAAACCGAGCAGGAGGGTCTATACGGGGTACGATGAAATACCCAAGGCCCTCAATGGCTATGGGGTAACCATTGTATCTACTTCTAAAGGGATAATGACGGATAAGAAGGCCAGGAAGATGAAAGTAGGTGGGGAGATCCTTTGCTCCGTGTGGTAAGAAGTGACTCACTTTGAAAGTCTGGTATTTGTTTTGACTGTACAAGCGATTAGAGCCACGGAGAGTAAGTAAGGGAGGTTTGTTTGCATGTCTCGAATTGGTAAACGCCCTGTGCCCATTCCTCAGGGGGTGCAGGTTAAGATGGAAGACGACGTGCTTGTTGTAAAGGGGCCGAAGGGTGAGCTGAGGAGAAAGGTTCATCCGTTGGTTAACTTGTCTATCGAGTCCGATAAGGTAGGAATTTCAGCGGACGAAAGCCGAAAGAGGAAAGACGCAGGGGCATTACAGGGCTTGTTCCGGGTCTTGGTGGACAATATGGTGACGGGAGTTACCAAGGGCTTTGAAAGAAACCTGGAGATAGTGGGTGTTGGATATCGTGCTGAGGTAAGTGGGGATACCGTTGTTTTTAATCTTGGTTATTCTCATCCGATAAATTTCAAGCTGCCTAAAGGCATAGAGGCTAAAGTGGAGAGGAATAAGATAAGCCTTAAGGGTATCGATAAAGAACTCTTAGGGCAGACTGCGGCAAATATGCGTGCCCTCAGGAGGCCCGAGCCTTTTAAGGGTAAGGGAATCAAGTATGAGGGTGAGGTTATCCGGCGTAAGGCGGGTAAGGCCGGTGCCAAATAATGATGCGAGAGAGAGGATAGTACATGGGATCCTTCAACAGGGCTGAGGCAAGGCTGAGGCGAAAGAAGCGGGTCAGAAAAAAGGTAAAAGGTACGCCCGAACGTCCCCGGCTATGCGTTTTCAGGAGTTTGAAGCATATATATGCTCAGATAATTGATGACACAACATCGACGACTTTGGTGGAGGCCTCCTCGGTTTCCAAGGAAATAAAGGAGCAGGTGGGCAATGATACAGGGAACAAGAAAGGTGCTGCCATCGTTGGGAAGGAGATTGCTCAACGAGCATTGAAAAAAGGCATCAAGAAGGTTGTGTTTGACCGCAACGGTTTTCTGTATCATGGAAGAGTTAAGGCATTGTCTGATTCTGCCCGGGAGGCAGGGCTGGAGTTTTGATGGGGAGAAGAATAACAGATTATGGTAGCGGGGAGAGATCCATTGTACAAAGAACAGGAAGAAGTTGAGTACATAGAAAAGGTTGTACACATAAGCCGTGTGGCAAAAGTGGTCAAAGGTGGACGGCGGTTCAGCTTTAGTGCTATCGTTGTGGTGGGTGACGGTAAGGGCTCTGTAGGTAGCGCCTTGGGAAAAGCCAATGAGGTACCTGAGGCTATTCGCAAAGGCATAGAAAAGGCGAAGAGAGACATGCTACCGGTGTCATTGGCTGATACGACTATTCCCCATGAGGTGATAGGGAAGTGGGGGGCCGGACGAGTACTGCTGAAACCAGCACGGCCAGGTACAGGAATCATCGCTGGCGGGGCGGTTAGGGCTGTCCTTGAAGCGGTCGGTATTCAGAATATTCTGACTAAATGCCTTGGCTCAAATAATCCCCACAATGTAGTTAAGGCAACAATTATGGGTTTGAGATCTCTGAGGAACCCCGAGGAAATAGCGAAGAGGCGAAATAAGGGAGTTGAGGAAATCCTAAGGTAATGCGTTATTAGTTGATTTGGGTAGAAACTATGGCTGATAAAATAAGAGTGACACTGGTCAAAAGCGGAATAGGCTATAACAAGAAAATCAGAGAGACCCTGAAAGGGTTGGGTCTCACCAGGCTTCACAAGACAGTGGAATTGGAGAATACCCCAGCTATTAGGGGTATGATCAAGAAAGTCGCGTTTCTAGTCAGTGTTAGTCCGGAACCCTGACGCACCTCTTCCTGCCTGTAATATGGTAAGGGTAGAGGGAGAGGGAATTATGGATGGAAGATAGCTAACAATCGGGTAAGGACATAATAGGGTAAGAATATGAAGATTCACGACCTTTCGCCAGTTGAAGGCGCGAGAAAAAAGAGAAAGAGAGTCGGTAGAGGGCCTGGTTCAGGGCATGGTAAGACCTCTTGTAAAGGGCACAAAGGGCAAAAGGCCAGGTCTGGCGGTGGCCCTGCTCCTGGCTTCGAGGGCGGACAGATGCCACTGCACAGGAGACTTCCCAAGAGGGGTTTCACAAATATCTTTCGCCGTGAATATGCTACCGTAAATCTAAAGGACCTTGAACGGTTCGAGGCCAATACCACGGTTGACCTGCAGGCTTTCAAGGAGGCCGGACTAGTCAAAAAGGTCAAAAATGGGGTGAAACTCCTTGGGGATGGAGACATTACTAAGCCCCTGACCGTCAAAGTCCACAAAGCCTCCATTTCGGCAATACAAAAGATAGAGTCGGCTGGTGGCAGGGTAGAGCTGATCTAGAGATGTGGCGCAATTGGTTGATGGCAAACTGACAGGCGCAGAAAGGGACATTAATTGATCGGAGGACTTCAGAATATAACAAAGATCCCTGAGCTTAAAAGGAGAATCCTGTTCACCTTTTTTATGCTCGCTGTCTACCGGCTGGGTTGCCACATACCAACTCCAGGGATAAATGGGGCTGCGCTATCTGCTTTTTTTGGTGCTAAACAGGGGACACTTTTCGGGCTGTTCGACATGTTTTCAGGCGGGGCCTTGCGGCGAATGTCGGTTATGGCCCTGGGGATCATGCCCTATATCAGCGCTGCTATTATTTTGGAACTTCTAGCTGTTGTTGTCCCTTATTTGGAAAAGCTTAATAAGGAAGGGGAGCAAGGGCGAAAGAAAATTGTGCAATATACCCGGTATGGGACTGTTCTTTTATGTGTTGTCCAGGGCTTTGGCATTGCCCTCGGTTTGGAAAGAATGTCGAGCCCGGGTGGAGTTGCCGTTGTGCCGGTCGGGGGCTGGGGCTTTAGACTGTTGACCATGCTCACGCTCACTGCCGGAACTGTTTTTCTCATGTGGTTGGGTGAGCAAATCACTGAAAGAGGAATTGGCAATGGAATTTCTCTGATCATATTTGCGGGGATAGTGGCAAGGTTTCCGACAGCAGTGGCTAACACATTCAGGCTAATGTCCACTGGGGAACTCACGCCTTTCTTCATGATTATTATACTGGCGTTAATGATAATAGTTGTGGGCGTGATCGTATTTGTGGAGACAGGGCAAAGGAGAATTCCCGTACAATACGCAAAACGGGTTGTGGGGCGAAAAATGTACGGAGGACAAAGTACTCACCTGCCTCTGAAGGTGAATACGGCAGGAGTTATTCCTCCGATTTTTGCCTCATCCATTATCATGTTCCCTGCAACTATCGCAAATTTTTTGAATGCGCGCCAAATACCATGGCTTCAAACCATAGTTAATTTTCTGGCGCCAGGACACATTGTATATATATTGATATATGTTATTTTCATATTTTTCTTTTGCTACTTCTATACTGCTGTACATTTCAACCCCGTAGATGTGGCCGATAATATGAAGCGATATGGTGGATTTATTCCTGGAATAAGGCCCGGTAAAAACACCGCAGAGTACATTGACAGGGTGCTTACCAGGATTACTTTTTTCGGAGCTATTTATGTCTCAGCGATTTGCGTGTTGCCTCAAATCCTGATCTATAAACTTAATGTTCCGTTTTATTTCGGTGGTACTGCGCTCTTGATAGTCGTTGGCGTGGCCATTGATACAATGAATCAGATTGAAGCTCACATGTTAACGAGGCATTACGAGGGGTTCATGAAGAAGGGATTTGGAAGGGCTAGATAGCTTGAGGCTCCACTACAAACCCATTATCGCTTCGAGGAAGGTATGGCAAAAGAAGAAGGGATTGAGGTAGAGGGAGTGGTCATTGAGACTTTGCCCAATGCCATGTTCAGGGTAGAACTAAAGAACGGCCATAGAGTGCTGGCACATATCTCCGGGAAAATGAGGATGCATTTTATTAAGATATTGCCAGGTGATACCGTAGTTGTTGAACTCTCTCCCTATGATCTGACAAGGGGAAGGATCATTTATCGGGGACACAAGGACCAGAGATAGCCGCTGCTACCACCAAGGGGTGCAGAATATTAACTAACTCGAGGTGGTGAATACTGGGAGATGGTAAAATGAAAGTACGACCTTCAGTAAAGAAGATATGTAACAAGTGCAAAATTATACGCCGCAAAGGGGTCATGCGGGTTATCTGTGAAAATCCACGCCATAAGCAAAGGCAAGGATAAGGGAGTGCGGATAGCATCCCCGATTTGATTGGTGTTTAGGCCAACAAAGTAAGACGCTCGGAAGGAGATGTAGATTGTGGCAAGAATAGCTGGAGTAGATTTACCAAAAGGTAAGAGAATAGAAATAGCTCTGACATATATCTACGGCATTGGCAGGAGTTCGGCTCAGAAGATTCTAACAGAGGCAAAAATAGACTGGGATACCAAGTCCGATGAGTTGACTGGAGAGCAAATAACTGCGATCCGTAAAATCATTGACGAGAAATACAAAGTGGAAGGAGATTTGAGAAGAGAAGTCTCCATGAATATAAAGAGATTGATGGATTTGGGTGCTTACAGGGGCCTGAGGCACAGGAAGGGGCTGCCAGTAAGAGGTCAGAGGACGAGCACCAATGCGAGGACAAGGAAAGGGCCTAGAAGGGCCATCATGGGGAAGAAGAAAAAATAATCGGGTTAAGGATAAGAAATGGCAAAGGCAGGTCGAAAAAGAGGTAAGGCAAAGAAAGAGAAGAAGAATGTGCCTACGGGTATTATTCACATTCAGTCCACTTTCAATAACACTATCGTTACGGTCACGGACAACGACGGCAACGTGATAGCTCAGTCCAGTGCAGGCAGGGTGGGTTTTAAAGGTTCGAGGAAAAGCACACCCTTTGCTGCACAGTTGGCCGCACAGGATGCCCTCAAGCAGGCCATGGAGCAAGGGCTCAAAGTGGCTGAGGTGCGCATAAAAGGGCCAGGCGTGGGTAGAGAAGCAGCCTTGAGGGCACTTCAAATGGAAGGGTTTACGGTAAGTGTCATTCGTGATGTCACACCTATTCCGCATAATGGATGCAGGCCACCAAAGCGCAGAAGGGTATAGTAGAAATTGAGGATAGGGGAATTGTGTGTCAGTCGTCACGAAAAATAGCTGGATAGAGGCCTTGACCGTAAGCTGGTAGGAGTTTTCACTGTCAGGCTCTTAACAAACAGGATCTGGGAGGAATAGTATTGGCAAGGTACAGGGGTTCAGTCTGCAGGTTATGCAGGCGGGAAAATTTGAAGCTTTTCTTGAAAGGTGACAGGTGTTACAGCGATAAATGCGCATTTGAACGCAGACCGTATCCGCCCGGGCAACATGGCCAGCGGCGGGCAGGCAAATACTCGGACTATAGACTACAGCTAAGGGAGAAGCAAAAGGTCAAGAGGATCTATGGTATCCTGGAGACTCAATTCCGGGGTTATTATAGGCATGCCGAAAGGCAAAAAGGTATTACGGGTACAAATCTGTTGCTTCTCTTGGAACGCAGACTGGACAATGTAGTGTATCGAATGGGATTTGCTTCTTCGAGAAACCAGGCCAGGCAGCTTGTAAGGCACAATCATTTCCTGGTAAATGGCAAGAAGGTAAACATTCCATCTTATCTCCTGAAGCCGGGTGATGTAGTTGAGGTTAGAGAGAAGAGCAGGAAAGTCACGCCCATTGTGGAGGCTATGGAGACAGTGGTTCGTAGAGGTATCCCAAACTGGATAGAGGTGGAAAAAGAAAAGTTCAGAGGCTCGTTCAAGTCCCTGCCTAGCAGGGAGGATCTGACAATGCCTATCCAAGAACAACTCATTGTTGAACTATATTCAAAATAATTTTTTGGTTCTGTCTGAAATCTTTCCCTTATTCGATGACGGACAGAAGACAAGAGAACAGAAAGACGTTAAATAACGGGAGGCCTCTCTTGAGTGATCTAAAAGCAAGAAACTGGCGAGAGCTTATTAAACCAAAGAGAATAGAAATCGATCAGGATTCCTATTCTAATACGTATGGAAAGTTCACATGCGAACCTCTTGAAAGAGGATTTGGGATAACAATCGGTAATTCCCTCAGGAGGATTTTGTTGTCCTCGCTCCAGGGGGCAGCAATAGTCTCCGTTAAGTTTGATGGTGTGCTGCATGAATTTTCTACAATCCCGGGGGTACTAGAGGACGTAACCGATATCATACTGAATTTAAAAGAGGTCCGCTTTAAATTGTTAGATGTGGAAGAGGCAATACTTCACCTTTCCAAAGAGGGAGAAGGTGAGGCGAAAGCCGGCGACATAGACACCCATGGGCTGGCTGAGGTTCTGAACCCAGACCAGCATATCGCAACCCTGAACAAAGAGGCCAAGCTTAACATAGAAATGGCAGTAAGACTGGGTAAGGGGTATGTGCCTGCCGAGCGTCTCAAGAGTAAGGACAACCCCATTGGTGTGATCCCGGTGGATGCCGTGTTTTCTCCAATAAAAAAGGTTAATTTCGTGGTGACAAATGCCAGGGTCGAACAAATTACGGACTACGATAAGCTGACTCTGGAGGTATGGACTGATGGCAGTGTGCTGCCAGAAGATGCTGTGGCATTTGCCGCCAAAATACTCAAGGAACAGATGACACCTTTTATTAACTTCGAGGAAGAACCGGAACCTGTAGAGGAAGAGGAAGAAGAAAAAGAGGAGCCCTTGAACGAGAATCTCTTTAGGCCAGTTTCAGAGTTGGAACTATCAGTGCGCTCCGCCAACTGCCTGAAGAACGCAAACATTACTTATATTGGTGAACTGGTTCAGAAGACCGAGGCGGAGATGCTGAAGACGAAGAATTTCGGCCGTAAATCCCTTAATGAGATTAAATCAATTCTTGAAGAGATGGGCCTTCATCTGGGCATGAAGCTGGAGAACTTTCAACTTCCTCCTAAGCCTGATGATTCTGAAGAGGATTCGGCAGGAGAATCCACAGGAGCCGAAAAGCCCCAAGATGCGAAAGAAGAGGTTAAGAAAAAATGAGGCACAGGAAGGCAGGAAAACACCTAGGAAGAGATTCAAGCCACAGGAGGGCCATGTTTCGCAACATGGTAACATCCCTGTTCAAGTATGAACAGATAGAGACCACAGATGCCAAGGCCAAGCAGATTAAGCCCGTTGCAGAGCGAATGATCACGCTGGCAAAACGGGGCGATCTTCATGCCAGGAGACAGGCTCTGGCTTACATGATGGATAAACAGACTACCCATAGGCTCTTCGAAGAGTTAAAAGAGCGGTTTATGGACAGGCAGGGCGGATATGTACGTATCATTAAGAAAGGGAATCGCAGAGGCGACAATGCGCCCATTTCGATCGTCCAATTAATTTCTGTTGGGGAGAGCAAAAAGAAAAAGAAGAAAAAAGTAAAGGCAGAGACCAAACCCCAACCAAAAGAAGAGGTTAAAGCAGCGGATAGGGCTGATCAGATTCGTGAAGAGGCTGAATCGGACGTTACAGAACAGCCTGCTCCGGAGCAGCAGCCAAAGAGCGAAGATAGTGGCATTCAAGAGGAGGGCGAGGAAGAAAAAGACAAATAAAAACTTCACAGACAGTGGCGATTGTGATAAATCCCTGAAAGTTTTTCACACTCCGTAAGTAACTGTGGAAGCTGCACGAGTTTTGTTATGAATGTATGTACCTATTTTAAAAATGGGCTCCTTGCCGTAACAGCGGCAAGGAGCTTTTTTTATCCTTTCAGCCTTCAGCCTGACAGGAGTTCATAATGGGAGGATTCGACCATAAAGACCTGCTCGGAATGGGCCAGCTATCTGAAGAAGATATAAACCTGATCCTTGATACTGCTGATTCACTGAAGGAAATCTCCGAGCGCGACGTTAAGAAGGTGCCGACACTCAGAGGAAAAAGCATTATCAATTTTTTTTATGAGCCGAGCACTAGAACAAGAACTTCGTTTGAGGTGGCCGCAAAACGTCTGAGCGCGGACACCCTGAGTCTGTCAGCTACCACGAGCAGCATGGTAAAAGGGGAAACGCTTATCGACACCGCAAGGAATCTTCAGGCCATGAATCCCGACTTGATCGTG
Organism: uncultured Desulfobacteraceae bacterium; assembly: GCA_964485655.1. Lineage (GTDB taxonomy): Bacteria > Desulfobacterota > DSM-4660 > Desulfatiglandales > Desulfatiglandaceae > B111-G9. The sequence goes on from CAZAKC010000054.1 coordinate 10,464, forward strand.
CTGAGGCACTCTTCCAGCGGAGCGCCGCACCTGCTGGCCAGCGTTATGGAGGCTGGGGTCATAAATGCAGGGGATGGAATAAATGAGCATCCTACTCAGGCACTGTTGGATATGTACACTATTCGTGAGAAAAAGGGAAAGCTCGAGGGATTAGAGATTGCAATAATAGGAGATATTGCCCATAGCCGGGTTGCTCGATCGAATATTATAGGGCTGACAAAAATGGGCGCCAGAGTGACCGTTTCAGGGCCTCCTACCATGATACCCGTAGAGATTAATGCAATGGGGGCATACGTGGAGTATGATCCCAGAAGGGCAGTGGAGGGCAAAGACGTGGTAATGGTCCTCAGGATACAGCTTGAGAGGCAGAGCAAAATGCTCTTCCCTACACTTCGAGAATATTCTAGGTTTTTTGGCCTGAGCCAGGCAATTATCGAAATGGCCAAAGAAGATGTAATAGTGATGCATCCAGGGCCCATGAATAGAGGTGTGGAGATTGAATCAGAGGTGGCTGACGGAAAACGCTCGGTGATATTGGACCAGGTGGCAAATGGGGTTGCAGTAAGGATGGCGATCCTTTACCTCTTGATTGGAGGTGCAAGAAGTGACGGTTTGGATTAGAAACGGGAAGGTGGTAGATCCCCTGGCTGGGACCGTCGAACCTATGGATATAGTTGTAGAGGATGGCGTAATAAGCGAGATCCTTCCCCAGGGGGCATTTACCGCATCCGGGGATGCAATTCGTATCATTGATGTAAAGGGGAAACTGGTTCTCCCTGGGCTTATTGATATGCACGCACATCTGCGAGAGCCCGGTCATGAGTATAAGGAGACAATAGCCACAGGAAGCCTGGCCGCAGCGGCAGGGGGATTTACTGCTGTGGCGTGCATGCCAAATACCGATCCTCCCAACGACTCGAGATCTGTTACTGAATTTATCCTTGAGCAGGCAGAACGTGCGGGTCTAGTAAGTATCTATCCCATTGCCTGCATAAGCGCTGGGCTGAAAGGCGATAGGCTGACAGAGTTCGGTGACCTGAGTGACGCGGGGGCGGTGGGTCTGTCTGATGATGGGTTGCCGGTCGTGAACAGCGAGTTGATGCGCAGGGCACTGGAGTATGCGCGCTTCTACGGTCTTACGGTGATATCCCACTGCGAGGATATGTATCTGTCTCAAGGTGGAGTGATGCATGAAGGACAAATCTCCACAAGAATAGGGTTGCCAGGGGTACCTGCAGCGAGTGAAGAAATAATGGTTTACAGGGAGATTTCTCTGGCGAAGCTTACGGGTTGTCCCGTGCATATTGCCCATGTTAGCACCAAGGAATCGGTGGATCTCATCAGGAGGGCCAAAGATATGGGCTTGCCCGTCACGGCCGAGACCGCTCCTCATTATTTCTCCTTGGACCATACGGCCGTTGAAGGATATGACACTAATGCAAAGGTAAACCCTCCTCTCAGAACTGCCGAAGATGTGAGAGCAATAAAGGAGGGGTTGAAGGATGGCGCTATTGACGTGATTGCCACTGACCATGCCCCTCACAGCTCCCTCGAAAAGGATGTGGAATTTGACAAGGCATCCCCTGGAATGATCGGGCTTGAGACGGCTTTGTCCTTGACTCTGCAACTTGTGGATGAAGGGGTTATCAGTCTACCTGAAGCGGTGAGGAAACTATCTACTGGCCCTGCGAGGATTCTGGGAGTGAATGGGGGAAGGATCGAGAAGGGCCGGAGGGCAGACCTTACCGTAGTGGATCCTGAGCTGGAATATGTATTAGAAAAGGATAAAATTGTCTCCAAGAGCAAGAACACCCCACTTTTGGGTAAGCGGCTTCGAGGAAAGGCACTGTTGACCATGGTAGGAGGCAGAATTGTCTGGGACGCAACGGGCTAGGATTCTTGTAGTAGATGATGAAGGCGGTATGCGAGAGTTTCTTGACATAATGCTCTCTGCAGAGGGGTATAGTGTTACACTGGCTTCAGGGGGAAAAGAGGCCAGTGATTTATTGGAGCGGGATCGTTTTGATCTTGTTGTTACAGACATACGAATGAAAGACCTCGATGGTATAGCGGTACTGAAAAAAGCAAAGGAACTTGATCCTGATGCCATCGTGATACTCATTTCAGCATTCGCTACTGCGGAGACAGCAGTAGAGGCGATGAAAGAGGGAGCTTATGATTACATACCTAAGCCGTTCAAGTTGGAGGAGTTCAAAAGAATTGTCCGGGAGGCCCTCAGGGAAAGGGCGGGTCCCAGGGCGCAGGGATACAAGGATAGGCAGAAAGGAAAAAGGCACTTTGGTCTGATTATTGGTGAAAGCCCTCAGATGCACAAGATCTATAATATGATTGAGAAGGTGGCTGGTACCAACACCAATGTGCTGATCTCAGGGGAGAGTGGAACAGGAAAAGAGCTGGTAGCGAGGGCCATTCATGAGCTAAGCAATCGGAATGAAAGGCCTTTTGTGGTTATTAACTGCGCTGGGATACCGGAAAGCCTCATTGAAAGTGAGCTGTTTGGTTATAAGAAAGGGGCGTTTACGGGCGCCAATTTAGACAAAGAAGGGCTTTTCGAGGTGGCCGAAGGTGGTACGGTCTTTCTGGATGAAGTGGGAGAGCTTTCACCCACTATTCAGGTAAAGCTCTTAAGGGTCATACAGGAAAGGACCTTTACTCCGATTGGAGGAAGAGAGGAGAAAACGATAAATGTAAGGTTCATATCAGCCACTAACAAAGATCTCGAAGAAGAGGTGTTAGAGGGTAGATTTAGGGAAGATCTTTACTTTAGACTCAACGTTATTCATATTGAGATCCCTCCCTTAAGAGAGCGCACAGGTGACATCCCGTTGCTGGCCCAGTATTTCCTTGAAAAATATTCAGCGGAGCAAGGGAAAGACATCAGAAAGATATCGGCTTACGCTATGGATATCCTCCAACACTACCCATTTCCGGGCAACGTAAGAGAACTGGAAAACATAATAGAGCGAAGTGTAGCCCTGGAGGTTTCAAACATAGTGCTTCCTGAGAGTCTTACTCTTTCAAATCTGCAGCAGGGCAGGATTTCTCAAAATCGACGCCGAACTGACATCGGCCCGGATGGAATCGATCTCGAGGAAGTTCTCAGTGAGATTGAAAAGGAATACATTCTGCGGGCCCTAGAGCTATCCAGGGGGTCTCGTGAGGGAGCGGCCAAGCTGTTGGGTTTGTCCACAAGGTCGCTTCGATACCGGATGGGAAAATTAGGACTCGCCGGAAACAGGCAGGATATGCAATGACATGAAAGGCTGGCTTGCTTCGTTCATCGCATTTTAGATACTCCGTAGCTCCTAATGGACAGCGCTTTGCGTCATTCCCGCGCCCGCCCGATTACATCGGGCAGGAAAGCGGGAATCCAGGAAATCCGCTATAATAGACTCCCGCCTACGCGGGAGTGACATAGTTGTTCATTCCATCAACTACCCGAAAGCAAAGCGCTCCTACCTGCTGTAGGCAGGCAAGCAAGTTGCTTGCTGCGGAAGGGGTTCATTTCCCCCCTTTTTTAAACTTCCCCTTTCTTATCCCCCCCTTTTTTAAAGGGGGGTTAGGGGGGATTTGATAAAGATAGAGAGCCATGCCTGTCCAAGAACCGATTCTTGGTGCGAGCAGGGGAACGGGATGTTCCCGTTGCGGCGTCATTTTGGCCCTGAAGTCCCGCC
>CAZAKC010000055.1:0-13801 GCA_964485655.1 uncultured Desulfobacteraceae bacterium
TGCTGGGGGATCGTCCAGCGGCAGGACGACGGGTTCTGGCCCCGTTAACCTAGGTTCGAATCCTAGTCCCCCAGCCATTTTTCTTTTATGAGTGGTCCCATCGTCTAGCGGTCTAGGATATCGGCCTCTCACGCCGAAGACACGGGTTCGAGTCCCGTTGGGACCACCAATTATTTCATCAAAGAATCCTTCAATCCTCTCTTGGGGCCGCATTGCTCTGGTCGTCATGCCGGACCCCTGATCACGTCAGGGGCAGGCTCCGATCCGGCATCCATGAATTCCAAGCACAGCAATCACTGGATTCCCGCTTCGGTGCCCGATGTGGTCAGCCTGAGCGTCTGATTCTGCATGAATCTTGATTCCTAAATTTTCAGCCAAAAGGAGGTACTTCTTATGTAGGCCCTTTGTCGCCAAAATATAGTCCCTTCACTATCTTCCAGGGATCGCAAAGAATTACACCCACTATAGTGAGCTTACAGGTATTGTGTTCCTCCCATTTCCTTTGCTATCTTGAAAACTCTGTATTGCTTAGTTCTAGCCGAGGGCTGCTCGACTCTCCCCTCATAGTGTGGCAGCATCATAGTATGGCCATGATCTAAACTCTCCACCCTCCCCCTTATATGACGCTCCTACTTGCGGCCCCATCCTTGCTCCAGCACTGCTAGCAGGGAATCAATTTTTGATAATAAGGTTTGTCCTGCCTTGTTTGTGAGGCCGATTATGGATATAATTTAGTAAAGAAATTTTTTAGCACTGGCTTTTGCCATGAAGCGAATTGGCTTGTGTACTTTATTGCTCCTTCTCCTACCCTGTCTCTGTCACGCAGCCAAAACCGGACTATTTTCTGCTCAGGTGATGAGTGGCTATGTTGTCTCGCCAGTTATCAAGCCGCGACGTAGGCCTGACCTCAATTACATGATGCTGGATGCTAGAATTGAATGGCTTCGGCTGAACAGGAATTTCAGCTCATACATGGAACTAACTTACTCCAAGACCACAAAAGGAGCCCGTGGATATATGGCAGGCTTCACATTTCTGGTGAGATATAATTTTAATCACTCTACAAGCCTTAACCCATATTTGCAGTTTGGTGCAGGACTTCTATACAATGACATCTACAAGGACCGCTCACAAGACCTGATCGGAAATAATATAGAGTTCAATCCCCAGTTGAGTATTGGAATAAGTCACCGGATCTCTAGCCATATCTTCTTGGACACTGAGGCCATTTTCCATCATGTATCAAACGCTGGGCTAAAACGAGGCAGAAATGTGGGGGTAAATGGAATTGGACTTTTGGTGGGGATCACTTATGCGTTTTAAATCGTACCTCCTAACACATCGCGATCGTGGTGTTAAAAGTTTTTTTCACTGGATCAAGTTTGCCAAGCGCTTTACACCCTCCTTTATCATCTCAGTGCTGCAATATGAGAAGTTTAATCTGAGCTCGTTCTTTTTTTCTGCACCCTGCGGGTAAAAATTACTTCCTGGGATAAATGCCACGTTTTTTTCCAATGCCCGGTGAAAAAGCTTATCTGTGTTTATACCATTATTGAAACTAACCCAAATAAACATTCCACCTTCAGGTCTGGTCCACGAGGCGGCTTCGGGCATGTAAGTCTCCAGTGCCTCAAGCATGGCATCCCGCCTGGGCTTATATAACTCTATAATATCCTTAATATGTCTCCTCATCAGTCCCCTTTGAATAAACCTCGCAGTCACCCTCTGTGTAGCACAATCAGGACTCACCGTGACCTTTTGGGCCCATTTGACCATAGGGCCAATGATCTCAGGTGGGCCTGCTGCGAAACCCAACCTCAAACCGGGACCAAGGATTTTTGAAAATGACTTGGCTATTGTCACGAGTTTGGGATCATCATATTGTGTCCTGGCAAGCTCCCACAGGGTAATTATCCTTTCCCCGCTAAAGCGCAGTTCACGATATGGTTGGTCCTCAAGGATTGGTAGGTCAAATTCTTTCGCGATCTCCACAATCTCCTTCCTCCGCTCTAGATCCATCGTTCTTCCGGTAGGGTTTTGAAACTCTGGAATGACATATATGAACTTTATCCGTCGTCCCTTGTTCAACTGTTCCAGAATGATTTTCCTCAATAGCCGGGGTATCATCCCCAACTCATCCATTTCCACGCCCACCATCGTGGCCCCACAGGCCTCCATAGCCGCAATGGAGCCTGGGAAACCAGGAGCCTCGCAAATAACCACATCTCCAGGATCTACCAGTGTGCGAGTAAAGTAGTAGATCGCATTGGTTGAGCCAACCGTAATCATGATCTCATCATCAGAGATGTATGGCACTTCTTCAAAGTCTTTGATTACTTCTTTGAATACCTTGTCCCCATCACTACCTCCATACTGAAGCACCTCGTCGCCTTCTTCACGGATTACGTCGAAGAATAACTCTGAAAGGAGTGTCTTTGGAAATGATTCAGGGCTGGGCAGCCCTCCAGCAAACGAGATCATCCCCGGCACACCTTTTGTCAGGCCCAAGATTTGCCGGATAAAGGAGTGTTTCATTGCTGCGGCCGACCGAGAATAGAGGTTCTGTATTGTACTTGCCATCATGTGCTTGGCTTCTCCTTTAATTAATTTACTTGGGTAAGCGACCCTTCCCCCTTTGCGGCCCTAGCATAGTAAACCCTGTCATCTGGTAAAGTTATCCGTGCTTCATAGATTAGCTTCTAATGCAGATGGCGGGCACATACCACATCTATCCCCTCTGCTATTAGCGCCCGCGCCGTCCTGTTCACGGCCTCGTGTTTGTCAAGGTAGTTTTGCTCCATAGCCTCCATAAGACCTTGCTCTAATATCTCCGCTTTTGGCCTGAAATAATCCAATATGTCAGAAGGGTGCTCCCGCATCTTCTCAACATCTTCGTCTCCACCTTCGTGTTTTGCTGATATATTCGGAACCACCTTTGCTATCTCAACCAGCTCTTGCCTTCTGTTATAAGGTTGAATAACGATTGATTTCCACGTCTCAGTGATGTGGTGCTCAAGACGAACTGTATGCTCAAAGCCCAGTGCTTTTCGAATCTTATGGCTGGCAAGGATGCTCTCGTTATTCACAGAATTGGACAAATTAAGCCCTGCCAGGCTGCTTGTGCCATCATCCCTTGAGAACAGCTTTGCTCCTGCCAGAGTCCATAACACGCTGAAGGGATTATCATTGCCCATATAGACTGAGATCTTGAATTCGTTATCGATGCCCAGTTTGTGCATCATATATCCCAACAATACGGTGCCTGCATTTATGTTTAAGACCTGACGTATCCCATACTCCGTATAATAGTAAAGATACTCATCAACCCACATAAGTGGATGATCATTGGGTTGCCCTACGCCACCAAAGTATCCTGTGATGGTATCTGGCCCGCCCAGATGTATATTTGACCCATCAGTTCCCTTGGTATCCAATGTCTCAACATAGCTAGCTCCCATTATTTGCATGGCTGCTGCCACTGCGAGAGTATCACCATGATCATTGATCTGTTCTTTCATGCTCCTAACTCTTATATACCGGCCGGGCATAAGTTCTGCATGTTCAATGGCATGGCGCGCCTCACTTATAAGCCATGGGAAGAATTGCAGGGCTGAAATCTCGAGGGTGACAGCATTCTTCTTGTTAAAGCGCTTAGCTTCGCCCTGATCGCCGAGTATCTTTCTCCGATAATTATTCAGGCTTACAAACGCTCCCTTATCCCTCTGCTCTTCAAGCCATTGCAGATCGGCCAAATAAGGCGAATCTATCTCTTTCAATCTCCTTTTCAGATTGTTGAGATTTCGCGCAGCTACGGCCTTTCTGTTTATTTCATCAGGGCCGCCATATTTTTCCACAATCTTCAAAAACTCATTAACAAGTTCATTTTCAGGATCGAGCAGGAACTGATTAATTTCCTCAACGCGCTCTGGCGAAATCCTTAAACGCTCTCTGAGACCATTCATGGCTCCCCCTCCCTTTTTTATTCGTATTCCTTAATAACCTCGCGCAGTCTTTCCTCTTCTCCCTTAATCATGTGGTAGCAATGGGCATCAGTGGGAAATGCTCCACTCTGAACATCTTTTATATACTCCTTGAGCGCATTGGTCACCACTTCCGCCACGTTTGCATATCGTTTGACAAATTTCGGAGTAAACGCTGTAAACTGTCCAATAAGGTCTGAGATAATTAGAAGCTGACCATCGCAGTCAGCCCCCGCCCCGATTGAAAGTACCGGGATCTTCAACTTACGCGCAATGAAGCCCGAGACCTCTGGAGGAACTGCCTCTATGAGAAGCATCTGAGCGCCTGCCTCTTCTATGGCGAGTGCATCCTCAATAACAAGCCTTGCAGATTCAGCCGTCCTGCCTTGGGCTTTATGTCCTCCTATTTGGCCTGAACTTTGGGGGGTAAGCCCTATATGGCCTATCACCACGATGCCCGAGTCAAGTATGGCCTTTATTCTTGAAATGACGCGCTTTCCACCTTCCAGCTTAATCGCATCAACTCCTGCTTCCTTAATGAACCGAATTGCGTTGCGCGCCGCCTCTTCGTCAGATACCTGGTAGCTTCCTAGCGGCATATCCCCCACAACAAAGGTATTGGGGGCTGCGCGCCGAACAGCCTCACAATGGACAATGCACTGGTCCATAGTTACAGGCACCGTACTGTCATAGCCGTACACGCACATTCCTAATGAATCTCCCACAAGGATCATGTCTATTCCAGCGGCCTCAGCGAATTGAGCCGTTGGATAATCATAAGAGGTAATCCACGTGATCTTTTGGCCTTCTTGCTTCATTCTCACAAAGTCATGAACCATGAGCTTTTTCTTTTCCATTGCTTCCCCCTTCTGATATGTCTTGATTACTATACTGACCTGCACCCAGCCCAGCGCATGGAAGTCCATCACTTTGTCCCGATTGGAATCCCTTCATCGGCCTTAATCTCAGAGAAAATGACAAACGTCTCTGATCTGCCATAGCCATCCAGTGCCGCAATCTTGGACTTAACAATTTTGCCCAATTCCTCCAGATCCCGAGCGACCACATAAAGCAAATAGTCGAATCTTCCTGTGAGGTGATAGCAGGCCCTCACTCCCCGAATCTTCTTAACACCTCCTTCGAATCTCTTAATAACCTCAGCTTCATGCCGCTGCATAGTTACAGAGACAAATGCCTGGATACTCAGCCCCAGCTTTTCAGGGTCAATAATTACTCGATAACCTTTAATCACCCCACGCTCTTCCAAGCGCCTCACTCGCTCGAGCACTGTTGACTGGGCGACTCCCACCTGCCGGGCAAGATTCACGTTCTTAATCCGTGCATTTTGCTGCATAAGCCTCAAAATTTTCCTATCAATTCTATCGACATCCATTTTCCGCTGACTTCTATCTGGTTTTTATTCGACGATAGGCGTCTTTATAGAATATTCTTCATATTTTTTGCCATATAGCCTAATGTCCTTCGATTGTCAACTGCTTTACTATCGCTTACATAGAGCCGTCACGAGGTCTGCTATACACATGAAGAACACGCCATTACTTTTCTCAAGGATGAAGATGCAGGGAGGCTTTTGAAGTTATGATTGGTCTTGACGATGATATAGAGATGGCAGAAAGTGCCAGGCCCTTCCAACTATTCAACAATCCCTTGACTTAGCAGACGACTAATCCCCTTTTCATCGTAGCCCAAGCTCTCTAGGAGCGATTTGCTATTTTCGCGGCTGTGGTGTCCCAAGCTACCTGCTATGCCAGGGGTTCGGGATAGACGCGGTGCGGGCGCTGGCTGGACTATACCTTCTATTTCCAGGAATACCTTTCTTTGTTCATTATGGGGGTGATTAGCAGCTTCATTCAGGTCAAGCACGGGGGCCACGCATGCATCTGTTCCCTCGAATATCTCCATCCATTCATCCCTGGTCTTTGTCTTAAATACCTTGGCAAATCGCTCAATCATCTCAGGCCATCTTTTCATGTCATTCTGGTCGGGTAGGTCAGAAGGGTCAAGCTCAAGGCCTTGAAGCAGCTTTTCATAGAAGCGCCTCTCAATGGCACCGACTGCTATGAATTTACCATCGGCCGTCTCATAGGTCTGGTAATAAGGTGCGCCTGAGTCAAGAACATTGGTTCCAATATCCAGTGTCATGAGCTTGTGCCCCAGTAAGCCAAAAAAGAATGTCGAAAGATTAGCTACGCCATCAACCATCGCCGAATCAATTACCTGCCCTCTACCGGAGCGTTCCCTTTCAAGCAGAGCCAAAAGGACACCCATGGCACAGAGCATGCCACCCCCGGCAAAATCCCCCAGTATGTTACACGGTGGAAGTGGCCTTTCTCCCCTGCGTCTGAAAAGAGAAAGGGCACCAGAGACTCCGATATAATCTATATCATGCCCTGCCATTGAGGCATATGGACCGCTCTGCCCCCATCCAGTAAGCCTGGCGTAAATGAGGCTGGGGTTGATCTTTAAGGCCTCTTCCGGGCCAAGGCCAAGAGACTCCATGACGCCAGGCCGATACGGCTCAATGAGTACATCATATTGCTCAATCATATTTCTCATTATGTCCACGCCTTCAGCAGTCTTCAGATTGAGGCGGAAGAGGTGTTTGCCCCGGTAAAATGGATTTTTCTCCATGAGATTAGGGATCTCAGGCATACCTTTTGTAGGCCTATCCACCACTACAACCTCTGCGCCAAAATCGGCAAGTATCATCCCACAATAGGGAGATGGGGCAAGCCCTGCCATCTCAATCACCCTGATGCCATCAAGCGGCCTTCTGCTCTGGATCTGGGAAGCACTTTTACTCATAGGTAGTGAGCCCTCCTTGATGCAGATTCATTGATCGGACTATATGGCACACCGGAGTTAGGTGTCAAGAAACCAGGTGGCATCGTGGCACCGCCATGTTGCCAGTTCCAACGTCTTTGCCATCCAAGGTGATGTTTTTACGCGGTAGCCACTCGAAAGCCTCTCTTATTTTTACTTGATTTTTGCAACTGATAGAGTAAGTATAACCTCGATTGGCGGTTTGGCATTGCTCTCAAAAAAAGGGAAGAGAAGCCATGACGGACCATGTTCTTAAAGAACCGCAACTCCTTTTACCCTTTCTTTCTGCTGGGAACAGCCTAAATTTTATTCGGCCTTCCCAATATCCTTATCTGTTACACATCCCTTCGTCGAATACCAACCCATGGACGATCTTTCCCAGGCCGCCCAGGGCACCATGATATGATATTGGTTGATACCTTGTTAAGATAAAGTTGGGGAGATAATGTCATAAACAGATAAAAGTGGGATGAGCAAAAAAAGGAGGTGAGAAGAAAATAGATTGTGGAGGTCGCGAGGTAATAAAGATCATTTAATTTACAGAAAGGAGGAACTATGGGCGGATTTCTAATTATGATAGTTGCCTTTATTGGCTACATTCTCGCTTATCAGTTATATGGGAGAACAATCGGCAAAAAGATCTTCAAGATATCCAACGAAAACAAGACGCCTGCAGTTGAATTGGAAGATGGTATTGACTACGTCCCTACCAAAAAGGAGGTCATCTTCGGACACCATTATACCTCCATAGCAGGCACAGGCCCCATCGTGGGGCCGGCTATTGGTGTTATTTGGGGATGGGTTCCAGCCATGATATGGATATTTTTTGGAACTATAATCATGGGAGCGGTGCATGATTTTGGGGCCCTAATCATCTCCATGCGAAACCAGGGAAAATCGATTGCTGAATACACTTCCAAATATGTCAACAGTAGGACAAAATTTCTATTTTTCGTAATCGTATTTTTGGAGCTTTGGATTGTAATTGCTATTTTCGGCCTCGTCATCGCCATAGTCTTTCACCTTTTCCCCCAGTCAGTGTTCCCAGTCTGGTGCGAAATTCCTATTGCAGTGCTTCTCGGCTATATGGTGTATAAAAAGGGCGCGGGGATCTGGGGCTGGTCCATCTTTGCTATCATTGTGATGTATGCGACGGTGGTCCTGGGCTATTGGATCCCCCTTAGAATGCCGGCAATCGCGGGTATTCCTCCCACGGGGGTTTGGACAATCATTTTGCTGATCTACGCCTTTATTGCCTCGGTTCTGCCCGTCACAGCTTTACTCCAACCCAGGGATTTCATCAACTCTCACGAGCTGATTATCGCCCTTGGGCTGTTAGTGCTGGGCGTTATTTTTGCGTCTTTTGGCGGGCACCTCAGTGTAGTTGCCCCTGCTGTTAATGCCCACCCACCCAAAGCGCCTCCTCTATGGCCATTCTTATTTGTTACGATTGCTTGCGGTGCCATATCAGGATTCCACTCATTGGTGTCATCGGGGACATCTTCAAAGCAGGTGCGCTATGAAGAAGATGCCCTTTTCGTCGGATATGGCTCCATGCTGATGGAAGGCGTGCTTGCTACTTTGGTTATTGTAGCAGTTGCAGCAGGCATCGGTATGGGTTACACAAAGGGCGGGCACACACTAACCGGCGTTGCAGCATGGACCGCCCATTACTCCTCATGGGCCGCTGCAAAGGGATTGGGTTCTAAGATCACTGCATTTGTGGTTGGCTCCGCTAATATGATTCAGTTGCTAGGCATACCCCATGGAATTGCGCTCGTGATTATGGGAGTGTTTTTGGCATCCTTTGCAGGCACCACGCTTGATACTGCCACTAGGATCCAGCGTTATGTGATTGCAGAGCTTACAAGCGACATCAAACTAAACTTTCTCTCGGGCCGGTATCCCGCCACAATCATTGCTGTTGGAAGTGCCATGTGGCTGGCCTTTGCCACAGGGGCAAGCGGTAAGGGGGCTCTAACACTCTGGCCAATGTTCGGGGCGGTTAACCAAACCCTTGCTGCCCTTGCGCTGATCATTATCACTGTGTACCTTAAGTACAAAGGTGGACTAAAGTGGTTGGTCTCTGGAATACCTGCGGCATTTATGGCCATAATGACTATTTGGGCAGTCATTTTGAACCAAACCACTTTCCTCCACAAACATAACATGTTGCTGACAGTGGTAAACATAGCCATACTGATTGTGGTTCTCTGGATAGTGATTGAAGGTATCATAAAGTTCTTCACCATAGGTGGAGAGCCTGCTGGTGAACCGGAGGTTGCCTCAGGCTAGCAGCCAGGGACAGATCTTAGGATGCTAAAGGGGGAAGCCAGGCAATGCTTCCCCCTCCAAATACCGGTTTGAATCCAGAGACGAGGAAATATTGAATTTTTGAAGTGTAAAAGTCTATGGAAGTTAAGCTCAGGAAGCTCTATTTCACATTATTAATTCCTGTCATTGCAGGGTTTATCATTACATGGGTAGCGAAGACGTTCTTACGATGGAATCTGCAGGTTGCGAGGGACTTCCCTTTTGTAGCGCCTCTGCTTTTTGTTTTAGCCATATCCTTTGGTGTGGCGCTGCCAATACTATGGAGGAGCTTGTTCGCAAGTAAAAACCGAAACCGCAAACAGATAACGGAGTTGGAACTCATCAAGTTTGAACGGGGGACACTGTACATTGCAATGCTTGCCCCCTATTTTGCACTCGCAGCTTTCCTATTGGAGATTTCGCGGTTCCATTTTTACGGGACTGTCCTTGCGAGTTTTTATGCAATGTACTATTTTTACCCTTCCAATAAACGGATCGCATTTGAGAAAAGAATCTTTAGGGCCAAATAATATGACCTCTCTTTTCAAAGACATCGTATGTAAAATAAAGGGTGTATGCAAAATAGGCGATGACATGGCCCGCAGTCGAGCTGTAGAGGCCATTGAAAATGAACTGGAGGAAATGGAAAACATTTTTGGCCTCCTTGTTCTGGGCTCTTTTGTTGGGGTACCAGCTCCACCTATGCAGATCAGCCTAGATCTCATGCCCCATATGGAAAAGGAACTCCTGTTAATGATGGAAAAGGTTGATACAGCCAGTCAACCATTGTCACAACTTTTCTCAGTCTTTGACATTGATTAAGCAGTTTGTGTTTGGAGGCCTCGCAGGCATTTTACCTGGATCTACGTTTAATGGCCCCCATGAACATTAGGCTTAGGCTACAGATTTCGTATTTCGAATACTTCGATTTTTTTAGGAATATAGTTGACAAAAGATTTTCTCTTGTTTACTGTCTTGTTCCATGAAACATGAGGATGCAGCGAGACGATTGGGGGAATTGGGTAACACTACCCGCCTGGCGATTTTTCGATACCTGGTCAAGGTAGGCCCTAAAGGGGTGCCAGTGGGCCAAATTCAAAAGGCCCTTGGTATTCCGGGATCCACTTTGTCTCACCATATATCGCGCTTGAAGTCCGTTGGACTGATTAAACAAGATCGCTCCAGCCGTACCCTTTATTGTACTGCCCAATATTCAGCATTGGAGGAGTTGATTGATTTTCTCCAATCTGAATGCTGTGTTGGGGTGACTGAGTGTAACTAACGCATCGCTTATGATTAATAAGCGGTATTTTTTGGGGCAATTAGTTCTATGTTACTAAAATTATCGATATGATATCTAATCAATGGGAGGTAAACATGGTTGATATAATCCAGGAAAAGAAGGAAATTCGGAAACCCCTGAACACAGGCCCTTGCTGCGAGTCTACACCAAGACCAACAAAGGCTGATGAAAAATGTGGACTGAACATTGTTGAGAGTCTGCCGGTTCACAACACGTCTGCCAGGGCTCCTAGTGGGAATTCCTGTGATGGAATTTACATGCAAGACGGAGCCAGCGCACGAAGTATGGCAGCATGCTGCATTAGCACAAAATCAAAGGGTTCCTGGATATGGTGGATTGCAGGGTTGGCCGGGGTCAGTATCTTGTTTCTTGGCGCCGGAATTATTCCGGGACTAGAGCGAGAGATCATTTGGCATCACGTATTATCCAATTTAGCTTTTGTAGGCAAGAACGCTTGGTCGATCCTTCCTTACTTCTTATTCAGTGTAGCTATATCTGCATGGATAACTGTGTCCGGTCTTGCTGAACGTATTAAGGCGGTGTTTAACCGAAGGGTAAAAATCGCCATCGCCGGCGCTGCCCTTGTCGGGGCTACCGTACCGTTATGTTCCTGTGGTGTTATCCCTTTCATTGCTGCCATGCTGGCAAGCGAGGTCCCCCTTGGGCCAGTCATGGCCTTCTGGATTAGTTCACCATTGATGAGTCCCTCCATGTTCGTTCTTACTGCAGGCGTCCTCGGAATGAATTACGCGGTCGCCACGGCCCTAACCGCTGTACTGCTGGGCGCTGGTGCCGGATATCTTATCCATTTTTTGACCTCTATGGGAATGTTAAATAACCAGCTTCATGGGCTGAGTCTTTCCAAAAGCGCATGTTGCGGGTCCAGCGAAACCCAAGACAAAGAAACCACTTCGACTTCAAGATTCTGGCAGGATTTTTGGCCACAAGTGTGGGAGGTAAGCCTTTTTCTTGGAAAATGGCTGCTCATAGCGTTCATTCTCGAATCTCTGATCGTACATTACGTGGATCCAGGTTGGATCTCTTCCCTGCTTGGCCACGATCGATTCTTTTCCATCCCCCTAGCGACAGCTATCGGTATACCGGTCTATACTTCCAGCATAGGCGCTATTCCTATCGTAAAGGGGCTTTTAAGCAGTGGCATGGGCCCTGGAGCGGCTCTTGCCTTCTTGGTGGCTGGCCCAGTGACAACCATTCCTGCTATGACGGCCGTGTTTGCCCTGGTCAGGAGACAGACATTTGCGATTTATCTTGGCGTGGGGATTGCGGGCTCCTTAATCGCCGGGTATGTTTACCAGCTCTTAATGAGTTAGCCTCTATCACCTGCCACATCAGCAAAGCTGTGATAAGGCAATAATATGGGACGCGACGAGACAACCGGATCATAATATTTTGAAGTCAGGGCTATTTTTTGTTATAGTTGGGCAGCTTTTCTTAATCAGTACCAAGATATCAGGGGAAACTGCGATACGTATGGGAATCAGTAGGATGAAAGGCAGGCTCTCCATGGCTGAAACTTGGTCAAAGGACTCTAACAATGAGCAACCCACTAAATATCTTTTATCTAGGAAAGGGTGGAGTAGGTAAGTCCACATCTGCTGCATTGAACTCCCTTTTTTTATCCCAAAAAGGCTTTGAGGTGCTCCTGGTCTCCCTTGACCCAGCCCACAACCAATCTGATATTTTCCAGAAAAGGCTTTCAGATAGACCAAAACGTATAGCCCCACATCTGGAAGCCATTGAAATCGACCAAGATCACTGGATAAAGCGATACCTTAGAGATGTTCAGGAGCAGATCAGAAGAACATATTGTTACCTTACCTCGTTTAATCTGGAGAAATACTTCAAGGTTATCAAGCATTCGCCCGGGCTGGAAGAATACGCTCTTATTCTGGCCTTTGAGGAGATAAACCGAAAATTCTCAAATACAGACGTGCTTGTCTTTGATATGGCCCCTACTGCCCTTTCTCTCAAATTCTTTAACCTGCCTACTCTTTCCCTTATCTGGACCAATCATCTACTTGCCCTTCGCAAGGAGATCATAAAAAAAAGAGAACTCATTACGAAAATAAAATTAATAAAAAAAGAGATTGAGACAGACAAGGTACTGTCCAGGATTGAAGAATCGATCAAGGACTATACTGCCTTGAAGCAACTTTTTGAGAATCCCAAGTTAACCAAGATCAATCTTGTAATGAATCCTGACCTGCTCTCACTGGCCGAATCCAAACGCATTCTAGAGGGCCTAAAGGCAATCAATATCCCATTGAGCCAGGTGATAATTAATAAAATGCAAGAAGACTCATCCATTGATCATATAGTCAGGGAATTCGACAGGATCCCGCTGTTGAAGGTCCCCCTATCTGATACGCCCCTGATCGGTCTCGACACACTCCGGCAATTTCTTGAAATAAACGGCAATATACTGAACGAACAGCCATTGGAATTGATCAAGAATGCCACATAGGATAAAGAGGGTTACAGGAGATTGATTATGGAAAGAGCCATGGACAAGGAAATGATCCGAAAGATTGACAGCGTCCTAGATAGGGTAAAGGAACCTGAAAGCAATCTCTCAGTCGGACAATTGGGGCTGGTAAAAAAATTCAGGTATAATGAGAACAAACGGGCGCTTTATGTATACACTGAATCCTATAGCACGCACAAGGCATGCTGCTTCGTCATCACTAAGCTGATTGAGACAAAGGTATTGGGCCAAATGGAGAAGGAACTCAAAAAAGAATTCCCCGATCTGGTTATCCGCTTTATTAGTACCTAGGGGCAGGAAGGACACACCCACTACAAGGCGTGTTAGTCTAGAAACCTATAGGTAAAAGGGAATTACGCACGATGTCGCTAATAACGATTACCACAGGACTCGGCTGTAGTGGCTCTGAAGTAGCAGAGCGAGTTGCTAAAGAACTTAACATAGTCGTATATGACGATGATCGAATGCAGCAAGAGGCACTCAAAATGGGCTTCTCATCTCAAGATGTGGCAAGATTTGAGCAGAGCGTACCAGGATTCTTGATTCGTCTTTTACGAAGAAGGCCTGCAGAATATCTGGAGCTTATGGCCTCAGCCGTTTACGAGGTAGCCCGGCGTGGAGAGGGTATTATTATTGGCCATGGGGCTCCCTATTTCTTAAAAGACTTCAGTTGTGCCTTGCATGTCCGCATTCATGCCTCTGAGAAATTTAGAGTCGACCGCCTTGTAGTACAGAAAAAGGTTAATGAAGAAGAGGCTCAGAAACTTATCAAGAAGGCAGATGCCGATCTCAAGGGTTTCCTACAATTCTCTTTCCAGATTGACCTCAATGATCTCAGTCTCTATGACGCGGTGA
>CAZAKC010000056.1:0-13566 GCA_964485655.1 uncultured Desulfobacteraceae bacterium
AAGCATGAGCCATACCACCCTAGGGGTAGAGAGATTCCTGACAAGTTGTTCGATGGTGTACGCTGGACGGGCCCCTTCCTCAGCCAATTCCTTGGTTTTTGAAGGTGTCCTATTGTAGGCATGCACCTCATGGCCTGCCCGCAGAAGACGACGTGCCATGTTCATGCCCATCCGACCCAGACCTATCATTGCGATTTGCATAAGTTCCCCCTCCCTTTTTTTGAATGTAATCGTACGCAAGAAAACATCCAAGCAAATTCTAGCTGACCTTTTCTTTAGTAGTCTAAAGGGGCTCAGGGATTACATCTCTCAAAAATCGCCATTCAAGTGCCGGCAGGGAAACGACCTATCGAAAACCACGAAATTCAGAGGGCGAGGCGCGAAGCCAAAAGGCTATATTTGGGATTTCTTTAGCCCTGCCAAGTGATAGATCCGCCCTTTATATTGACAGGGCTAATATTATTCCCTATACTGCGTCGCGCATTAAGCTTGGCGGTAGTGTGACTCAAGCACACTTTTGACTTAGAACAAGGCTCAGAAGGTATGACCGTGGTATATACTTGGTGGCAAAGTTAAGAGAAATCTTCTTTCGATTTAACTTGTGAAAAATTTCGCTTGCCACCGTGCGCGCTTTGGGATAGTTAATTTATAGGGTGAGATCCAGAGAGAAACGGGAAGGAGCAAAGGGGATATGAGTTTCCAAAAAAGGTTATCTTCAGGAGAGTTTGTGGTGCTGGCTGAAGTGGACACTCCCAAAGGAGTGGACATCTCACAGCTCATTATTAACGCCCGCCGCATTAAAGGCAGGGTTGATGCAGTTGTGGTGCCAGATATGGCAGATGGAATGATGCGTATGACCGCCTTGGCAGGTGGGGTGCTTATGCAACAACAAGGCCTTGAGGCCATTATACAAATTTATGGGCGTGATAGAAACAGAATGGCCATCCAGGCCGACCTGCTGGGAGCGTATGTACTTGGGATCCAGAACGTCTTGGTGGTGAAGGGTGAAGAGATGGCATATGGCGACCACAGGGACGCAAAGCCCGTGGACGACCTTGACGAAATAGGTATTCTTGGTGCCATAAGCTCACTGTGTGAGGGGGTGGATTTGGCTGGCATTGAATTGAAGGGCTCCCCGGAATTTGTCTGCGGCTGCACAATAGCGGCTTACGCGGATGACAAGGCATTAAAGACCGAGCTGGATCTTGCGAGGAAAAAGGTGGAGGCCGGCGCCTCCTTTTTAATTACTCCTCCTGTCTTTGACCTTGACTATTTCCTTACCCTCAAGAAAGAGACAGAGGGGCTCGGGGCCCCACTCATCCCTACAGTATTTCTGCTTAAGTCAGTAGGAGTGGCCAGGTATATGGCCACAAATGAGCCAGGAATTTTCATTCCCGAAGATTTGATCAGACGAATGAGGAGATCTCCGGATCGAGAAACCGAGGGCCTGAGGATAGCTGGAGAGATGATTGCGGAGCTGAGAAAGGTTGCAGCAGGCGTACAAATTGTCACTCTAGGTTGGGAGCACCAGCTTCCTACTATTTTGGACTATGCCGGCATATGAGGAGAGTCTATTCTGATTAGAGCTTATCTATTACTCAATCAATTATACAGGAAATAAGAAGAAATGAGCGATATATCTATCGATAAATCCAAGAATAGAGTTTTGGTGGTAGGTGGAGGCATGGGTGGTATTAAGACTGCCCTTGACCTCGCCGAAGCGGGAAGAGATGTAGTTCTCGTAGACAAAGCACCTGCCATAGGCGGGTTAATGACGCAGTTAGATAGAACTTTTCCTACTAATAACTGCGACTTGTGCACTTTGTCGCCTCATTTGGCTGAGAGCGGACGTCAGCTTCACATAGAATTGATGACGCTTACCAGTATCACGGAGGTGGAAGGCGAAAAGGGCAATTTTGTTGTTACCTTGGTTTCCGAACCCAGATACATAGATCCTTCAAGATGTACTGCCTGTGGTAAATGCTACGATGAGTTCCCAGAGTGCGTGAGTTTCACCCCCGGGCTTGACCACAGGGCACCTACGTGCATGCGCTATCCCAGAGTAACGCCTGAGGCCTTTTCTATAGACATAAGCCGTTGCTCGGACATTGAGGAACTGGTCAGGGTATGCCCTGCACAGGCTATCATTGCCGAAGACACACAAAGAGTATCAAAGGTAAATTTCAGTTCGATCGTTCTCGCCCCTGGTGCTGAATTATTTGATCCTCGCTCCCTGTCAGATTACGGCTACAGTTTGTACCCTAATGTGGTGACAGGACTTGAGTATGAGAGGATACTTTCTGCTTCAGGGCCCACTCTGGGGGAGCTTGTGAGGCCTTCGGACCGGAAGGTGCCTAAGAGTATCGCGTGGATACAGTGTGTTGGTTCCAGAAATGTTAACCAGATTGACGCTCCTTATTGCTCCAGTGTTTGTTGCATGTACGCCTTGAAGGAGGCAATGGTTACGAAAGAGAGGTTTCACCACGATGTCAGAGCAGTAATATTTTATATGGATATGAGGACATCGGGTAAAGACTATGAATTGTATTACCAGAGAGCCAAAGAAGAATATGGTATTGAATTCGTCCGAAGTCGGCCCCATACAATTCATCGGGATCCGGAGACGGATGATCTCGTCATAAGCTATATGGAAGAAGGGAGCGAGGCACCAAAAGCTGAATCATTTGATATGGTAGTGCTTTCAACGGGCTTTAGAATCCCAGCGGACTTGGTGGAGTTAGCTGAAAAACTTGGTGTGGAACTAAATAAGCATAACTTTGTAAGAACGGGGAGTTTTAATCCGATTGCCACTTCCAGACCGGGTATATATGTCTGCGGGTTATTTGAAAGTCCTAAAGATATTCCAGAGACTATGGTTCAAGCAAGTGCTGCGGCTTGCATGGCAAACGAGGGGTTTCAGACATCCGGAGAGATTCAGGAAGAAGTCGAAGACGAGCTCCCGCCCGAAAAGGATGTGGTCGGAGAAGCGCCGAGGATAGGAATCTTTGTGTGCGACTGTGGACTTAATATTGGTGGAGTGATTGATGTGAATGAAGTGGCCTCTTATGGCCAAGAGCTTCCACAAGTCATCGTGTCAGAAGTGGTAGGGCATGGTTGTAGTAGAGAGTCCCTGGAGCACATCAAGCAGGTGATAGAAGAGAAAAATTTGAACCGCGTGGTAATAGGAGGTTGTTCACCAAGGACGCACCTTACTAAATTCCAGGATACCGTACGGAAAGCAGGCCTCAACAAGTACCTCGTTGAGATGGCCAACATCAGGGATCAGGATACTTGGGTACATATGGATCACCCTGAGCAAGCAGAGGAAAAGGCCAAGGACCTGATTCGAATGTCAGTTAGCAGTGTGGCTTTTAGGAGGCCCCTGTCAGACCATCGACTTCCCATGAACAAGGATGTGCTGGTTGTGGGAGGAGGGGTTGCCGGCATGAACGCAGCTCTTGCCCTGGCTGACCGTGGATTTAAGGTATACCTGGTAGAGAAGGAAAGAGAGTTGGGAGGTGTAGCCAGGAGAGTGCGTAAGACCCTGGAAGGCGAGGATGTTCAGAGTTACATGGAAAGCCTGATAAAAAGGACCATGGATCATGAGTTTATTGAGGTTCTCACCAGTTGTATAATTGTTGATCATTCAGGGGTACCAGGGCTTTTCAGGACAGGGGTACAGATCGGCCCCCGGATGTACTACAGGGAGATAAACCACGGTGTAACAATAATAGCGACGGGGGCGTTGGCCAATAGGCCAAAGGAATATCTACTTGATGAACATGAAGCAGTAGTTACCCAGCTCGATTTGGATGGCATTTTGGAAGATGAGCCGGATAAAGTTAAAGGGTGGCGTAATGTGGTGATGATTCAATGTGTGGGATCGCGGTGTGAAGAAAATCCGAATTGTTCACGTATATGCTGCCAGTCTGCCGTTAAGAATGCCCTTAGAATTATGGAAGTGAATCCCGATGCGCAGGTTTTCGTTCTTTATAGGGATATGAGGACTTACGGTTTCCAGGAGGACTATTATCGTAAGGCTAGAGAAAAGGGCGTGATCTTCGTTCGATATGAACCGGAAAACAAGCCGCAGATCGAGCCCGCATCCTCACAGATGATTGTCAGGTTTACAGACCCGGTACTGCAGAGGATGATCAAAGTTCAGGCTGACTGTCTTGCTTTGAGTACGGGGCTAGTGGTGGATGAAGAAACAGCGGAAGATCTGGCGATGATCTTCAAGCTGCCAAGGACGGAAGACGGGTATTTTCTTGAAGACCACGTAAAACTGAGGCCTGTGGACCTGCCGGTGCCGGGATTTTTGGTTGCGGGAACAGCCCATGCCCCAAAAACCATCCGTGAGAGCATAGCACAGGCGCAGGCGGCATCGGGCCGTGCTCAGACTTTCCTTGCCAGAGATAGCATAAATCTCGGTGCTGTTGTGGCAAGAGTGGACAGCAACAGATGCGCTGCCTGCTTAGTATGCGTACGAGCGTGCCCATATGACGTACCTTTTATAAATGCTGAGGGTTACTCTGAAATAGATCCTGCGAAGTGCCGTGGATGCGGCATATGTGCAGCCGACTGCCCTGCGAAAGCGATACAGCTTGTAGAATATGAAGATGATCTAATTATGGCCCAGCTCGATGGGCTGCTAGAAGGGGTTATTGGATGAAAGAGTTTGAACCTATAATTGTCGCTTTTTGTTGTCATTACTGTGCTTATACGGCCGCTGATATGGCCGGAAGCATGAGATTGTCGTATCCTCCAAATGTGAAAATTATCCGTGTTCCATGCACGGGAAAAGTGGATGCAATCCATCTCATGAAGGCCTTACAAAAGGGCGCTGATGGGGCTTACGTAGCCGGGTGCCTGGAGGGAGATTGCCATTTCAAGAACGGCAACGTTAAGGCTGCTCGCAGAGTGGCTCATGTCAAACGTTTGCTTGAAGAGATAGGCATAGAGCCCGAGAGAGTTGAGATGTACTTTATGTCCGCTGGAATGGGAGAAAGATTTGCGGAAACAGCTAAGGAGTTTACGGAAAAGATAAGAAAATTAGGGCCTAGTCCCATCAAGAGTCGGTTTGGGGAAGAAAGGGCCCGATCAGCCACAGGCTGATAAGCCACATGAAGGAGAGTTTGAGACTATGATAACTGCAGTTCGAAAACCAATGGATGAAATATTAGCGTATGTAAAGCCTTACAAGCAAATCCTGCTGGTAGGCTGTAATGAGTGCGTCACAGTATGTGCCGCAGGAGGTCGAAAGGAAGTAGGAGTGCTTTCGTCAGCCCTGCAAATGGCTTTCATGCAAAGTGGAAAGACTCTAGTAGTCAAGGAAATGACGCTGGAGAGACAGTGTGACCCGGAGTATGTGGAAGAGCTTGTCCAGTACATTGATCAGGTTGATGCTGTTCTGTCCATGGCATGCGGGTGTGGAGTACAGGAGATTGCGAGGCGATACAAAGATAAGCCTGTTTACCCGGCAGTGAACACCACTTTTATGGGTGCTTCCGAACGCCAGGGCGTGTGGGCTGAGAGATGCCAGGGCTGCGGTGACTGCGTGTTGGGACTGACCGGTGGCATTTGTCCAATAGCAAGGTGCTCTAAGCGCTTGCTTAACGGACCCTGCGGTGGTTCTACCGGAGGGAAATGTGAGGTCAATCCCGACATTGATTGTGCATGGCAGTTAATCTGGGACCGGCTCAAGGCCCTGGGGATTGAGGATAGGTACGAAAATATTATACCGGCGAAGGACTGGCGAACAAGTAGAGACGGTGGACCCAGAAAGATTATCAGAGAGGATTTGGCATCATGAAGACAGAAAGCGCATTGGAAAAGGTGTTGGAAACTGGCCAACTGGCAGTAACTTCTGAATGTGGCCCTCCTCGGGGCGCCGTGCCGGAAAAAATCCGGGAAAAGGGTGAGATTCTTCGAGGTTATGTGGATGCTATAAATGTGACGGACAATCAGACTGCAGTAGTTCGTATGTCCAGTTGGTCTGCATGCATTATACTAAAACAAATGGGTTTAAACCCCATATTGCAAATGGTTACAAGGGATAGGAATCGCCTGGCGATGCAGAGTGATATCCTGGGAGTTTATTCCCATGGGATTAATACTATGCTATGCCTATCTGGAGATCACCCCTGCTTTGGTGACCACCCGATGGCTGCAAACGTTTATGATATAGACTCAATCCAACTGATACAGATGGTTAAAAGAATGCGAGATGAGGGTAAATTTCAGGGAGGCGATGAGATAATCAATCCTCCAAAAATGTTTATAGGGGCTGCGGCCAACCCTTTTGCCGATCCCTTCGAACTTAGGGTGGCCAGGCTTGCCAAAAAAGTCAAAGCCGGAGTTGATTTCATCCAGACCCAGTGCATTTATAACGTGGAAAAATTTAAGAAATGGATGCAGGGGGTGAGGGACCGCGGCCTGCATGAAAAGCTTTATATTCTGGCCGGAATCACACCGCTAAAATCTGCTGGTATGGCCAAGTACATGAAAACAAAAGTCCCTGGTATGGACGTCCCTGACGAATTAGTCAAGAGAATGGCGGGCGTGCCGAAGGAAAAGCAGGCAGAGGAGGGCATAAAGATCTGTGTGGAAATCATGGAAGAACTGAAAGAAGTGGAGGGAGTAAGTGGATTCCATCTAATGGCCATTGAATGGGAGCAAAAGGTGCCGGAGATTGTGGAGAGAGCTGGCCTTTTGCCCAGGCCTCAGATTTAAATCTAGTTGCACAAAAGTCTTTTTTGTGTTGAATTACTATCATTAGGTCAAATTGTGCGATCCGGGGAACAGGACTCTTGCAAAAAAAGAGCCTGAGCTCAATGGTAATGGAATAAGCTTCGCGTTTGAGATGACGCTAACTGCCTCGGATGATAATGTAATTAGACTGAATCAAGGCGAGGAGGTATGTCAATGAGTGAAAAGAAACATGTCTTGGTAGTAGATGATGATCCAGATCTTGTGGAAGCAATCTGCATGAAACTGGAAAATGAGAATTACAAAGTCACAAAAGCCTATGACGGAGTTCAGGCATGGGAAAGAATAAAGGAAGATAGACCAGATTTGATCGTATTAGACGTAATGATGCCCAGAAAAGACGGCTATAAAGTTTGCGATGAAATAAAAAATGATCCTGAATACAAGGACATAACAGTGGTTTTGCTAACGGCTGTAGGCTCGGCTGTCACGTCAACAACCTATACTCATAGAGATGGTCGTACAACACTGGCAGACGAGTATATCCCAAAACCAGTGGATCTGGATAAGCTTATGGAGATTATCAGGGATTATACTTGATGGGCAACGCGAACGAGGCCTTTGCGGAGAATCGGGAATAAACTGGTAGCCCGGTTACTCCCAGATGTTTTCGAGCTTCAGGCCTATGTTGTTATTGATCAGGCTTGGTAGCTGCCCGATATACCGAAGAAAATGTCCTTTGCTTGATATTCAGTTGAAGTGGTGCAGACAGGATCTGATAGACCCAGGATCGATGGGATCAAGGTTAGCAGTGAACTTGTTGCTATAAAGTTACAATCAACAGAAAACGATATCGACACTGAATACAGGCTTTGTGGAGTTTTGGCGAAAGAAAAAATCAACATGCCTTTTGTTTCTGTCTCCAGGAGGAAGAACTCAGTAAGAATAATTTGTTGTATTGATAAAGGGGCAGAAAGGCATGGAGAAGAGATTCTCAGCTCTGTTTTCACTGGAGGCGGTTATTCAATAAAGTTTATCAGAAATGCAGGAATGATCTCGATTTTCCCCCATCAATCGAGCTTCAAGATATTTGTCCATGCCCTTTCAGTTTTCGCTGATTCAGGGATTCCCGTTTATGGGATGGCTTCCTCTCTTTCTACCCTCTCATTTGTTACAGACTTTGGAGCTCTGGAGCGACTCATATGCCTGATAACTGAGCAATTCATTTTACCCCCTGACCACGTGCCCTTGCGCACCGAGATCAAGATCAAACAGGTTGCAGTACCCCAAGCCCATGCTGATTAAGAATAATGAGATTCGATTCTGCCTCAGCGGCAGATTTGATGGAGCTTTAATGTGCAGGTAGTAGCAGTATATTATGAGGAAAAGGTGAAGACATATGGCCTTAATCAAATAAAAGGGTTAAGCTTGATTAGTAGTGTTATAGACCTGCAAGACAATTTGGCGAATGTAAGAGATACTATAGACAGTATTCAGGATCAGGTAAAATTTTTAGTCGCGATGTTGGAGGAAACCGAGGGTACTAAGGCTCGGCTATACTTCCTGGTTTCGAGTGAGAATGAGAAGAAAGTGGTGGAATTTTTGAATGCAGGTGCTAAGACGAGCACAGATGCGCCCGGGACTGATGTTATTTCACCTGTTGAGCTAGTCTATTTTCAGGGCCCGCATTTTGGGGATAGATGGGGGATAGCTTATAATGCATTTGGCGCCTTGAGGAAAGGAGAAATTAGGGCTCTGGTTGCGGCTCTATCCGGTGCAGCTATATTTCTTGTCTTTCCTGAGAGCACCTCTGATAAAGCAGTTTTGTGCTTGAAAGAGGTATTTGAAGTACCTTGATTAACTGAAGCAACGATTCATAAGTATACGGAATTAGGACAATGGCAAAAAAAGGCAAGGCAGTTTCGTTGATGGACGAGAAAGACTGGAGAATAAGGATATTTGATTCTTTGTCTTTTCCTACCTTGATCCTGAACGATAACAAGACCATAGAGAGTGCAAACAAAGTATTTTACAGAAAGTTCGGCAAAGAAAAGCGTATTGTCGGGAAAAAATGCCATGAACTGTTTTATAATTCGGATAAGCCATGCCCACCCGAGGAGTGCCCTTTTCCCAAGGTACTGGCTGACAAAAGGGGCCATTCCATCCTGAAAAAGGTGAGAGGCCCTGATGGTCGGGAGATTTGGGAAGACAGGGTCTTTTCTCCGATATTAGACGACGACGGTGAAGTCATGTACGTGATGGAAAGTGTACGTGACGTCACGCGGGTTAAGACGTTGGAGAAAAGGCTCACAGGGATGCAAGAATTCCTGGAGAGGGTTGTACAGAGTTCAGCAAGTGCGATCCTGGCAGCAGATAGATCAGGGCGCATCTTGGTAATGAATCGGGCAGCAGAAGAGCTATTCGGCTACACCATGGAAGAGGCATTAAAGGGTCTTACAATCGAGCAGCTTTATCCTCCTGGACAAGCCCAAAAAATCATGAAAATGTTGAGGGAGGAGAAACCCGGAGGCAGGGGAAAACTGCCAAGCACCAAAATCACCATTATTAATAAACAGGGTGAGGAGATACCCGTGGAAATGACGGCCGCCATCATCTATTCGCAGGGAGAGGAGGTTGCCACAACAGGTATCTATAACGATCTGCGAGAAAAGCTCGAGATAGAGAGGAGATTAAAACAGGCCCAGGCCCAATTGGCGCAGTCCGAAAAAATGGCTTCCTTAGGACAATTGGCCGCTGGCGTTGCGCATGAGATTAATAACCCTCTGGGAGGGATACTTCTTTACGCTAATTTAGCCCTTGAGGAACTGGGCGCAGATCATCCAGTTGCCGAGGACCTAAGATATATTGTAGAGGATGCAAACCGATGTAAGGAAATTGTTAAAAGCCTTCTAGCTTACAGTAGGCAGACTAATCCTACCAAGGAGATTGTTCAAATCAATGACTTGGTTGAAAACAGTCTCACTTTAATCCGGGATCAGACACTCTTTAGAAATATAAAAGTTGTGAAGGAGCTGTCTGGGGACATGATGCTTGTGCATGTAGACCGTAATCAGATCACTCAGGTCATCATAAACCTGGTTATGAATGCATTGGCTGCGATGGATGGAAAGGGGACACTTACATTCAGGACATACAGGGATAAACCAGCCAGAAAAGTCTACCTCGAAGTGTCTGATACGGGATGTGGCATTGCGGAGGAGAACCTGCCGAAAATATTTGACCCTTTTTTCACTACTAAAGAGCCGGGCAAGGGCACCGGACTGGGGCTTAGCACTTCATACGGGATAATTAAAGAGAACGGAGGGGATATCTCTGTCAAGGAGACAGGGCCTGAAGGAACCACTTTTCTGGTTGAATTGCCGCTATATGTTCCTTCCGAGGACACTGAATTACTTTATTAGCGAGCTGTATCACTGTGCTCGACAGAGTATTGAGAAATTGGGGCAGATTGTAATTCTAGGATAACTAAAGGAGCCTGTGCGACGAATGGAAAATAAGATGGAAACGGGTGGATCGTCATTAAAGCCATCAGTTCTGGTTGTTGACGACGAAAAAAGGATACGGGATGGATGCCAAAAAGCCCTGCGAACAAAAGGCTACGTAGTAGACGGGGCAGAAAATGGAGAGGTTGCACTGGAGAAAATCCACAAAAAGCACTTTGACTTGGTATTGCTGGATCTAATGATGCCGGGTCCTTCTGGCCTGGAAGTGCTGCCCCAGATTAAGGAAATTGACTCAGACGCAGTCATTATTGTTATTACAGGATATGCTACGCTGGAGCATGCGATCGAAGCAATGAAAAAAGGGGCCTTTGACTTCATTGCAAAACCTTTTACACCTGATCAACTCCGGGTAGTGGCTTCAAAGGCTATAGAGTATTCCAGGGCATTGCAGGATATAGCCGAAGAGAGGTCCAGGGTAAGGACTTTGATTGACAGGCTTGCTGAGGGAGTAGTCACTACGGATAACGAAAAACGTATCGTATTGGCCAATCCGTCTTTTCTCAGAATGGTGGGATGGAAAAAGAAAGGTGATGTGACCAATAAATTCTTGGCTGAGGTAACACCGCAGAGAGAGCTTATGGACATGATGGATAAGGTGTTGTCCATGCCCTCTGATGAATTCGCTGAGCTTACGGAAGAATTAGAGCTCAACAATGGAGAAAAAAAAGTTTTGGCCGCACGATGTGTTCCGTTCAGGGACAGGATAGGCCGAACTTTGGGAGCAGTTACGGTGCTCCATGATATCACTGCCATCCGAGAAATGGATCAGCTAAAGTCCAGCTTTGTTTCCATGGTCTCTCATGAAATCCAGAGTCCGATGAATTCTGTCTTGGCTCAGCTTAAAGTGGTCCTGGATGGGCTTGCGGGTGAGTTAACGCCCAAACAAAAAGACATATTAACCCGTGCATCACAAAAAATAAAAGGTCTTTCAGAGTTGGCTGCGGAGCTTCTGGACCTTGCCAGGATCGAAGCAGGACTCGTTACCCAGGAAAAGGAAAAGCTTGACCTGGGAGAAATTATAGAACAGCAAGTGGCATTCTACACGGAGAAAGCTGCGGAAAAGAATATTGATTTGTCGCTGCAACCCTTGCCAGGGCTGCCTCCTGTGCTGGGGAGCAAATATAATCTTGAAGAGGTGCTTTCAAACCTGATCAGCAATGCTATCAAATATAGCCCTGAAGGGGGGAGAGTAACGGTTTCTGCAAAACAGGAAGATGAGTTCATCGAACTAAAGGTGAGTGACACAGGCTATGGCATCCCCGAAGAAGATCTCGAAAGGATATTTGAAAAATTTTACAGGGTAAAGAACGAAGATACCAGGGGAATCTCAGGGACAGGCCTCGGCCTGGCAATAGTTAAAAGTATCGTGGAAGCTCATAATGGCACAATTGAAGTAGAGAGCGAGTTGGGAAAGGGCACCACCTTTACCGTGTTTCTACCGGTTATGAAGTAACACCACAGGCCCTACCTTTGAGATGAAAGAAGAATTTCAATCCCTTGCGGACCCTGTCAGAGAAAAGCTTGGGAGAGATGTAGGCCGCAGCAACGCGCTTATTGACCTCAGCTAGTGTGGGGTAAGGATGCACAGCAGCGGCAAGTGTGGAAAGCTTGG
This sequence comes from uncultured Desulfobacteraceae bacterium, assembly GCA_964485655.1. Taxonomy (GTDB): domain Bacteria; phylum Desulfobacterota; class DSM-4660; order Desulfatiglandales; family Desulfatiglandaceae; genus B111-G9. Next base: position 11,845 of record CAZAKC010000056.1, read on the forward strand.
CCTTTGTGTTTAATGCGGCCACCCATTCGCCAAGCAACTCACCAGCATGGGGGCCCAGTATTTGGATACCAAGCGGCTTGTTGCTCTCATCCAGTAGCATCTTTATTTTGCCTACGGTCTCAGCCTCTGCAAGAGATCTGTCGTTATTTGTGAAATATTCCGTGTAGACCGTGTACTTGATCCCAGCTTGCTTGGCGCGTTTCTCATTCATTCCTATGCTTGCAAGCTCTGGGTCTGCAAAGGTACACCATGGAAGAAATGTATAGTTGACCTTTCTACGGAGTCGGAAAATGGTATTGCTCAACACAATACTTGCTTCATACCCCGCAGCATGGGTGAACTGATAGACGCCTGTCACATCCCCAGCGCCGTAAATGTGCCTTTGGTTTGTACGTAATTTATCGTCTAATTTTAGACCTCTGCTGTTATATTCAATGCCTATGTTTTCCAAGCCTAGGTCCTCAAGATTGGCCTTGCGGCCCAGGGCTATGAGAAGGGTCTCAGCACGGAGGACTGTGGGTGCAGTGTCACCCTTTTTTTTGACAAATACATGTTTTTCCCCTTGCTTTTCTCTCACCTCCATGATCGAGGTATTAAGATGAAAGTTCACTCCCTCGGATATGAGCACATTCATGAGTTCATCGGCCATATCCTTATCTTCTTTGCTCAGAATTTGGCCACTTCTTTGCACTACAGTCACCTTTGTTCCGAGTCTACAAAAGGCCTGAGCCATTTCAGTGGCAATTGGGCCTGCTCCTAGAATAATCATGCTTGAAGGCAGGCGGTCCAATGAAAAGATTTCGCGGTTGGTAAGATAAGAGACGTTGTCAAGCCCCTTTATTGGAGGAATGGCGGGTGAGGACCCTGTGGCTATCACCCAATATTTGCAAGAGAATGTGCTTGCATTGAGCTCAATGGTGTGGGGATTCACAAATACGGGATTTCCAAACTCCACCCTAGCCCCTAGCGAGCAAAAACGCTCCTCAGAGTCGTGGGCCTGTATGCTGCTTATTACTTCCTGGATTCTTTGTGTTATGGCCCGATAATCTACCGGAGGGAGATCAACATCGGGGAGGCCAAATTTTTTGCCTGACTTCATCAGGTGGTATACTTGAGCTGATCTGATTAGTGTCTTGCTTGGTACGCATCCATAATGGAGGCAATCGCCGCCTAGATACCTTTCCTTTTCCACCAAGAGTGTCTTGGCGCCCAGTTGAGCCGCGCCAGCAGCAACGGTGAGACCCGCTGCTCCTGCTCCGATTATTCCTATATCATATTCAAAATTGCCCATGGGTCCTCTCTTTTATGCCATAGGTCACCACCAGCAGTTCTGTGCTCTACCCACTTGGATCGAAAAAACTTCTATCACGAAAGAGCGCAACAAGTCCTCAGGCAACTATTAGATAGTAAAGGGGGTAACCCAAAAATCATGCAAATTGCAGAAGCTCGTTGCGAAGAATTTCCCTCGCTTACCTTTTGGAATCTCATAGGTGGAGATTGGTTTTTTATCTTCGGGGATAAATGTCTTGGCACCGAGTACCTGCCCATCTGAAGCCACTAGTGTGTGGCGCACGATGAAGTGTTTTTTGCTCATAGGGTGTCTTGTTTCTATGGTAACCTTGCATCCTTCCACCTGGACCCTGGGCGCGTGGCTACCCACCTTTTTCGCCCATCTACCAGGGTGCTCCTTGGTGTAAATAACACCAGGGGGGTAGCATAATA
>CAZAKC010000057.1:0-13451 GCA_964485655.1 uncultured Desulfobacteraceae bacterium
TATATCATCAATGTAACTTTGGTCATCACTCGAGCCCGTAAAAACAACCGTATAACCTAACAATATCTGAATCTTATCGGCCAACTCGCCAAATGCCTCTTTCCTCCATAGCTTTGTTTGCCATCTCGCCATGGGACTAATTACTATGATCGGACTGCCATCATATCCTTTTTCATATAGGACCTTCCTGACGGCTTCAGCGTGTTGCTTTTTGTAAGGAATTTTTCCCTCCCAGCGCATATCTTCGCAACCAAGGCTGGAACAAATTTGAAGGTATCTCTCAATAGCATGTTGATTGTAACTTACTTGAATAGCCTTGTGGTTCAAAAATAGGCGCGACGCCTCTCTTGAACCTGTCATGCCAACTTTGTGCACCCCTTTTGTCAGCCAAACCAATAATCCACTTTTTAAAAGGCCTTGAAAATCAATGACCAAATCGTATTTTCTGCTCCTCAGTTGAGACAGGAATACCTTCACATCTCTGAGGACTCTACCTTGGCCTCCTCGTTTAGCCAGCCCTCTTACCCATTTCTTTCGCTTAGAGACTATTATTTGGTCCAAAGACCTGTGGCCTTCTACAATAGGAAAGGCTTCCTCTTCAACAAGCCAGTCGATCCGGGCTTTTGGATAGTTATTTTTCAAGACCTCAAGAGCTGGCAACGTATGTACCACATCACCCAATGCGCTCAGCTTAATTATCAGGATCGATCGGACTCCGTTTAGCTTCATCCCGAGGCTCTCCGCCCATCCAATATGTAGCGAACCGCATCAAATAGAGTATCAGCAATATAATGAGGTTTCACGGCTCGTTTAGGCAGAACATGCTCGATTTCCCCCAGTCCGTAACCAGTCCTGACGAGGATACACTTTAGACCTGCCCTGTTGCCCATCTCTATGTCGCTTATGGTATCCCCTATTACCCAGGAATTATGCATATCTATATCAAATAGTTGTGTGGCTTTTTCGATTAAACCGGTATCGGGCTTCCTGCAATGGCAGGCCTTAGTATATTCCTTTATTGCGCCAGAGGGGTAATGGGGGCAGTATAGGATGGCATCCAGTTTCGCCCCCCTCTCAAAGAGCAGATCTTTCATGTGGCGGTGAATTTCTTCCACCAGTTCTACAGGGAAGTACCCTCTTGCAACCCCTGACTGATTGGTTACCACAATCGCAAGGTACCCATTGTCATTTAACAACCTAATTGCATCACTTACTCCGGGCAAAAGCACAAACCTACTAATGTGATTTATATAACCCATCTGCTCGTTGATCGTCCCATCCCTGTCAATGAAAACCGCTGGTTTCATCTGGCTACCTCTGCTCGCAACTTCTTGAGCTCACGCCACACCTCATCTGGTTCTATGGACAGCATACACCTGAAGTCCTTAGAACATGTAGGCCTTAGACACGGAGCGCAGTCCACCTCATGATAAATTATCCTTGTCTTTGGGCCCCTTGGACCAGTCGCTGTGGGATCTGTCGATCCGAAAATAGCAAGCGTAGGAACCCCTAAAGCCGCAGATATATGCATCAGGCCACTATCGTTGGTCACGAAAAAGCTGCAAATCGATACCAACTCAATAGCCTGCCCGAGTGATGTTTTCCCGGATAAATCTATGGAAGGATGCCTCATTGCTTTTTGTACTGCCTCTCCAATGTGTTTTTCCTTTTCACTCCCGAAAATCAATATATTTGCATTCCAACGGTCAACTGCAAGATCAGCAACCTGGGCGAACCTCGCAGCCGGCCATCTTTTTGCCTCCCCATACATGGCACCAGGGGCAAGCCCCACTGTAATTCTATCTGGATCAAACTCATGCCTGGACATAAATTGACGCGCTCTGTCTTTTAGCTCTTCGGACAAAAATAATCTTGGATCCCTAGATGCTATTTTCAATCCAATAGACCTCAGAAGATTTATATAGTAATCCACTTGGTGGCGGCTGCGATATCCGGTCTTGGGCCTTGGAATTGCGTGGGTAAGCAGTATCGCGCGACCATCAGTACTGTAACCTACTCGGTGTCTCACCTTGCCCAACCAGACAAGTAGCGCCGCTTCGAAGGCATTTTGAAATAACACAGCCATATCATAATTTGCCTCCCTGATACGCTTAGCCATAGCAAGGATTGATCGCGGGCCAGCCAATGGACCACTCTTTGTATCATATGCCACGATCTCGTCTACACTGGGATTGGCATCCAGGAGATCAATAACCCATGGCTTTGCTACAACAGTCAGCCGGGCTGAAGGGAAATTAGACCTAAGCCCTTCAAGAGCTGGCATTGACATTACAACATCACCTATCCAGTTTGGAACCCGGACAAGGATCTTGTATATCTTGGATTTTTCAATTATCACCTTAATCGCTGAACAGAGTCCTCAATAATCTTAAAAAAATCCCTCTCTCTACCCATTAGATCAAATCTGATTGCAACGTAACCGATCTGGAAATCATCTACAACAAGGTCTTGTATTTTTACCCAATCCTTTTCGGTCGTTAAGAGATACTGTAGATTTTTTTTCTTGGCAATGTCTATCAACCTTTGTATGTCCTTTTGGGTGTATATATGATGGTCTGAGAAGGCACGGAAAAACACAACCCTGGCCCCGAGCCTTAACAGCGTTTCTTTAAAGCCTTCGGGCTTCCCGATACCCGCAAACGCGCCAACATCTTTACCTTTAAGCCACTCTGGAGCTACCTTGCTTCTGTTGCCTAACAAGACAACTCCTGTGGGAATATGGCTCCCTTGAAAGATCATGGAGTCACTAAACCTGGCCCTTGCAAAGCTTGGCAGTGGGTTCATTGCCACAGTGTAATTGAAGTTACTTAAAACAATTATATCAGCTCTGCAGATGGCACTTACCGGTTCCCTCAGTCTTCCCCACGGGATAAGGTGCCTGCTAGCGGCTGCGTCATCTGAGTCAATCAGTAAAAGATCAAGATTCCGCTTGAGCGAAAGATGTTGGTATCCATCATCTAGGACGAAAAAGTCAGTACCAAACTTCTCACGGGCGTAACATCCACCTAGATATCTCTTCTTAGCAACTACCACCGGCACTCCATCAAGCTTCCTTGCTATGAGATAAGGCTCATCGCCTGAGTCAAACCACGATGCCTTGAGCCGCCGGCCGTCACTTACCTCCAGAACTTGGCCTTTATAGTTTCCACCATATCCTCGGGATAGAACACAGACCGAATAGCCCTGATTCCGGGCCCATTGGGCAATCATAATCACAGCCGGCGTCTTTCCTGTTCCTCCGGCCGTTATATTGCCCACACTTAACACGAACCCGGGAAGTTCTTGTCGCTTAATCAGGCCATAGCTATAAGCGACTGACCTGACCTTTACCCCAAGCCCGTAGACAATCGAGAGCCCCGCCAAGAAAACGGAAAAAGGGAACTTTGAGAAATATCTCTGGGCCACAGTCCAGTTGACATTCATCAGCATCCAGTCACTCTCCCTCGTAAGGAAGCTTCCACATAATTCATTACCCTGTCCACAGCGCCCTCATTTTGTTTGACAAAGCACTGAGCTGCACTGCCCATTTCAGCCCTAAGGGCATTGTTACTGAGGAGCTCTCGGATAGCCATGGTCAAGTCTCTTGGGTCTTTTACGCGCCTCCCTCCCCCAAGGCCTTCTAAGGCATCTGACATCCATGCAAAATTATCCGTATGAGGACCGAACAGCACGGGTAAGGAAAAACTTGCTGGTTCAAGAAGGTTATGACCTCCAAAGGGTACAAGGCTCCCTCCCACAAAGCTTATATCACCCAGACCGTAAATCCTCTCGAGCTCACCCACACTGTCTAGTATCACCACATCAGGTGAGTCCACATTTCCACGCGATTGACTCCGCAAGAGGCAAGTCTTTCCCCTTCCTATTGCCATATCATTTAGTTCCTGTGCCTGCTCAATTTTCCGGGGAGCAAGGATCAAGACAAGATTTGGGTGGTTTTTCTGAAGCTCAAAAAATACGTCTAGGATTATCAAAGATTCTTGACCGTGAGTACTTCCAGCAACCCAAACCGTAGCGTCCTCGGGCAAACCAAAAAGCCTCTTCCACTTCTGCTTTTCTTCAGGTTTCAATGGTGGCCTGGCCCGATCAAATTTGATATTCCCGATCGTCACCACCTTATGAGGGGGCAGCCCTATACTGAGCAGCCTTTCACTGTCCAGCTTGGTCTGCATCAGGCAAACCTCGAGGCTACTGAAAAGCTTGCGCGCCAATGTAGGTGTTCTCTTGTATGATCTATACGTGCGCTTTGAGATCCTCCCGTTTACCAATAGGCTCTGTATACCGCGTGCCCTGAGATACACCAAAATGCCAGGCCACAGATCAGTTTCTACAAGTAAAAAGAGTTGGGGCCTAATGAATCGAATTATCCGGTGATAAGACCACCAAAAATCAAAGGGCATAGTTATGATCATATCGACCACGTCGGACAATTCGTTCCTAGCCAATTCCAATCCCTGTCTAGTTGTTGAGCTGAACACTAGAGGTACTTCTGGATAGTCCTTCTTTATTCTTTTGACTAATGCCTGTGCTGACTTGACCTCACCCACTGACAGAGCGTGAATCCATATGCCGCCCCTCCCAGAGGGAACCCTAGGGAATTTGAATGCGAGTCTTTCTTGCAATCTGGGATTCCTATAAAATTGGCAGCCGACAAGCAGAGGGCCGCCAATAAGAGTCCACAGAAAATTATAAAAAAGCATCACTTTCTCACCGGAAGCTCTATGATTACACGAGTACCTTTGGGCTCATTGTCCTGTATGCGAATGAAGCCGTTGTGGTCTGTGATAATGGTGTTTACTATGGCAAGACCCAACCCAGTACCCTGTTTCTTGGTGGAAAAATATGGTTCAAATAAACGCATCTTGTGCTCAGGGGGAATACCTTTTCCATCATCAATGACCTCTATCCTCACGATCTGCAAAAGGGGATCGTAATCCAGATCCACCACTATATGCCCTCTTTCATCTATCGCCGCTATGGCATTGTCCAGCAGATTAATCATCACCCTTTTCATTTGCTCCCTGTCCAGATTAAAGATCGGTACTTGCGGATTATCACGGAATTCTATTGATATGTGTTTATGTGCTTCCCGGTAAAGGGTGAGAGCCTCCTTGATAATTCCTCTAATATCAGAAGGAACAGGATTTGCTGCTGGCATTCGCGCGAAATTTGAAAACTCATTTACGAGGCGCTTTAGTTCTTCTACCTGCCTTATAATCATGCTTGTACATTCTTCGAACACCTGACCGTCATCTTTGCTGATCTTATCCCCGTAACGCTTCCTCAGCCTTTGGGCAGAAAGCTGGATAGGGGTAAGAGGGTTTTTAACTTCGTGTGCAATCCTTCTTGCCACCTCTCGCCATGCCGCCATTCTTTGGGCCTTTTCGATCTCACTCACATCCTCAAAAACCGCCACCAGCCCCAAGTACTTTCCATGTTCATCCCGCAGCACATTCAGTGAAAGAAGCAGACTCAAGGACCTATTCTGATTTGGTATTCTTATACCTTTCTTAAGAGACCCTTTGCGGAAAAGCCTTCTGTCGGACAGAAACCCATCTATTATATCTATGTACTCCTGTGAAAGTACCTCCCTGTAATGTTTTCCTATTATCTCCAGGCCGGCCAAACCTAACATCATTTCGGCCGACTTGTTTATTGTAAGTATTTTGCCCTCCCTGTCTGCGGACACAACACCAGCGGCCACATTGGCAAGCACGATCTCCATGTAAGCCCTGCGTTGCTCAAGTTCCAGATTAGTCCTTCGCAGCTCTTGATTCGCCTCTTCCAGTTCTTTCTTGCTCTGGCGGAGATCTGCGGTCATTTTGTTGAAAGAGTTTACCAAGACACCTATTTCATCTTTTGCCTCAAGGTCGATGAAAAAATCATAGTCCCCCGAAGCGATCCTGTTGGTGCCTTCTGCCAGCTCTTTGATGGGGACTGTAATTTCCTGGGAAAGATAAAATCCAAACCAAACGGAAGAAAACACTATCAGCAAAGTAACGATCGACAATGTGATAAGGTGGCTAAGCTTAATTGGTTTCTTTAACATTTTTAGCTGCTTGTATTCCTGTAACCCCCTTGATACCGCTTTAAGCCGATTTACCACGTTACCGGGTACAAACCTGCTTAATGTGATAAGTCCCACCACTGCCTTTGACTCAGTTCTGGAAAAGATGGGAATTATACCTGTGATGAGATCACCATGGGCAGAAGAGCGAATATACTTCTTGTCAGTGCCTTTCTCGAAGGCTTGTCTCAAAACGTCAGCTCCCAGCACAGAGAAGCCACTCAAATCAATCTTGTGATCTATTGATACAGACCTCTGTGCGAGTTTGCTCGAAAATACTCGTAGGGAGGCAAGTCGATATTCTTTTCGTTTTTCATTAATGAAGCGGTCCAATTGTTCTTTCTTGGACAAGAGCATATAGCCTTCATAGGTAATAACCCTGCTCAAGTTATTACCATAGGCAAGTATCTCTTCGGCAAGCTGATCGTAATAATCCTGGCCTACCTCAAGAGATTTCTTTAGGGATTGCTCAATTTGAATGTTGAACCAATACTCTATCGATGATGAAATGAATTGCACTGACACAAAAAACAAAATGATGGTGGGTAATAAAGACAAACTTACAAAGGCGAGGACCAGTTTAGTCCTGAGCTTAGCCCCCATGATATTTTTACGCCGCTCGAACAGTAGCTTCACAAGATTCCGGACCGTGAGGAACAGAAGGAGAAGGAGCAGGATTACGTTGAGATTTATGAGAGCAAAAATCAGAATACTATTTGAGATCGGTAGGTTTACTCCCAGGTCAAATACCTTGGACCCCAGATAGGTGAAGGCGGAAATGACCAGCAAGAGCACGCCTATGATATACCGCTCCCTTTTCCTCCTCTGGAGATCTCTCTTTCTTGCCTGTTCGTAATTCTTCATCGGTAAAAAGCTAACAGCGGCTACGAATTATCCGTAATCGGGATCCTTGGTTAGTATACAAAATCCAGTGTATACCAGTCGGTACGAAAATCCCAGAGGGATAAAAAGAACAGGATCCGGTGCAAATGAAGCGGCAATCTGATCTTATCCAGTTCAGCCATCATCCTTACCTGGTAATGCATTCCTTTCCGGAGAAGTTTCAGATTTGCTAGTTTCAAAGCAACCACCTCTGCCATTAGCTTTCTGGCTGCTTTGAAATCCTTGACCCTGATCAGGCCATCGGCCCGCTCTGACAGCCTTACTGAGTACTGCTTCTTGAGGTTGTCATAACTTACCTCGTGCGTGAAATCCAGGCTGCTTATCAGTCTATCGGGCCAAAACCGCTTTACCTCATAAAGCTTCACAACAAAGGTAAAACTCGTGGGAACACCAGCTTCGATTGCCTTAGTGATGTTTGGAGTAAAGCAATTCTTAACAGTAAAGTAGACCAGTAGATTGTCCCTGGTATTAGTAAGAACAATGTCTGAAATGAATGCCTTTCTCTCAGCTCCATAACTGGGAAATGCAAGGATTATACCGAGCCATACCAGTACGACTCTGCCAAACAAAACCCAACAAGCGTGCGTCGGCTTCACCGTTGAACAGCCCCTCCGCGCATAACCATTTTTTCCGTGAGCCTGAGTACTTGAGCGGCACGGGGGCTGAAATATGCAGGCTACCCTAATATACGAAAACTTTGACCACTATATGCGGTTTGACAGCCCCAAAGCGCCTACCTGTAATCTGAATCTGCTGAGGATATTAGTTTAGCACAAAAAGGAATGCAAGGGAGAACAAGGCATTAACCACTGCCCTGCGAGCGAAGAAAAAGGCCACCTGTCTATTAAACCCAGGCGGCCCTGGTGAAGGGGTTAGTTCATTAAGCGAATGCGGAGTCAGGAATAGCAAGTGTTGGCACTTCCACAGCATCATCGACCTGGCCACTGTCAATCGGAAACCTCACTACTTTCCAGTATTTTTTTTTGGACATTAACTTTTTCAGCATATATTGATTCAAGAAGTGCCCCGATCTTTTTACTTTGAAATGACCAATTACAGGAGCCCCTACAATTGAAAGGTCACCGATGAAATCCAATATCTTGTGTCGCACGAACTCGTCGTGATATCTCAGCCCATCTTCATTGAGTATCTTAAATTCATCCACAACAATTGCGTTATCAAGAGAACCACCCTTTGCCAGTCCATTACGTTTTAGTGTCTCAACATCCTTTAAAAACCCAAAAGTGCGAGCCTTACTTATTTCCTCAGCAAAATCCCGTGCTGAAAAGTTCAGTTCGTATGTCTGGTTCTTGAGCAATGGGTGCTTAAAATTAATAGTATAGCTTATCTTAAGTTCCCTTGAAGGTAATATCTCAATTGACCTATTTCCCTCTTTCACGGAGAACGGCTTTTTTACTATGATAAAGTCTTTGGGCTCTCCCTGATCCTGGATCCCCGCGCTCCGGATAAGAAAAACGTATGGGGCGGCACTGCCGTCCATTATCGGCACCTCGGGTCCGTCCACCTCTATTACGGCGTTATCTACACCTAGGCCGAACAAGGCCGCCATCAGGTGCTCAATGGTAGCAACTCGGCAACCATTATGCCCTATCGTTGTCGCTAGCGTTGTATCTATAACATTTTCAAATCGGGCATCTATTACAGGGGCTCCAGGCAGGTCCTTTCGAACGAACCTGATGCCTGTACACGGGGGCGCAGGCTTAATCGCGATACTTACTTTTTCCCCGCAATGAAGTCCTATTCCAGTGCAATGAACTTCCTTCTTTAAGGTCTTCTGTTTATAGTCCACGTATTCGTCCTTTCTGTTGGATCGCAATTTGGCAACTTTTTTAGCAAAATATATGCCAGGGCGTAAATATTTGAAGTAATAATTTATAGATGCTTGATAATATCTCGATTTAACAGCACCATTTATACAGAGATAAAAAGACACAATTAATGCGACAACACGTGCAACCCACAAGTGTGTTAAAAAAAACACAGTCTAAGCACTAGACTGTGACAATTGTGCCATTTTTGCTACTATTATAAAAAATTACCCCTCGATCCTGTGAAATTTTATTCTACCTCATTTACCTGAAGCAGGAAAGATGATATACACACTAACTCTATAATTCAAGATTCCTGAGTAGTTACCAGTTCAGATATGCCAATAACTTTTCTATGAGATATGCACTAACATTCCGGACTATTCCACTCCTTATTCTATTTGCCACCGCAGGCACCATGGCCCTGTTATTTGGGTGCTACCCCACTCATCTAAAACGAGCTGAAGCGCCACAGCAAGCCCTAAAACGCATACGGTATTTTCTCCCGACATTTGAAGACGACCTTGACTTGAATTCGCTCAAACTTGCGATAAGGAGAAATCTGGAATACCTGAGATCTCTCGGCCCTGACTATATCTTTTATTACGGTTCTGAAAAGGTGACCTGCAGCCGCGTTATTGACACCCAGCAAAGCCTATTGAAGATACTGCTTTCCAACCCCGAACCCAAAGATCTCCAAAATGAAATCAGGCATCAGTTCATAATAATGAAGGCCGCAGGGATGCCCGGGACAGGTAGAGTCCTCTTCACGGGCTATTTCGAGCCCACCTATGAGGCCAGCCTTGTCAAGAACCAGGTCTTTAAGTTCCCAATTTACGCCATTCCACCTGATCTTGTGACAATAGATCTTTCCCAATTCAGGAGCAAATTCAAGGGGGTCAGGCTGATCGGAAGGCTCAAGGGCAGAACTGTAATACCGTATTATTCCAGAGACGATATCGATATCAGGAAGGTTCTTACAGGAAAAGACTTAGAAATTGCATGGCTTAAAGACCCTGTAGATGTTCTGTTTCTTCAGATCCAAGGGTCAGGCCGCTTGGTCTTCCCTTCGGGCGAAAGCATATGTGTGGGGTATGCCGCTTCCAATGGGCATCCCTACAAAAGTATCGGGCGTTATATGATCGAAAAGGGTTACTTAGGCCGGGAAGAAATGTCCATGCAGAAGATAAGGGAATTCTTGCATAATCACCCGTTCTTATTAAGAAAAATTCTGGCGCAGAACCCTTCTTATGTGTTTTTCAGGATACTCGATCGGGGGCCGCTGGGCAACATTGGCGTTCCACTCACTGCCGGGAGATCCATAGCTCTGGACGATCGCCTTTTTCCCAAGGGAGCGCTCGGGTTCATTCGATGTAAAAAGCCAATCCTGAATCCCAAGGGAAAAATAATGAGATGGGCCCCTTTTTCCCGCTTTGTGCTAAACCAGGACACCGGGGGAGCAATAAGGGGTGCCGGGAGGGCAGATATCTTTTGGGGTAGCGGCCGTTATGCTGAGATTGCTGCGGGGCACATGAAACACCAGGGTGAACTTTATATTCTGGTGAAAAAACCGAAAAACCACAAAGAGTAAGTCTTTCAACTTTCTTTTTATATCGAAAACTTCGAGAAATCAGCGACTCTTAGGAAAAGTTGCTCGATCGCTTGGAGCAATCCCAATCTGTTTTCCCTCAGACGTTCATCATCTTTGGTGAGAATTTCTACCTCCTCGAATAATCTGTCTACAGGAACTCTAAACTCCTTGAGCATTTCTAGGGCCTTGTCATAGTCCCCTTGGTCCAGAGACTCCTCCAGTTTCCCTTTACATTCTGACAACAATGTCCACAGGTCAGCCTCACACTCCTCCTTCAACAGGTCCGGATTTACCTCGTAAGATCCGTTGGCTTTTTTAGCAATGTTTTTCACTCGCTTGAACGTAAGAGCGAGGCTTTCAAACTCTTCTCCACGGCTGGCAAACCGTCTCACTGCATCCAGGCGGCGTCGCAAAAGATCGATTCTTTCAAACTCGGCTGAGATTACCGCTTCGATTTCATCAGAATCATAACCGCTTCGGAGCATCAGTTGCCTGTATCGTTCCCTGAAAAAATCTATTACCCGCGAAACCACTCCTGCTTTTTCGAACGAAAGGTCCTTTTCCAAAACTTGAGCTGCCTCGCGAACAAAAGCGGCTAAGCCAACAGAGGCAGACATGTTTTCCAGGATTCGAAGTATAGCAAGAGCATGGCGCCTTAAGGCAAAAGGATCAGCCGCCCCTGTAGGTTCGAGCCCTACTGCAAAACACCCAACTATCGTATCCATTCTGTCGGCCATTCCAACTATAGCGCCCATAAGAGAACTCGGTAGCTCGCCCCCAGCCCGCAAAGGCATGTAGTGCTCCCGAATGGCCACACATACCTCCTCGGGATGGCCATCCAGACGCGCATAGATTTCTCCTATCTTCCCCTGCAGTGACGGGAACTCATCTACCATATGAGTAACAAGATCGCACTTGCAAAGCTTGCACGTGAGCGAAACCTCCTCACGTTTTTGTGGCGCCATAGCTTGGGCCAAAAAATCAGCTAGCTTTGTAAAACGCATTACTTTCTGGTACGAGGTCCCCAAATCGGCCTGATAAATCACTTCCTTAAGCTCCTCCAGCCGATCGAGCAGGGGCTTTCTCCTGTCCTCGTGGAAGAAGAATTCAGCATCGGCCAGTCTGGCACGCAACACCCTTTCGTTACCTTTCCGAACCACCGCAGGATCCCTGGCGATGGTATTATTTATGGTGACAAAGTTAGCCATCAGGGCGCCCTTGTGATCCCTTACAGCAAAGTATCGCTGATGCTCTCTCATGGCAGTTATCAAGACTTCTTCGGGCAGATCCAGGAACCTCCCCTCGAACACTCCACAAACTGCCGAAGGAAATTCTACCAGATTAGCTACTATTGACACCAGGTCCGGATCCTCGGCGAGCCTTCCTCCCACTTCTGCAGCCGCCTCCCTTGCGACCTGCACAACCGTTCTCTGTCTCTGTACGGGATCAATCATGACCCACGCCTTTTTCATCTTGCTCAGGTAATCCTGAAGATTTTTCACCTCAACTTCATCCGGCGCCATAAAACGATGGCCGCGAGTCTTATTTCCGCTCCTGAGCCCTGCCAGCTCAAATGGTACGACCTTGCCGTCGAACAGGGCCAAAAGCCAGTGTATGGGTCTTACAAAAGAAAAACCAATGTTTCCCCACCGCATGGACTTCGGCCAAGGTATTTCCGATATAAGGCTGGGAAAGGTTTCAGATAAGACTTCGAGGGTGGGCCTTCCCAGGATTTTACGCCTTACGCACACATATTCACCCTTGGCAGTTGTTTTTACTTCCAAATCGCTTACGTCCACTCCTTGTCTTTGTGCAAAACCCAGAGCAGCCTTTGTTGGTTCCCCTTCTGCAGAGAACGCTACCCTGCTAGGCGGTCCGAGGACTTCTTCCTCAATGTCTTCCTGCCTTTCGGAAAGACTCGCTCCCATCAGGACAATGCGCCGGGGCGTACCATAAGCCTTAATTTCCCCTGAAACCTTGATTCGGAGTGCGGACAACTTTTCTCTGGCTAGTTTCTGAAATTCCTTAAGAGCATTATTCAGGTAACCCGAAGGTATTTCTTCTGTCCCTATTTCCAAAAGCAGTTCACCCATCTTTGTCCCCTGAAGCCTGAGATTATGATTATATCCTTTAATACATAATCTTTCATAACATTAACGCACTTGCAATTTCCTTAGAGGAAATCCCATCTCCTCACGCTGTGCCACATAGTTTTTTGCTGCAAGACGGGCCAGATTGCGTATTCGGTCAATGTAGTGAGTCCTCTGGGTTACACTTATTGCCCCCCTTGCATCCAAGATATTGAAAACATGGGAGCACTTAAGGCAATAATCATATGCCGGCAGTACAAGTCTCATTTGGCTCAGCCGGATAGATTCCTTCTCGTACATATCAAAGGTCTTGAGGAGCATATCCACATCAGCTTGCTCAAAGTGATACACTGAAAACTCCCACTCACCCTTCTTATGTACATCTCCGTAAGTCAGTTCCTCATTCCACATAAGATCAAATACATTTTCCTTTTCCTGCAAATACATTGCAATACGCTCAAGGCCGTAAGTGATTTCCACTGATATTGGGTCAAGCCTTATGCTGCCGGCCTGTTGGAAGTAAGTAAACTGGGTAATTTCCATCCCATCAAGCCATACCTCCCAGCCCAGGCCCGATGCCCCAACATTTGGAGAATCCCAGTCATCCTCCACGAATCTTATATCGTGTTCCAAGGGGTCAATCCCGAGTGCCTCAAGGCTTCCCAGATACATCTCCTGTATCTCCAGTGGAGAGGGCTTTATTATGACTTGGTACTGATAGTAGTGTCCAAGTCGATTGGGGTTTTCCCCGTAACGGCCGTCAGTCGGACGCCTGGAAGGTTCCACGTAAGCAACAGCCCAGGGTTCGGGGCCAAGTACCCGCAGCAAGGTTGCAGGGTTCATAGTACCCGCTCCCACCTCTATGTCATATGGCTGTTGTATAATACAGCCTCTGTTGGCCCAGTACTTTTCAAGGGTCATTATCAATTCCTGAAATGTCATGT
This sequence comes from uncultured Desulfobacteraceae bacterium, assembly GCA_964485655.1. Classification (GTDB taxonomy): domain Bacteria; phylum Desulfobacterota; class DSM-4660; order Desulfatiglandales; family Desulfatiglandaceae; genus B111-G9. Next base: position 13,443 of record CAZAKC010000057.1, read on the forward strand.
TTCACACCT
>CAZAKC010000058.1:0-13138 GCA_964485655.1 uncultured Desulfobacteraceae bacterium
AAGGACAATTTCTGGGCTATGGGCGATACAGGGCCCTGTGGTCCTTGCTCTGAGATCCTTATTGATCAAGGCGAAGAGCTAAGTTGTGGTCGGCCGGATTGTGCTCCCGGGTGTGATTGTGACCGGTATCTTGAAATATGGAACCTGGTCTTTACACAGTTTGACCGGAAGCCTGATGGGAGCCTCATCCCGCTACCCAGCCCTAATATTGATACTGGTATGGGTCTGGAGCGGATTGCCGCCGTGGTACAGGGTGTAAAGTCCAACTATGATACTGACCTGTTCAAGGATCTTATCAGCGAGATTGAGAGACTATCAGGAAAAGATTATGGCCGACAAGAAAAGCAGGACGTATCTTTCCGCGTAATTGCAGATCATTCAAGGGCTGCGGCCTTCCTCATAGGCGACGGGGTTATGCCGTCCAACGAGGGGCGGGGTTATGTCCTGAGGAGGATTATCCGCAGAGCGGTCAGATACGGTCAGAACCTGGCTCTGGAGCCCCCTTTCCTTAACAAGGTTTGCCTAAAGGTGATAGAGATAATGGGGGAGGACTACCCCGAACTCGTCATCTCCAGGGAATTCATAGAGGGAGTGGTCCGTAATGAAGAGAAGCGGTTTGCCGACACACTTCGCTATGGGATCAAGGTGTTGAATGATGAGATACAGGAGTTGAAAGACAAAAAGTCCGGGACACTCCCTGGAGATGTGGCCTTCAAGCTTTATGACACATACGGCCTATCCATAGATATAGTTCAGGATGTGGCACGAGAAGAAGGGCTTACGGTGGACCTCGATGGCTTTGAAAAGGCCATGGAAAGCAGGCGCAAGATGTCGCAGGCCTCTTGGAAGGGCAGTGGAGAAGAGGACATTCCTGTTACTTATAAGAAACTATTCAGCCAGGGCTTTAAAACGCAGTTTACAGGGTATGAAACCCTCTCTGATAAGGGGAAGGTAGTTGCTCTCGTCTTTGGCGGCAAAGAGGTGAGCAGTGTACATGTAGGTGATGATGTAGAAATTGTGCTTGATCAAACCCCATTTTACGGGGAATCGGGAGGTCAGGTTGGAGACAGAGGGACTATCCAGACGGCGCAATGTATTGTGCAAATAAGTGATACCCAGAAGATCGCTCAGAGCATCATAGTACACAAGGGCAAGGTGGAAAAGGGCGAGTTAAAGGTGGGCGAGACCGTGACAGCGGAAGTCGATGTGGACAGGCGAAAGGCTACTGCTCTCAATCATACTGCTACCCACTTGCTTCATGCGGCTTTACGGGATATCTTGGGAGAGCATGTAAAGCAGGCAGGTAGTCTTGTTTCTCCAGAAAGACTCCGCTTTGATTTCAGCCATTTTGCTCAGATTCCCATTGAAACTTTGCAGGAGGTGGAGCGCTGGGTGAACCGCCGCATTCGCGAAAACTTGGCTGTAGCCATCACGGAAATGGATAGAGAAGAGGCCATGAAGACCGGAGCGATGGCCATATTTGAGGAACGTTATGGCGAGCGCGTGAGGCTTGTGTGCGTCGGTGAGGATGTGAGTAAAGAGCTTTGCGGCGGAACGCATATCTCCCGCACAGGGGATATCGGCTTGTTTCGGATAGTCAGTGAGGGCTCTGTAGGTGCAAACCTGAGGCGTATTGAAGCATTTACAGGCGAGAGAGCTTTAATGCACGATCAGGCCCAGGATCGCCAACTCAGGGAGATGGCCGAGATGTTGAAAACCACTCCAGATCGTGCGATTGAGCGGGTGCAGGCCTTGGTGCAGGATCTCAAACAAAAGGAAAAGGAGATAGAATCGCTCAGGGCTAGGCTGCTTACCAAGAAATCCGAAGATATCATGGCAGAGGTAAGAGAAATAAATGGCGTAAAAGTCCTTGCCAAGGAGGTCGACGCGGACTCTCCAAAGGAATTGAGGGAATCCGCCGACAGGCTTAAGGATAAGCTTCACTCCGCAGTGATAGTGCTTGGGGCGCGGAAAAACGGCAAGGCGATGCTCACCTGCGTGGTTACCAAGGACCTGGTTGGCCGATTCAAGGCCGGAGATGTCATACGCGTTCTCTCAGGGATAGTAGGGGGAAAAGGGGGCGGAAGGCCTGATATGGCCCAGGGTGGTGGGCCTAAAGCCGAAAGACTAGCCGATGCCCTGGAGCAGGCCTACAAGCTAGTGGAAGAAAGATAGTATTATTTCTTGGCTTGTTTTGCTGCCTTTTTGGCCTTTTGCTCTGCCAGTTTTTCCTCACACAGGCCCAGGTACTTAAGCGCTTCGTGGTACTGACCTAAATCAGGGTAGTTATGGAGGATATAAAGAAATCTGCCTTTGGCTGCCTTGTACTTCTTTATCCTGTAATAGAACTTTCCAACATAAAGCTCATGCTCAGCAAGCTCAATATAGCAGTCCCTGAGGCGCTTGTGGGCCAGGCGAGCATAGGTGTTATCAGGGAATCTCTTAATTAGCCTCTGAAATTCTTCTTTGGCCTTGATTGTGTGGGATTGGTCCCTGTCGATTGATCCTATCTGTTTGAAATGGCACATGCCCTTCTGGTAAATTACGTAAGGAATCTTGGGATTCGTAGGGTGAAGCCTTTCAAATTCATCGTAGGCATCGTAAGCCTCATCGTAAGACCCTTTTCCGAACAGGGCATCTGCCAACTTCAACTCAGCGACAATGGCGTATTTACTATAGGGGTAACGATCCTTAATTTTTTCAAACGCATCTATAGCACTCTGGTAATAACCGCTTGCCATACTCTCCATGCCTTTTTCCATAAGTGCACCCGGGGTCTGTGGCTCAGGTTCACCGAACAGCCGGTTATAGAGGCTACACCCATTAAGTGAGATAGACACGAGAAACAAGAGTATTATGATTATAAGGAGAGTTCCTCTTTTTTTCATGGCCCTTATATTCTTGATGGATTGGTAAAAAGTCACCCCGTAAGCGATCAATTCGGCGAAAGCCAACTTTATGCACCGCTTTCCAGATACTTTTCCGCAGCGAAGGCCGCAGTAGCTCCTTCGCCTATGGCAGTGGAGATCTGTCTGAGATTCTTGGAACGTATGTCTCCAGCCGCGAAGACCCCTACAACAGAAGTCTGCATCTCAGCGTTGGTCTTTATGAATCCGAACTCATCGAGGTCCAGCAAACCTTTAACGGATTGGGTATTGGGCTCATAACCGATAAAGATAAATACACCGTGAACATTCAAGACACGGGTCTCCGAAGACTTAACATTTTTCAGTTCAATAGCTTCAACCCCATTTTCTCCTAGTATCTTGAGTGGGATGGTGTCCCATATAATCTGGACTTTTTCATTAGCCATTACCCTCTCCTGAAGGATTTTGGTCGCCCTCAATCGGTCGCGTCTGTGGATGAGATACACACGGGCGGCGAACTTGGTAAGAAACAGGGCCTCTTCGACTGCTGTATCTCCTCCGCCGACAACGGCCACTACTTGATCTCTGTAAAATGGGCCATCACACGTGGCACAGTATGATACACCCTTGCCAGTAAGCAACTGTTCCCCAGGGATGCCTAATTTCCTCGGGTTAGCACCACATGCGAGGATGACGGCCCTGGCCTGCTCATCCCCTCTGTCGGTGATTACCGTTTTGTTTTCAGATGCAAACTTAAAACCCACTACCTCTGTCATTTCTATTGGCAGGCCAAAGCCCTCTGCTTGCCTTTTCATTCTGTCCATCAGCTCAAAGCCGGAGATACCATCAGGAAAGCCGGGGTAATTCTCCACGATATCGGTGAGTAACACCTGGCCTCCTGGCGACATTTTTTCAAAAAGTACAACATCCAGCCTCGCCCTTGCGGCGTAAAGTCCAGCAGTGAGGCCAGCAGGTCCGGCTCCAACAATGATAACATCTCTCATTTGTTCCTCACCCCTTCAAAATAAAACCCCGCCTTTGCCTTGGGCCAAGCCGGGGCTAATACAAGTTGCACCGGAATGCATGAAACGCAGCCTCTGACAGAATCACAGGAGCTTTTTTAGTTCTTCCTCGATCGCGCTCTTGGGCTGAGCACCCACAATCATCTGGGCAACCTGGCCGTCTTTGAAAAGGATCAATGTGGGAATCGCCCTTATACCATACTTAGCTGGGGTCTGGCGATTTTCGTCCACGTTCATTTTTCCTATTTTTACCTTGCCTTCGTACTCCTTGGCTAGTTGTTCCACCACAGGGCCAACCATTTTACAAGGGCCACACCACTCAGCCCAAAAGTCCACCATAGCTGGGATATCGGACTTCAGAATCTCTTGTTCAAAATTCTCATCAGTGACCTGGAGCAAGTCTGCCATACCTGAACTCCTTTCTCATCTTCGAAATTAATTTGAACTAAGTTAATTGCTTACTGGGCCATTGTCAACAGGTCTGTGAATCTCCCGTAGTGCGAGTCCCATTCTTTTAATTTTCCTCTAGATACTTTTTCAGGTTATTGATTATGCGAGGTGGCACGGGACCCGACTGGGCATAAAGGCCAAGCAGTTCTTTTGAGATCTTCAGGTCCTCCTCTAGTTTCCCCCAGTCTATGCCTTTGTCTTCCACCTTTTTGAGCAATTCGCCTAATTCCTGGCTTTCCATCGTGGGAATCCTCCTTACTTCTTCTTTGGTTTGGGCGCAAGATCAGGTGGGTAAAGGAATTTTGGATCCATGCTATATGTCCAGGGCAGTCCCCACCACTGCCATCCGTAATGTCTTCGGTGATTGTAACCAAATATATTGTTCCTCTTAGCGAGTTGCCGATAGAATTTATTCTTGTTTTGGTCCTTGAAAAAAGGGAATAGTGGGCCTTCAAAGCCGTCTTCCACATTGAAGACATGTTTGAATCCTGCCTCGACAAGCTCTTTGGCTGCCAAGGCGCTGCGTGTTCCATCCCGTCCTATAATTAGTAAATTGTCGGTTTTCTTGAAGACTTTGCTGATATCTTGAACAAAATGCTTGTTCTTGACGTTGGCCAGATAACAGAGGTTTTCCCCGTTCCTTCCAAGGGTGTTGGTGTAGAACATGTACGGGAACAGATATGCTCCAACGGGGTGTCCTACAAACTGGTATTCAGCTCTTGTACGGATATCTATTAGATAAGTATCGGGTACTGTATTGAGCATGTCATAGGCTTCGATGCTTAGGATCTTTTTGGGTCCCTGCGCCCAGGCTTTACCACCTTGGGCCCTGGGGAGCGCCAGTCCGGTTACGATAGCAATGAGGATCAGTCCCGCTGAGAAGATACCCTTTCTCAGTGCTACGGACAAAGGTTTGATGCGCGCCATACCAGGTAGCATTCCTTTCCTTTCCATCATACCAGAATTTATCATCTCCCGCGGCAACAGAATGCAATAATTTCTATTAATCCATGGGCCTTTTCATTGTCAACGGAAAAATAGGAGCAGGTCCTGATACTCGTTGACACTTCATTAAATGATCTTTAATCTCTTTAACTAGTTGAACAATTCGCAAAGCCCAGGTCTTTATGCGGCTGGCGAAAGCTATCAAGTGAGGCGGCACAGATTATCTCTTTACGGAGACCCTCAGCTTTAAAGGAGGACAAGATGGTCACAAGCCGGGTGTACTTTAGTGATCTGCGTGCCAGTGCCAAAGAAGGCCTTCTGGACAAGTTTGCTCGGTTGCTGGATAAGGCCGGGATAAAAGATGTTGTCCCCAGGCACGGCCTGGTTGCCATAAAGCTGCATTTCGGCGAAAAGGGCAACACAGCATTCATCAGACCAATATTTTTTAGAAAAGTAGTGGAAAGAGTAAAAGAACTGGGGGCGAGGGCTTTCTTAACCGACAGTAATACCCTTTATGCTGGCACAAGGGGAGACAGCGTCTCTCATATTACCACTGCTATTGAAAACGGATTTGGATACGCTGTAATCAATGCCCCGGTGATTATTGCAGATGGGCTCAGGGGGGGCTCTTACGCGGAGGTGCAGATAAACGGAGAGCATATAAAAACAGCCTACATAGGGAAAGATATTGTGGAAGCGGATGCGTTATTGAGTATAGCTCATTTTAAAGGGCATGAACTGGCGGGCTTCGGCGGCACCATAAAAAATGTAGGAATGGGCTGTGCTGCCAGAAGGGGCAAGCTGGAACAACACTCTGATATGTCGCCCAAGGTAAAAAGGAAAAAGTGTGCTGGCTGTGGGGATTGTGTGGAGCACTGCTCACAGGGGGCCATATCGATAGTAGAGAAGAAGGCCGTGATAGACGAGGCCAAATGCATAGGCTGTGGGGAGTGTATCATTGTGTGCCCTAATAAGGCTATCGATATCCGGTGGTCACAGGACGTGGGGTTGTTTCAGAGAAAGATGGTTGAATACACAGCGGCGGTTTTAAAGGGAAAAGATAAGAAGTGCTTATTTGTCAACTTCCTGACCGCCATATCACCTGCTTGTGACTGCTATGGCCACAGCGATGCCCCGATCGTTCATGATATAGGGATACTGGCCTCAAAGGATCCTGTTGCCATTGATCAGGCCTCCGTGGACCTGGTAAATAGCCACGGGGCAGCAGAGAATTCATGCGTGGCAGAGGGAGGAGACCCTGGAGAGGATAAATTCAGGGCGATTTATCCTAAGATTGACTGGGCAATACAGCTTGCATACGCAGAGAAACTCGGGTTGGGCTCACGGAAGTATGAATTAATCAAAATATAGGTAGACAGGAACTTATCGCTCATAACTCTATTTTTTTATGATCGTTGCAGAGTCTCTCACAAAGTACTATGGTTTCAAGCTCGCCATCGAAGATGTGTCTTTTGAGATAAAACGTGGTGAGATAGTGGGGTTGTTGGGTCCCAATGGTGCAGGCAAGACTACCATACTCAGGATCCTGACCTGCTTTATGCCCCCCTCTGAAGGGGGCGCAAGTATTTTTGGTCTGGATACCAGGACACATAGCCTCGAGGTAAGGGAAAAAATCGGGTTCCTGCCCGAAAACGTGCCTCTTTATCATGATCTCAGGGTGCAAGTGTTCTTGCGCTTTGCTGGTGAGGCAAAAGGCCTCAGAGGTGATAAGCTCCAAAAAGAGGTATTAAGGGTCTTAGGTGAGTGTGGTCTGGCGGAGCACCGTAACAGACTTATCAAACATCTTTCAAAAGGCCTGAGGCAGCGAGTTGGTCTTGCCCAGGCGCTGTTGGCAGACCCGCCTATTCTTATCCTGGATGAGCCCACAGCAGGCCTTGATCCTGCCCAGATCGTGGAGATAAGACAGCTCATCAAGAGCCATCGCGGTGAGAGGACAGTGCTGCTCAGCACCCATATCTTACCGGAGGTAAGCCAGCTATGTGAGAGGGTCATTATCCTGAACAAAGGGCGGGTGGTGGCCGAAGATACCCCAGAATCTCTGACTGCGAGAATTCAGCGCGGAATGAGAACACTTATTCGGGTACGTGCGCCAGAAGATGAGCTGAGGAATAAGCTTCTTTCTTTAAAACGAATAACCTCTGTTATGCCTTCGGGGGCCAGGGGGCAGTTCATCGTTGAAAGCATAGGGGATGAATCTATAAGGCCCCTTATTGCAAGGACTATTGTGGAGTCAGGCTGGGATCTAATGGAGATGAGTGGAAAAGACTTAAGCCTTGAAGAGGTGTTTATGCACCTTGTCACAAAAGAGGAGGGGGGGCAGCAAGAGGGGTCAGGGCAATGAAAGGAACTTTAGCGGTCTTCAAGAAAGAGTCTTATTCTATTTTTGCTTCTCCCATCTTTTACGCATCATCTTTTATCTTTTTCGTGGTAGCAGGTTACTTCTTCTACAGTGATACCCTTTATTTCAGCATATTGAGCTTCCAAGCTACCAAGAACCCTGTCCTTTCCGAAAGATTAAATCTTACTGCAATGGTGGTAACCCCTTTCTTCGGGGATCTTTCCACTGTTCTGCTGTTAATGCTTCCTCTGATTACAATGAGGCTTTATTCAGAAGAGAGGAAAAGCGGAACCATTGAGCTGCTCTTTACATATCCCTTATCGGATGTGGAGACATTGCTGGGAAAGTATATGGCCACAATAGTAGTGCTGATCATTATGCTGATAGGCACTGTGCCATACATGGTCATTCTGGAGATGTTTGCATCTCTTGACTGGGGTGTGGTGGTCTCGGGTTACATCGGCGTGTTCCTGCTGGGGGCAGGGTTCATTGCCCTTGGCATATTCACCTCTTCTCTCACGGAAAATCAAATCGTTGCAGCAGTCTTGAGTTTTGGAGCACTTCTCATTTTCTGGGCATTGGTGTGGGCGAAGAGTTACCTGGGTCCTGTTGGAGGCCGCGCCGTGGAGTTAATCTCTATCGTAACCCACCTTGAGCCCTTTACAAGGGGATTGGTGAACACAAAGCATATAGTCTATTATGCGGTGTTTGTTTTTTTCTGGCTCTTTATGACTATCAGATTCCTGAAGATGAGATACTGGCGAGGCTGAGTTGAAAGGATCATTTCAGTCTGCAATCAAGTCCCTACTTATGCTCGTTATCTGCGTACTTGTGGTGCTGCTGGCAGATATGCATTATATCAGGTGGGATTTGACCTCTTATGGTGAGTATACCCTCTCTGACAAGAGCGTCCAAATCCTAAAACAAATAGACAAACCTGTTAAAATAACAGCGTTTGTGAGGAAAGGATTTCAAGAGGAAGAGGACGCGAAAAAACTTCTTTCCTCCTATCATTACCAGTGCCGAAAAGTTACCTATCAGTTGATTGACCCCGAGAGGGATCCTGCTTCTGCAAAGGCCTATGAAGTGAGGGACGTAAATACTTTTATCCTGCAAGGATACGGTCGGATGCAGAGGGTGAATATTGCCGATGAGGAGCATATTACCAATGCACTGGTAAGATTAATGCAGGGCAAGGTAAAGAAGATATACTGGCTCACCGGCCATGGCGAAAGAGATTTCCGTGGAAGTAAACCTGGCGAGTTATCCTTTTTTGCCGAGACACTTGAAAAGCAAGACTATCGTTTCTCCCCCCTCAACCTCATGGAACACGACATCCCTTCAGATGCCTCTGTTATTGTAATAGCCGGACCTCAACGTGATTTATTTTCAGAAGAGGTAAGCAGCCTGGAGAAATACGTGTGCTCTGGCGGGAGAGTTCTTATTTTCTTGGAACCTTATCATGACGCAGGCTTGAAAGGTTTTTTGAGAAAGCTTGGAATTGGCATCTACCCTGACATTGTGGTTGATAAGCTGAGCCGTGTTATGGGGGGTGATTATCTGCTCCCCATGGTGGCAGATTACGGCGAACATGAAATCACAAGGGGTTTCAAACTCACATCGCTTTTCTATACTGCACGTACAGTGGAGCCAGTGAAAAAACAAGATAGCACAATAAAGGTCACCCCCCTGTGTTTCACCTCGCGGCATGCCTGGGCCGAAATGGACAAAGACTCCATAATGAGGGGAAAGGTGAGTTTTGGAGGTGGAGACAAGAGGGGACCACTATGCCTTGCTGCTATTTCAGAGCTTAGTCCTCCACTTAAAAAGAAAGAAAACAAGGGTGGACTCGTGATCACGGGGAAGGGGTGCGTTGTGGTGTTCGGCGACGTGGATTGCGCAAGTAACAGATACTTTCAGTTATCAGGAAATGCTGATTTCATGACAAATACGGTGCATTATTTGGCTGCCCGCGGCTCACTCATCACTATCCCTAAAAAGCATAGGCCTATAGAGGCGCTGATGCTTACGAGAAACCAGGGATTGGTTCTGTTCTGGGTCCCCGTTGTGCTTATGCCTCTGATTGTACTGCTTGGAGGCCTGTGGGTGTGGCTGAGGAGGCGGTCCCGATGAGATCCAGGAGTACCTGGATTTATTTGGCTATAGCCCTCTGTCTCGCTGGAATATACTCCTTCGAGGTATGGCAAAAAAGGGTGCATATTGCAGAAAAGATATCTTCAACCAGGATGTTCAAGATCCAGCCTTCTGAAATCTCCTCCTTTTCAATTTCAAAGGGGGGGGTCAGCGTAGTCCTCGCAAAAGCAAATAATCAGGCGCCTGCAGTATGGAATATAACTAGCCCCATCGTCACCGGGGCTGACGGGTTGAGGGTACAGAAGCTCTTAGAAAAGCTCTCAAAACTGAGATGGCAGAGGAAGATCTCTGAGGCGCCAGAAAACCTTTCTTCCTTTGGCCTGGACAGTCCAAGAGTGGTTATTTCTTTCAAGGGAAACAAGAGGGCCGGAACTCTTTTCATTGGCTCCCCCACACCTCTTGGTGATTATGTGTATGTGCAGAGGAATGGGGACAAAGCGGTGTATACCATTACCTTTGCGGATAAGTTTGACCTTGATGTAGACCTCTTCGATCTAAGAGATAAGAGGCTCATTACCCTTATGCCCTCGGAGGTCGGCCGTGTTGTGATTGAATGGAATGGTAAGGGGAAATGGGTGTTACAAAAGCAATCAGATAAATGGATATTTAACGATGATAAGAGCTTTGAGGCAGACCCCCAAAGGGTCCAGGCCCTGCTGTCCAGGCTTTGGACGATGAGAGCCACAAGCATTGTGGAGGAAAGCTGTACTGATCTGTCAAAGTACGCGCTGGCCAGGCCGCGGCTGAAGATAGGTGTGTGGAAAAGGGGTAGACGACAAAGTCAGGAGTTGTGGATTGGAGGCAATGCGGGACGGAGCAGTGGATTGTACGCCAAAGTGAAGCGCAACGAGCGTGTTGTTACAATACGAAGGTGGATCCTCTCAGATATCCCTCATAGCCCGCAGGGATTTAAGAAGTAAGGGGAGATATTGTGTTTAACGTTAAGGTATGGTAAGAGAAGGCGTTGAAATCTTGGATATATGGGGGAAATTATCATGGAAATCACAGTCAAGAAGGCCGAACCCGGACATATGAAACCCAAACCTCAGGATGAAACCCAATTGGGATTTGGCGACATCTTCACCGATCACATGTTTCTCATGGATTACGAGGCAGGGAAGGGATGGTATGGTCCACGCATTGAACCGTACAATGACCTAAATATAGATCCTGCGGCCATGGTACTCCACTATGGTCAGGAGATTTTTGAAGGCCTAAAGGCCTATCGCGGTACCAACGGCGGTATTTACCTGTTCAGGGCAAGAGACAATTTTGCGCGACTCAACCGCTCCGCACAGAGGCTATGCATGCCTGAAGTGGAAACAGATCTCGTCATGGAAGGTCTGATAAAGCTCATTGAGATCGACCAGGACTGGGTCCCCAGGACTAAAGGTACGTCTCTGTATATCAGGCCCACCATGATAGCAACAGAGCCACATTTAGGCGTGAGGCCCTCCAATACATATCTGTTTTATATAATTATCGGGCCAGTTGCAGCCTACTACAAAGAAGGGCTCAATCCAGTGAAGATTTGGGTAGAGACGGAATACGTTAGGGCAGCCCCAGGGGGAACGGGTGAGGCAAAGACATCGGGTAATTACGCAGCCAGCCTGCTGGCCGCTGAAAAGGCAAAAGAGAGGGGGTTTACCCAGGTGCTATGGCTGGATGCCGTGGAAAGAAAATATGTGGAAGAAGTGGGCACCATGAACATGTTCTTCGTTATAGACGAAGAGATTATCACAGCGCCCCTGACAGGTACTATCCTTCCGGGAATCACCCGAGATTCGGTACTCCACATTCTGAAGGATTGGGGCATGAGGGTCTCAGAGAGGTCCCTTACTATAGATGAAGTAGTGGAAGCTGCTGAGGATGGTAGATTAAAAGAGGCATTTGGTACGGGCACAGCGGCAGTAATTTCTCCTGTTGGGCAGATAACGTATAAGGAGAAAGACTATGTGATTGCAGGGGGAAAGATGGGGGAACTTTCCCAGAGACTGTACAATGAAATTGTGGCCTTGCAATATGGAGAAAAGCCTGATCCTTACGGATGGGTGGAGAAGATAGTCCCGCCCGGCCAACGGTGAAGAGGTGAGACCTTGCGGGAGGTAGGCAGGGGGAAATGATGCTAGCCACAATAAAATGGCATAATTCACAGGTCTGGATGATAGACCAGAGAAAGCTGCCCGGCAGGCTACAGTGGTATAAATGCGCCACATTCGGGGATGTGGTGAAGGCTATTAAAAAGATGGTAATCAGGGGGGCACCCGCAATAGGTATAGCGGCAGCTATGGGACTGGCTCTGGGGTCCAAAAGTATCAGGGCCAAAGACTTCGAGGCCTTTCGACGTCAATTTCTCCTGCTGGCTCAAAGGATGGCGGAGGCCAGGCCAACGGCTGTGAATCTGCAATGGGCAGTCCAAAGGATGACGGGCCTGGTAGAGGCATCGAGGGATCGGGCGGTTGATGAGATAAAAAAGGCCCTAACAAGAGAATCCCAAAAGATCCTGGAACAAGACATTGAATGTAACCGCAGGATTGGTAGTTTCGGTGAGACTCTGGTGCCAAGGAAAGCCACCATCTTGACCCATTGCAATGCAGGTGCCTTGGCAACAGGGGGTTACGGCACTGCCCTTGGTGTTATCCGAGCGGCTCACGAGAGAGGTAAGAAAATAGAGGTCATCGCTGATGAAACGAGACCCTGGCTCCAAGGGCTGAGGCTCACAAGTTTTGAACTGATGGCAGACGGTATCCCCGTATCGGTCATTGCCGACAATGCGGCCGGATTTCTAATGAGGAAAGGTAATATTGATTTGGTTGTCACGGGAGCCGATAGAATCGCAGCCAACGGCGATGTGGCCAATAAGATAGGTACATATCAGGTGGCGGTGCTAGCTAAGACTAACGGGATTCCATTTTACGTTGCGGCACCCACATCCACTGTGGACATGTCCTTGGCGTGCGGAGACGAGATACCGGTGGAGCAAAGGGATCCAGAGGAAATATATCGGATAGGCAGGCAGGTGTTTGGACCTCCCGGGGTGGAGGCAATAAATCCTGTGTTTGATATCACCCCATCAAAGTACGTAACTGCAATTATTACAGAAAAGGGCATTGTACACCCGCCGTTTCGTAAAAACCTTGCCAAATTATTTTGATGTTTCTGGCTGTCCGGAGAATAATTCTTGACTCACCCGAATGAATGGAATATAAATTGCCGTTTGTGTGAGCCTAGAAATTTCCGTGAGTCCATCCATTGCCCCGCAGTGGATGGCAATCCAGCGAAGGGAGTTGGGAACTTCAAGGCGTAAACTACCATATAGAAAGTGAGAGCGGGAAATTGAA
>CAZAKC010000059.1:0-13079 GCA_964485655.1 uncultured Desulfobacteraceae bacterium
ACCCCATCAATGCGCATCCTCACAATGCTGAGGTCGCGTTTAGGCTCAATATGTACATCACTTGCCCTCTGGTCAAAGGCATAAGTAAGCAAGTGGTTAACCGCATTGACTATATGCTGATCATTGGAGGTCAGCTCTTCTGCTGGCTTCAATCTAACGAATTGCTCCAAGTTGCCAAGGTCCACAGGGCTACCAGCAAACTGGTGCTCTGCTGCAGCTATTGAGCGCTTGAACCCATAGAATTCATCAATTATCCTCAGCACATCGGACTTTGAGCTAACTACCGGCTGGACATGGTACTTGCTCACCCTTGCAATGTCTTCCAGTACCTCTAGGTTAAATGGATTGGGTGTGGCAACCTTCAAGGAATCTCCGTCTATCTCTATGGGTACCACCAGATGTTTGACTGCAAAGGTGTGAGGGATAATGTTGGTCACAAGATTCAGATCCAATTTGAGCGGATCAATTTTTCTATACGGAATGCCCCAATGTGAGGCCAAGGCCTGGAAAACCGTCTCTTCATCGACTTTTTTACCTGGGCAATCACAACGGCCAAGGTTTAGTGAGCAGATGATATCCACACCTGTTACTGTATCAAAGGTGCCAGAGGATGAAAATGCCATTGACCTTTTACCATATCGCACCTTTTCAAGCCTGTCTCTGAGATCTGCCTCCCTCAAGAGCATTTCCTTGGCCTGGGTATCAGATATGATGCCCTTTTCCACCAAGACCCTGCAAACTGGGCCTAATTCCAATGCCTGCTCACCATTGGCCTTTGCCATAGAAACTGCCTAATTTTTTGACCCCCTGTACCCCAGGGCCACGGTATTGAAATTGGTTGAATTTTTTACTGTATTTTCCAGCCAATTCCCTTTGATCTGAGGTAGGCCTTAGCCTTTGCCGATCCCAAGGCGGCTGCCCTGCGATAGTCATCAATAAAACCACGGTTGTTTCCTATCCTTCGATAAGATGTACCCCTGTCGAGATATGCATCTGCGTCATTTGGATCCAGTTCAATAGCCGTTGTGAAGTCAACTATTGCATCTCTGTGCCGCCCCATTGCCGCCAAACAGTAACCCCGTCCAACATATGCCCTTTGATCTTCACTATCCAGTTCGATCACCTTTGCAAAATGCTCGACAGCCTCCTTATACTGGCCTAATCGAGTCAAGATGACGCCCGTGTTGAAATGAGCCGTTTTGTTCTCTGGATCGATATCCATTGCCCTCGAGTAATCAGAAAGGGCCTCAGTCAGTCTTCCGATTTTTTCTAAAAGAGCAGCCCTCTGCACATACGCCTCCAGGAAAACCGGGTTAAGCGATATGGCCTCTGTAAGGTCCCTGATCGCATTGTTAATCTGTCCCTCTTTTGCCTCTATGTATCCTTTGGAGAGATACGCCTTGGCATTCTCCGGATCTAGATCAGTTACATTGCTATAGTCTTTTAGGGCAGCAGCCATGTCCCCCATTTCTTCATAAGTGGCTGCACGGTTCAAAAGAATATTTACCGATTCAGGACTCTTATCAAGGGCAGCATTGAAATCTCCCAAGGCAGCACGGTAGTTTCCCAGTTGCTTGAATGCATAACCTCGGTTGTTATAGATTTCTTCGTTCCCGGGGTTCAATTGCAAGGCCTTGGTAAAGTCGCTCACCGCCTCAGCGTATCTTTCAAGCTTTAGATAAACATTACCACGGTTATAGAAAGCCTCCCAAAAATTTGGATCGATGCCTATCGCTTTAGTGTAAAGAAGTATCGCATTATCTGTGTCTCCCGATTCTTCCGCTTTCAGCCCACGGTCAAAAAGACTTTTTGCAAGTTTGCTGTTGGTAGCTCCAAGAGATAACCCGCACAGAAGAAAAACCAAGAATATAACGGAAAGTGTCTGTCTTATGCGTCCCATGCTACTGCCTCGTTTTTGAAGAATAAGACATCCTGAATGCTCTCTGCGTCATATTATCTGATTTAGAAATAAAGGCCAACAGGATAATGCAGACATAAAGAGGCGCCCGGAAGGGCGCCTCTTTGAATACGCATTTGTTTCTTTGTATTATTCTTGTTTCCAAGAAACTCGCCCACTTTTCGTCATTCCCGGGTTTGCCTGCTCCGTTACTTCGATGGCTCCCGTGCTGGTTTGCACAAATGCCTTAGAGCCCTCCTCCCTACCAGTGTGTAAGTTAGGAGTAATAGACAGGCCTTTACCTAGCGTCGTTCTTCTCAACACCTTCTTCTTACCATTATACTCTGTCTGACCAAGGCCAATAACAGCCTCAAAATATGCCGTGCCTGTTTTGTAATACCCGGCATAGAGATTTGTGTCGCCGCCAAACTCGCAAGGATCAAGTGACGGCAGGTACGTTGTGAATGTGAGAATGTCACCCAGGAGGGTAGCCTGACCTAGGTTCCTTTCTTTTTCATCTGGAAAATTCAGAAACCAGCCGGCATTTGCCTCAATCTCCGAAGACAGATCATTCCAGTTAGCGACATGAAGCACATTCAAAACCGTGCTTCCATCTTCATACACATCTGCTGAGCTGACATCCACTAAATCGCCGCGACTTACTTCAGCCCAACTCCATGATTGTCCACTTCTTGGCTCCTTGATGCCGTAATAAGATTGTTGATCGGTATTGTCTGCGTCAGTGGTTGTATAAAATCTCCCTGTGCCGAAAAAGACCCAACGGTTATCATCAGGGTCAATCGCCAAGGCAGGGGCCGAAACAATTGGTTGGCCGTTGCTCAATCCTGAAGGATTAGGGGTTAGATCCAGCAAAACGCTGTCAGAATCCCAGTCGGCCAAATTCAGTTGGTCATCCACCACGATCCTTCGGAGTTTCCCACCCCAGCTCCCTTCTGACCCTGAGACAGTGCCGAAATAGACGGCGTCTGTGTTGTAGTCTAGGTCATAGTCAACTGCAATAGGAGGTGAAATGAACGTGTTGGTGTCCAAACTGGCAAAAACATATACTCCCTTTTTTGCGGTGTTACTATCACTTCCGTCCACTGTCCATATCTCATGATCTTGAGCGAGCTTTACAAGATCCACGAGATAGATCTTACCCGGTTGCGAGCTGGTAACGCTTGCAAATGAAGTGGGATCCGGTTCTCCATTACTATTTGCAGGGCCTGAGCCAAGGAGCAAATACCATTTGCCAGGATCTGAAAAACTGATCACTGTGTTCCCATCACCATCAACAGTCACTTGTTTGTTTCTCAGCATGATCACGGTGGGGTAACAAGTAGTGAAACCAAGGTGGTCAAAGGAAATTTCTCCCAAAACTGCCGGAGGAGATTCCGGATCAGTTATATCAAATATCACGAATGCCGATCTCATCTTCCGGTCTACGTCTGGATTGTAGGAATCCCCATCTTCCTTGTTCAAATCCGCCTCAATCTCACCCCCACCAAGCCTCATGCCTGCTACGAGCAGGGTTCCCCACCCATAAGGATGGTTTATGCCTGTGACTGGGTCCACGCCACTTGAAAAAATCTTTGCATCAAAGACCTTTGTCTTTAGATCACAATAATAGATATGTTTGTAATCAGGATCAGTTAACCAGTACAGATGAGGCAGCAGGTTATATGGTACATACGCCCAAAGCTCTGCTCCCAGGTCGTATGCAGTATAGCTTGTATCAGGGTTTCCAGTGTCATCAAGGGGCTGGGTCAAAAAGGCCTTGCTTGCGGAATCATAAAATCCGCCATTAAAGGCGTGAATCATGCCGTCATTTGCGCCCACGTAGACCACTGTCCTTCGTCTTTTATATGTTCTAAAAAATTCCGCATACGACAAATCATGATAAAGAAGATCATAATTCTCTGAAGGCCGCCCTACCACCGTGGGTGTCGAGTGTACAATATCACCTAAACGCCATGTCTCCACCGTAGAATCTCCGTCATAGTCCACTTGCCTTGATCTAAAAGCAGGAATCGTGTAAGAGGGCGAAGTGCTGGAGCTATACTGGCTTTGGTCCCATCCCCGTATATAGTTTATGATGCGTTGGGTCTGTCTTTCAAGATAGTCCTCATAGACCGAGGTATTACTGCTAATAGCACTCACATAGCTCGGCTTGTTGAATGGCTTGTATGGTTGAATGTAAGCAAATATCTTGGAAGTGTCGGTAAGGTCTGAGCTGCTTGGCAAGCTGGGACACACAAAATCTTGTACCTCTCCAGGATCAGCTATCATATCCTGGTCTTGATCGGCAAATGTAAATATGTATCTTTTATGGTCCAGGCTACTGTAAGACCTCTGTTGGGTAATATCTTCCTCATTGCTGATTTCGTTAAGCCACGGGCTGCTCGACCATAGGAATTTAATATCCTCCATTGTGGTCGTTTCTTCTGGGCTCGCTGCCTCACTATCATCAAGCTGCCCGTTTCCATTCGAGTCCACATACTTGTCCACAAGGCCGTTGTCAAAGACAATTATCCTGTCATCTGTGAGATCCAACTTGTGATTACCGTTGGTGTCCTCTCTCATATTACCATGGGCATCTACAAGGAGGGCATGAAGCTGACCGGCCCACTCCACCTTATTTCCGGAGGTGTCTTTATATTCGGGATAAAAGATCGACTGGTATATTGCCCCTTCGCCTGAGCGGGAGTTGGATATCACAGAGGCGGCTGTGCCAGAAGAGGTTCTCTTGAGAATCTCAATGAATATGCTCTTTAACGCCTGTGTGAGTTCACTGGCGTCCCCTGCGAGATAGGCATGCCCATTTACATCTGTCCCACCTGCTACTGCAATATCATCCAGCTTGGATCCAAGCTCAGATGGAATGGCGAAGCCCAAGACAAATGTTTGGATATCAAAGGGATCTGTAAATCCGGCTACGCTCGTGGAGCGAAGCTGTGTGACTTCACTGACCACCTCGGGCAACAGGCTATCAGCATCTCCCGGATTGCCATTTTTATCTACGCTGGGAAGGCCATCTGTAACTAAGATGATGAAATTCTTCTGACAAGAATACTGAATGGGACTCGGTGCGTTTCCCCCCTGATCAGGAGGCAGGTTACCCTGAAAATAAAGCCTTGCGGATTCAAGGGTACCTGCGATTGGGGTAAGGCCGGCATTGCGCAAAGGGGTATCGAGGTCATTGTTCGGGTGATCAGCCGGGTTTGTAGAAAAATTGGATGTTCCAAGCTTTTCCTGCAGTGCTTGGAAATGGGCATCATCGCTATCATCGATTGGGACATGCAGGTATCCATGGCCGGGAGAGGAATTGGAAAACCATGTTCTACCTACGTAGACCCAAGAGAGTTGCTTTCCAAAATACTGGAAGCCAGCAGCATAATCCTCATCGGTTGGTACAAAGTGGGAATCAAACCAATGAGTGGAATAACCATAGCTGCCCAGCCCTCCTTTGGAAATGCCCAACGGGGGATCCAGTGTCCCTGTTTTGCTCTGATAGACCCAGTAATAATTACCTGTTTCAGGGTCAACTGTCTCATTGTAATTACTCGAGTAAGCGAAGGCATTTCCAAGATTAGAATCGGAATACATGGGTAGGGCCTGATCGTAATAAATGTAATGCCCGGGGTCTACCGGATTGGGATATCTCTTGGTATTTACAGTGTCGTCTTTGGGGGCGGGTGTGGCACTTGGATCGTATGTTGACGGATCATAAGAGCAGTAATAAAAGGAGTTGTGTAGGTAATACGGATTAATATTGGATTGCTGGTATGCCATCAGTCCAAAACGCATCGTATCCCAATTGTCCTGAATAAAAGACAGTATAGCTTGCCTGGCAATTTCCGACCTACTGTTCGGCGCATCACTTCCCACTGCATTGCCATCAACATCCTCATCCATACTGTTAGAGTTATCCAGAATAATTAAGACGTTGGGTGCCACCTGCCTGACCAAAAATGGGGGCGTGGCCTCGTAATCTTCACTGGATGCAGCCTTTGTATTGACTGACCACCCCAGGGCCAATACCAACGCGATCAGTGCACAAAAGATGGTCATACATATGCTAGTCCCGGGTCTATTTGCCCTAAATGTCCTCATTTTGCTCCTCCTAAAAAGAGTCACGCATTGATCTCGTTATTTGATAACAACCTTAACCAGCCTGTTATTCTTATAAAACAGGTGAACCTGAGGGGTTCTGGTCCCATAGGGAGCCGATGCATCCTCTTTAGTTCCAGCAAGGTCAACAAGTTTTACCGAGTTCGTGATGACAAATGTCCCTGCCGTTGTCAGCAACTTATTGCCATCCCAACCTAGGAAACGAGCCTTCTTTGGAATCTTGCGCTTTAGTGGTTTAAAATGGTGAATAACCGCGCCATTGCGCTTTACCATAAAAGCGAGTGAGGGTGATGAGCTGCTAACTATTGATATCGACATTATTGCCCCTACCATAGTCATGGATAGCAGTATGCACAAAAATTGCTTTTTCATTTCTCACTCTCCTATATCTTAGATGGAATCCTTGCTAATTTTGTTCACGTATGGCCATACCGAGCCCTGATAACAGGCTCCCTCTGCTTCATTCTGACTTATATAAGATGTCGCCACTTAACCCTTATCCTGCATTCGGAATTACCAGATCCCACCGACTGGGAGCTTATCTCATAGACAAGATAGGCCCCACTGCCGCTCGCACCTTTACCCTTTCCTTCATAGCCTGAGATCAGTTGTATTGCGCCACCGCTGGACAAGGAACTGTTTCCCCAAATCTTCAGATTTACTTGATTACCGCCGATATTAGGTATCACTACATCATTGGTTGAAGGCTCATTCAGATTTGTCCAAAAATCGGTATTATTTACCTGCGTATTTCCTACCGACGAACTATTAAAGCCTCTGCTATCAATGTTCTCTTCCAATAGCTCCGAGCCTGCCTCTGTTCCCCCGTCCGCTGCATAAAATGCCATCTTGTGGACCTTATCGTTCCCTGAAATCTGAAGCTCAATGCTTGTGTTGGTTGATGCGGATATACCAATGAGCGTCAACAGAACAAGCATTATAAGGGCTATTACAAGTACAGATCCTTCTTCACGCTTTGCCTTGCACATCGTTTTCCTCATATGACATCCATTTTTATGTAGGTTAGCGAAGTACTTTTTGTTACACCTTTGGCATTCCATGAAACGTTGACTACAATTGTTTTCGTATTGGTTATTGGTGTGTTGGTGCTCACAGACCAGCTAACTGAATATCCGACAGGCGGGTTTGCCTCTGTGTGGGTGCCCGTGCTGAGATCGGCATCATTGTAAGCTACGGAAACGAATCGCTCCACCCTGTCTTGGGCAATAGACGTGGCTTCAGTCACCTTTTGGGCCGCAGCAGTACCACTCAGAGAAGAAATCTGCATTGAAGCTATTGCCAGGATGCCAAAGGCTAAAATTGCCAAAGCAACCATGATCTCTATTAATGTAAAACCCTCTTCTCTGGTTCCTCTTTTGATATTGAATAGCCGTCTCATCTCCCTAACCATTGCGCCTCCTAGAGTCCGATGTTTCTACACACTACCTCGCAGCTCAACTGCCTGCTGTGAGTCCCTTCGCTCGCAGTCAGGGCAATATTCACAGAACGTACATTGCCGGCAATCATAGTAGGGTTCCCGGATGAATCAAGGAAAGTAAAACTGGCACCCGTAATCTTCTCTGCTACCACCTGCCAACCAGAGGTTCCGACCTGCCTTTCCAGTGTCCCGATGCCGGCATTGTATCTATATGAAATAAGCTCAGTGGCTGCGTCATAGGTCCCATTCTCATTGGCATCCCATGAGAAGGAGATATTGCTTTGGGTTGAGGATGAAATGTTTGTAAAGCCAACACTAGCCGTCCCACGAGGGTTATAACCTGCCATACGGACCTCTCTTTGAAGATAGTACATGGCTGCCCTCAGGTTTTGTTGAACCGCTGCTGTGTCACTTTGGATCTTATATGACTTTTTCTGCGACATATAGGCAGAGTATATCGCTGCCATCAATACACCCGTTATTGTCATCGCTACCAGTAATTCGGCTAGGGTAAAACCTGAACCGTCGTTAAGCTTCTTGAACCACATACCGCTCCCTCTATTGCTCTGTCCATGTGCCTGAGTCCCATCGCTTTAGCATTATCACACCACAAGCTAGGGTCCCCACGGCATAGGACTTTCCCTTGGTGTTTCCAAGATAGACGTACCCCGAATTGGCAAAACCCGTTGGATTAAATGCCACCGCATTTGATGCATAGCTCACATTATCTCCAGGGAAGCTACCGCCTCCAACGGCTGCTGTGGCCGCTCCATGGCTAAAGGTGATACCTTTTCCATAATGATCAAGCTCAACAGTCTTGACCACTGTGTCATCTCCTCCAATCGATGGTGGGCCATCCCAAGAATTATTTGCTCCATCGTCGTTGCAGATAAAATAGCGATCACTATTAGGATCGAAGACCACAGCCCACGATTTGTTCTGCTTGATCGCTCCGAGCTTGGTGAGATTTAGATTGGCATAAAGCTCCTTAGCTGCACTTGTGAGTTGATAATTGGGTAGCCACACAGAAAAGGCCGGAATAGCTAAGCCAACCAGTATTCCCAGCACGACGAAGGTTACTAACAACTCAATAATGCTAAATCCCTTTGCTCCTGCAATATTACCTTGTCTTATCCCACGCATTTTCCAATGCCCTTTTCCTGGTATTGTCTCGATCAGCATAGCTGAAACCTGTATCAGCAATTAACATGCCGTGAAGGTGAATCCTCACCTAACTGCTGAATTTCAATAAATTTTTATCCCTTTAAATCCGCTTTTATCCTATTTATATCGGCTCATTCATCGTAAAGATAATTGCCACTTGTAAAAAAAATTTACAAATTTGAGGCCCTTCCAGGCCTATCTTTAGAGAATACGTTGCTTTTCGGAAATCTCCTCACCCCACAAAGGGAATATAAAGGCAAAGTTTGTGAATAGGCCTTGTGCTTTATCTTTTCGACCAGACTTTGAGCACTAGAACATGATCAGGACCATTTGTCCCAAGCCCTGTTTCGGTGTATCGATCGGCGGCTACCTTATCTTTGTTGTAGCTTTGTTCAATTGCTAATGCGGTCTTGATGGAGATTTCCGCCTTATCTTGAAGTCCTACTCTCTGATATATGAAGGCAAGGTTTCGGAGTATAGCTGCATGATAAGGTTTCAACTGCCTGCCGTTACCAATAGCCCTTTCCAGATGCGTTATGGCGTCTTCATAGTCCTCTTCTTCAAACAAGAGAATTCCTAGGTTGCTATTTGCTATTTCGTTGTCTGGATCCAATAGCAGTGCCTTAAGGAGGTCAGCCTTTGCCCGGTCGTCTTTTCCTTGCGCGTAGTAGGCCAAAGCCCTATTGTTGTAAGCCTCTACGTAAGAGGCGTTTTCTTTTATCGCTCTTGTAAACGCGACAACTGCAAGCTCCAATTTCCCCTGCTCCAAGTATGCTGTCCCTTGTTTGAACAACTTACTTGGATCCAATGCATTAACCCGTAAAGGCAACAAGATAAGTAAAGTGACCACGAAGACGAATAACCTCTTGTAACGTCCTTGGTTCATAGCTTGCTCCTTCACAGGCACCATACGGTCCCTTTGTTGCCTCACTATCGGGGCAATACCCGCGTTAATTGACATCTCCATCACAAAGGGCTGCTGAGCGCCACCCTGCACATACGCCAAACCCAATGCAGGTGGAACTTATGCTGGACAGGGAAAACACCTGTGCTCGAGTGACTCTCGGCCTCTGAGTTGAAATATCGGCTTGTGAATAGGGAAACTTGAGGCTGGCCTTAACTAGGGAAAAGAACTCATTAATTGCTTGACATCTGAAGAGCTTACCCTTTTAATAAAATCGCTGTGAGGTTAACGACTAAATCACCTAGGGGCGACCCTCAAAGGCCCTGAACTCAACGGGCTAATCGGGCACTAATAACAAATACATGATGAGGCAGACCGCTAACAGGTTCACCTTAATGACCTGGCGTAATGCGAGGCAGTTTCCCGGAGGATTCAGCCTCCTGGAGGTATTTGTAGCGTTAATTTTCCTGGCAGTGATGGCTGCCATAGCAGTTCCAGCCCTTTCCAACTGGATTCCTTCTTATTACTTAAAAGGGGCTGCGCAGGACCTTTTCCAGTGCTTTCAGATGGCCAAGGCCTCAGCGATTGGAAAAGGCTGCAATTGCACTATTACTTTTTATCAGTCTATTGCTGGCAGAAGTTATGATTACGTTGTGTTCGTGGACACCAATGGGAATCTCGAATATGACTCAGGGGAACAGATTCTTTTCAAGCGTGTGTTGGCCGGTGGGCAGTTCCCAGGCATATCCTTCGACAAATCCCGTGGCCACGGAACCGGATTGAGTTTTCATAAAAATGACGATGGGATCCCGGCTGTTTCCTTTAAACCCAGCGGAATACCTGTGAGCAATACCGGGGGTATGGGGATGGGAACCGCCTTCCTGGTCAATCAAAGGGATGGCAGAGCTAAAGTGGTATTGTCTCCTGCGGGCAACATAAGAGTTGAGTAGGACCCTGGACTGTTACCTCTCGCTGGCAATATCCAATATTTCACGGAACTATGGTTGCCACGAATATCTTACGTTACAGGGGAATTGCTCATTGAAGGCAAATACACGGAAAACGCATGGCTTCACGCTTGTTGAACTGTTGCTTGCAATGGTGCTGGCAGGCGTTGTTACTGTCGGTATATACTCTCTTTATCGCTCACAGCAACGATCCTTTGCTGCCCAAGATGAGCTTTCCCAGCTCCAGGCCAAAATGAGAACGGCTCTTTACTTTATGGAAAGAGATATCGCTTCAGCAGGCTGCGATCCGACCGGTAAGGCCAATGCGGGAATATTATATGCCAGCTCTAATAAAATAATATTAACCGAAGACCGAAACGCCAATGGCGACGCGACTGAATATAATGAGGATGTATCCTATTACATATATTTGGCATCTGGAATAAGCAAGCTTGGTAGGGAAACTCCGGCAGGCCACAAACAACCAGTTGCAGAATACATAGATGCCCTTGATTTCGTTTATCTCGACAGGCACGGTAATGTATTGAACCCTCACATGAGTACTGTTTCAAATCCTCAAGAAATACGATCAGTACAAATCACTCTTGTGGGGAGAGCGACAAAGCCAGTATCGGGCTTCAAAGACACCACCGTCTATAAGAATCAGCAGGGTGACACAATATTCGGTCCTGCAAATGATGGATACAGACGGCTCCTTATGACAACCCAGGTCTTGTGCAGAAACCTCGCACTGAAATAGAGTACGTGAGAGAGTTCAGCCAAAAGCTATGAGATTTAGGCGGAAAATCTTTGGTATTTAAGCGCTATGAAGAGATTGATCTCAAAAAATACCGGATTTACCTTGCTAGAAGTAGTGGTAGCCGTGTCAATCCTGACGGTAGGCCTGCTGGCGATTGCCACTTTACAGGGAGCGGCCATTAAGGGCAACAATTCGGCAACCACCAACACAATCGCGGCCACAGTGGCCACGGACAGGATGGAGAAGCTAATGGCCCTGGATCTGAACTCCCAAGAATTGCAGGACTCTGATAATGATGGGCAAAACGGATTGAGTGATACAGGATCGGATGCTGATCACGCCCTTATGGGCCAGGTAATAAGTGGAAGATCTTTTAACATTTTTTGGAATGTGGCGGAGGACACTCCCAATTCTGGGAATAAGACTATTGGCCTTGTCGTAACATGGAATGATAGGGGCAGGACCAGGAAACTGGAAATAACGC
Source organism: uncultured Desulfobacteraceae bacterium (assembly GCA_964485655.1). GTDB lineage: Bacteria > Desulfobacterota > DSM-4660 > Desulfatiglandales > Desulfatiglandaceae > B111-G9. The sequence continues at coordinate 11,726 of CAZAKC010000059.1, forward strand.
AAGTGAGGTAGACAGAATGAGGGATAACGAAGGCTCTGTACTCATAATTGCTCTCCTGGTGCTGGCACTTTCCACCATCGCCGGTATAGTAGTGGCTAGAATGACTATGAATGAAATTAGGTCCTCTTCTAATATCACTTATCATAAGATGGCGTTTTACGCCGCAGAATCTGCCAGAAACTATGTTGCCGGCAGGCCCGATCTTTACGACGCAAGCAATATGGATCCGACAGCGCCGGTACAGTTTCAGTCACCCGAGGGGCTGTTGAGCCCAAAACAGTCTTTTGATGGGTCGGTACAGTACCTGGGGATGAGCGAAGTGCCGAGGGGATCAGGGTTTGAGGTAGGCTCATTTAAGGCTTACAGGTACAAAATGATTTGCAAGGGCTATGGCCCATCGGGAGCAGAGAGCCATATCGAGGTGGGATTTTACAGAGTAGGGTACTAAAAAATGGATTCCCTCGCGCCTGAGCGACAAGCAGCCTTACTCGATTAACGTGGGCTTTGGTGGCACGACGTTTTAGGTCCACGAAGGAGATTTTCTGATACTCTCTGAGAGCAGTGGAAGTTGCAATGAAGAAAATTGCATTATTGGCGATATTTTTATTACTGACGATCTCGTCATTGGGTACTGGGGACGATACTTGCCTTATACCACCTGATGAGGCTGCCAGCGCCTTTACTACATTCACTGCGCCTGTAATACCCCCCTCCAATACTACCAGTGGACAATTCGCATATCTGGCCCTGTTCAGGCCAACAGGTCAAAACCTGTGGGAAGGGGACGTGGAAAAATTTCGGTTGGATGAGGAAGGGAACCTTGTAGATGCAAATGGACAACTAGCCCTTGACCCTGAGGGGAACATTAAACCCACAGCTCAGCCACTTTGGTCAGCAAGGGACTGGGCAGACCCGTTAAAAGCCAATTATGTGCACAACTCCAGTCGTAAAATCTATACCTATTTAGGCTCTTCCCGTGATCTTGCCGATTCAACCAACGAATTCAAAGATACCAACTCAGGGATCACAGCACCGTTGCTTGGAAATCCCTCGGAGCACAGTGTGTCAGAAATCATCAATTTTGTCAGGGGGGCAGACGTACTAAACGACAGCGAGGACAACAGATCCTTTATTCTAGGGGACGTGATGCACAGTACTCCCCTTGTGCTCACATACCGATATCCTGACGATACCTCGGAGACCTACGTGTTTTTCGGCGCCAATGATGGCATGCTCCATGCGGTGTTTGACATGGAAACATTGTCAAACGGAGATATTATCAACCACGGTGAAGAGGCATGGGCCTTCATTCCACCGGATCAACTTCATCGACTCAAAGATTTGCTGGAAGGAG
>CAZAKC010000060.1:0-12941 GCA_964485655.1 uncultured Desulfobacteraceae bacterium
TTTCAAAATCGCCTGGTTCGGTAATCACCTCAAACTCTGTATCTCCCTCTCTGACATCTTCGGCACCGGCCTCCAGTGCCACATCCAGGAGTTTTTCTTCCTCCACCTTGTCCTTTTCTATCACTATCAGGCCCTTTTTCTCAAAAAGCCAGGCCACACATCCAGGTTCCCCAAGGCTGCCCCCATGACGCTCAAAGAGGTGTTTGACTTCCGCGACCGTGCGATTTCTGTTATCGGTGAGGCAATCCACCAACACAGCCACTCCACCAGGTCCGTAACCTTCATAGCTCGCCTCTTCATATGAGGCCCCTTCCAACTCGCCGGTGCCCTTTTTGATGGCACGCTCAATGTTTTCCTTGGGCATATTTTCGGCCTTTGCCGCGGCTATGGCAGCCCTGAGGCGAGGATTCCCGCTCGCGTCGCCTCCCCCCATTCGGGCAGCGACCGTAATTTCTCTTATGAGCTTGGTGAATATCTTGCCCCTCCTTGCGTCTGCTACGCCCTTTTTATGTTTGATAGAACTCCATTTTGAATGGCCTGACATTGCATATCCTCCTAAGAAAGAATTCTTTTTTGACCGATTATATAAATTTCCCTGCTTCCTTTGCGAACCGCCTTTGGACGGACTGCGCGCACAACGCCAAAATGCCGGGACATCTTAGCTCTGAAATTCCCGAGTTCCTGGCTCTCGAAGACCTTGCATACAAATGTCCCGCCGACTTTTAATAAGCGAAGGGCAATCTCGAGGGCCTTTTGCGCAAGCTCCGCTGAGCGCATGGCGTCAGTTGATTTTATACCAGTGGTCCGTGGCGCCAGATCGCTCAGAACAATATCAACAATCCCTACCTGAGCCTCAAGCCAGCGGGCATCTATATCCAGGATGTCGGCCTTTACAAAGCGAAAATTGGGCCCTGCCAAGGACTTGGGTTGCTCTAAATCCAACCCTACAACACTGCCCCCGGGACCAACCTTTTTCAGTGAGTACTGGGTCCATGACCCCGGACAACATCCCAGGTCCAGGACTCTGTCTCCTTTGTGCAGGAAGTGGTACTTTGCGTCTAGCTCCTGTAGTTTAAAAATGGAGCGCGCCAGCCACCCCTGTTCCTTTGCCTTACGCGTATAATGGTCCTGCCACTTATTTTTCTTGCTCAAAACAGTTGAGTGCACCGATTGAGATAAACTTCCTGCGCTTGTTGCTCCCTTTAGCCGGAAGGAACTAGCCGTCATTATTCCCAAGTAATGTTAAGGCGTTGAGCTAACCTTAAATCAACCGATTGATTTTGTTATTAGCACATCAGGCAGGCGTTTGCAAAAAAAATGTCCTTGATGTTGGTCTACGGCGATACGAGCGACGCTTGCGGGCTATAGGCATGCTAATGCATCTATTTCCACCCGGGCACCCAGGGGAAGGCCTGAAACCGCCACACAAGTCCTGGCGGGCAGATTAGAGGTAAAAAATCTCTTGTATACTTCATTGAACTTGGGATAATCATCGATAGAGGCAAGGTAAACAGTTACCCTAAGGACCTTGTCCAAAGAGGAGCCTGCCTCCTCAACAATTATCTTGAGGTTCTCAAGGGCGACGGTTGACTGCTCTTCTATATCCCCCAAGGCGGGTTCACTTGTTTTAGGGTCCAGTGCAATTTGCCCCGAAATATAGAGCATTCCATTATGGATAACTGCCTGGGAGTAAGGGCCCCCCGTGAAGGCGGCCTTATCCGTGTAAAATGTTTTCTTCCTCAATTCTTTCATTTCGGCTTCTCCTTTCCGTTCTGTAGACGGTAAATATGGGGAAAGGCGGCACGAGGGCTCGCTAAAGCCCACACGTTTTTCTCACTTCCTCACTTGAGATCAACTCCTCAACGGTACCCCTATAGCAGATTCTTCCATCATCGATTATGTAACCGTAATCACTGAGCTTTAAAGTAAACTTTACATTTTGTTCTGCCAGCAGGACCGTCAGACCGGCAGATTTGAGTTTTTCTATGGTCTCCCGCAGGTTCCTCACCAATAGAGGCGCGAGACCCTCTGTGGGTTCATCCAAAAGGAGAAGATCCGGATTGCTCATCAATGCCCGGCCTATAGCGAGCATTTTTTGCTCTCCTCCGCTTAGCAATCCCCCCCTGCGTTCGGAAAAGGCCTTAAGTGAGGGGAAAAGTTCATAGACTCGGTCCAGAGTCCACTGGCCTTTGCCATCTCTCTTTCGAGCGGCAATTTCCAGATTGTCCTTCACAGACAGATCTGCAAATATTCTCCTGTCATCAGGCACATAGCCAATGCCCTTTCTCGCCAGTATATATGGCTGGACCCCAGTAATATCCTCGCCCTTGTAAATGATTTTGCCCTGTCTGGGCGGAACCAGTCCCATTATACTCTTGAGCGTCGTGGTTTTTCCTGCCCCGTTACGGCCCAGGAGGCATGCCACCTGTCCTTCCTTAACTTCAAGAGATACGTCGAAGAGGATGTGACTCAGCCCGTAATAGGTGTGAATACCAGTGACCTTAAGCATCCTCGTCCCCTCCCAGATAGGCCTCCTGGACCTCCTTGTTCAGCCTGACCTCATCGGGCGAGCCCTGAACGAGGGTGCGGCCATGATGCATAACCATAATGCTCTGGGCCACATTAAAGACAATATCCATATCGTGCTCGCAGAAAAGTATGGTTAGGTCTCGGTTCTCCGCCAGATCTTTGATGAGGTCCATGGTCCGTTTCGTCTCTTCGGGTGACATGCCTGCCGTGGGTTCGTCAAGAATAAGGAGCCTGGGTTCGTTTCCAAGGGCGATGGCAATCTCCAATATCCTTTGATCTCCATGGGATAGGGAACCTGCAAGCCGTTCAGCCTTGTCTTCGAGCCCCACGTGTTCTAGTATTTCATGTGTCTCCCTTACGGCCATATTGGTGACCGGGCGAAAGAGCCTGCCGCTCTTGTTTTGTTGGGACAGGATTGAGACCTGTACGTTTCTGAATACAGTGAGCCGAGGAAAGATGTTAGCTATCTGGAATGATCTGGCGATACCCTTCCTGCAAATCACATAGGGAGGGAGTTTGGTAATTTCTTTACCTTCAAAAATAATCCTCCCACTGTCGGGCTTTAATTGGCCTGTAATGAGATTAAATAAGGTGGTTTTCCCTGCCCCGTTGGGTCCAATCACTGCTACTATTGCGCCTTTTTCAACATGGAGGTTAGCACCGTTAACAGCCCCAAACCCATCGAAAGATTTGTATACCTCCTCTACGCGCAGCATTTACTATGCACCCCCACTGTCTGCGCGCTCAGCTTTTGCACCAAACTTCTCCAACACAAAACCCATAACTCCTTCAGGGAGAAAGAAAATCAATAGTATCAAGAGAACGCCCAGCACAAGAGTCCAGTACTCGGTATAAACCCCCACAAAGGTTCTGAGTGAAACCATGATAGCTGCCCCTATGATGGGACCGGCGAAAGTGAACCATCCACCAAGAAGACACATGATAAATATTTCCAGGGATAAGACCCAAAAGAGGAGATCAGGAAAAACAGATTGTTCGACAACTACATATAGTACGCCCGCCACGCCCGCAAAAAATGTGGAAATTACCAATGCGATCAGTTGGTGCTTTCTCACATTTATACCTACTGCTTCGCATCGCTCCGGATTATCGCGGGTGGCTTGCAATGTGGCACCAAAGGGAGACTTGAGGATTATATACATAAGGATGAGGCTGACGGTCAGGACTATCAACACAAAATAATAAGAGCTTTTGGTGGAGGATATAAAATCAGGCATGGATATGCCATGGATGCCATCATCGCCTCCTGTCAGACTATACCACCTGAAGACAAGGGCCCATATCAATGATCCCAGTGATATTTGTAACATCCCGAAGTATAATTTACTGAGGCGAACACAAAACCATCCGATCAGATATCCTACAATAGCTGCGGCTACAGGGCCTGCCCCAAAGGCTACCCAGTAAGGTAGGTGGGCCTTCGTTATTAGAAGGGCAACTGTATAAGCACTCACGCCGTAAAAAGCGCAATGATGGAACTGATACAGGCCGCCATGGCCTACCACAAGGTTCAGGCTCATAGCCAGAAGCGAGGTTACAAATATGGTGGCAAGGATATAGGTATAAAACCTGGGCAGCACCAGTGGGATCAACAGAAGTGCGATAAATAGTGCTGTGGAGAAAACTGTAATCTTATTGTACCACTTGCCCATGTTGCGCTTTCCCCCGTTTACCAGACTGACTTGAGAAGGCCAGTGGGCCTTGCTATTAGGACAATGACTACGGCGGCATAAGGAAATACGATTGCAAATTGGGGCCACAGAAGCACTCCGAACGATTGGGTTAGCCCGAATATCAGCGATCCAACCATTGCCCCCCACATATTTCCCAGCCCACCAATGGTTACAATCAAAAAGGCTTCTATAATAATATCGTGATCCATGCCAAGTGTTATACTCACCGTGGGGGCCATTAGGGCGCCTCCGAGGCCAGCGAGAAAGCATCCCAAGACAAATGCAAAGGCGAACACCCAGCTCACATTTATTCCCACAGCCCCGACCATTTCTCTGTCCACAGCAGCAGCACGGGCAATTTTACCTATTTTTGTTTTGTTGGTGAAAAGCCAGAGCCCTATAGCCACCAGGGGCCCCGCAGCAAGCAGGAAGAGATTATATCTAGGAAAAGAGCTGCCAAAAATCCTTACCGATCCTTCGAAGTAGCCGGGAACCATCACGGAGCGATACTCTGCTCCCCAGATCATTTTCACTAAGTCATCCAAAATAAGCATTAAAGCAAAGGTGAACAGAAGAAGCATCAGGTGTTCACGTTCGTATAGTCGGCAAAAAAGGGAGCGTTCGGCGACGAAGCTGACCGCAGCCACAATAAGGGGGGCGAGTGCCAGCGCAACCCAGAAGCCCAGTGAGCCTCCCCCTAAAGCCGTAAATACGGCGTAGGCGGAGAAGGCCCCGATCATATAAAGGGACCCATGGGCTATATTTGGTACACGTAATACCCCTAATACAAAGCTTAGGCCAGAGCTTACGATAAACAGTATCATAGCCCTGCTTAATCCCACAAACAGGTGGCTTCCAAGTGCAGAGAGTGTTATAACGTGGGCAGGTTGCATTTCTTAATCCCGGCGGATTGTTGTAAAAACATTTGCCCCGCCCGGCCGGATCTGACATTTCGCAGCCTGCGGCCATAGGCGGGGCCAGATTGTGCTGATGCTATTTCCCTCTCTCTTTCATTATTTCTTCGCACGTGGGCATTACGTCATCTGGGGCCAGGGTTACTATATCAGATGAGACAACGCAACCGTACTTCGGAGAATACTTTGTTACTCCGAAATACATGGGGAGCATAACCTGATGGTCGCATGCCCTCATCTTTAGCGGGCCCACCGGGCTGTTAATGACTAGGCCTTCCATTGCATCTATGAATTTTTCTTTATCCAGTTTGCCGGCCTTTTCAAAGGCATTTGCGATGAACTGGGCGGTAATGTACCCATGAAAGGCTGGAAAGCCAGGAGGATTTCCATAAGCGGCTTCAAAGGCCTTCACAAAAGCCCTGTTAGAAGGAATGTCTGGATAATAGAAATGATAATCCATTGTACCCATTACACCCTCGGGTGCTTCTTTGCCCAAAGGTTTTAGTACGGCGTGGTCAGTAGCCGTATGAATCCAGATGGCGACCTTTTTGGCCATTCCGGTGGCCTTGATGGCCTTCATGATATTAGTCATGCTGCGGCCACCTGTGCAAAAAATCACTGCATCAGGCTTTGCAGCCATTATGGAAGTGAGGTAAGGCATAAGGTCAGGCTCCCCTGGTTTCCACCAGGACTTACCTATGACCTTAACATCAGGTCTGAGTTTCTTGAGGTTGCGCCAGGCAGCATTGGCAATGGCATGGCCATATTCATAGTCATCCCCTGCAATCCAATAGGTAACATAAGGCTTTTTCGCTAGGGCTACGGCTCCGGCCTTACCTGCCATGGCAGTATTTTCGCCGGTTGAAAATACGTACCTGTGACCTTTCTCGCCAGTAATTCTTTCACTCTTGGCAATCCAGACAATGAACGGGACTTTTTCCTTCTTAGCCACTGCCTCTGATACAGCCAGAGATGCTCCACTGTTTATTGTGCCTACCAATACATCAACGTCTTCTCTCATAACAAGTTCCTTGGCCATATTGAGGGCTATGTCCACCTTGAACTTGGTGTCCCGGGTGGTGAAAGTTATTTTTTTGCCCAGCACACGCTTCTTATTAATTTGTTTCAGTGCCAGCTTAAATCCATTAAGTGCGTCTTTTGCGTAAATAGCCGGAGGGCCACTGTAACAGTCAATAATTCCTACTTTGATGTTCCTTGCCATTGACGACGGGGGACAGAAAAGGAGACCAAAGAGGAAAAACACCGCTACGACGCACACAATTCCCACTATTCCTTTATTTTTTCTTGTTTTTTTGACCATAAGAGCCTCCTTTCCTTTAATTAGTTTTACAAATCAGATTGTCATTTTGACAGTTGGTAAGCCTGTTGAAAAAACATATTTTGGGCAAAAGTGACCCCAGATTATATCTGGGCCCCGTTTGCAATGGAGTCTATACGATAAGGACTTTTCCTGTCAATACAATTGCAGGACCCACAAGTGGGACAGCCTGAAATAGAGTGCACAAAAATTTCTCGCCGTGTGCACAATTGTGGAAACGGCTCACACAAGGGGGTTTATACGATTTAGCTCTTTCCATGCATCTGACTGTTATTACAAGTGATTAAGGATAAACATTCCCTGGCATAGCCGTTGCAAAATAGGGGAGTAAACTCGGCAAACAATTAACGCAAGGAGGGAAAAATGCGATCAAAGGCCTTACAGATTCTAAGTATCGTATTTTGTTTTACGATTGCTCCCCTTATCTGCTTATCTGTTCCTTGCGTTCGAGCTCAGGGGCACCCAATTGTTATACCGAGTGACAATAAAGTGGGTTTTCTCTATTCCATTAGAGGACCTTTATCAAGCAGTTGTTATGGTGCTGACCATGGAATCAGGAATTCCGTTCTGTCTACATCTCGACAAAGACTTGCAATGCTTTATGGAACCGGCACAATGGATTGTAAAGAGGATTATCTAGTGGGAGTAAGAGTGAGGTTCAGATTCAAGAGCTTTGCCGAGCTTGGCCACGCGATTACGGGGATTTTCCACAAGCCTGGTAGGGGCAACAGGAAGGGGCTGGCAAGTATCTCAGTGGTGTTTGACGGCCCCGATTTTTAGGAAGAATAGGGTTTGTGACATTCTCCCCATCCTGATCCCCCACCCCTCCAGGCGAATCTGGCTTCAGGAGAGGCGAGAAATGGGGAACCTGATATTAGCTATAGTACTATTCGCTGTTTCCTCTGTATCTGCAGCCCAGTACACAGTAGTTCGCGTTATCGATGGGGACACGGTAGTGTTGAGGGGTAACCATGATATTGTCCGTCTGGATTTGGCTTATGTTGATGCCCCTGAGCTTGGGACTTGCCCTGTCTTCCCGTGCCAACCTTTTGCTCGAGAGGCTCGGCGTTTCCTGGAAAATAAATTGCTAGGCAAAAAGGTAAGCGTAGTCATGCGCAGTTCGAGTTCAAATGAAAAGGCAAGGGGGATCTTGTTTGTAAACGGAGAAGATATGAACATGGAATTGATCAAAGCAGGTCTTGCTGAGGTCTCCACTGACACATTTGCTGCGGCCAATAGGCTTGCCAGAAGATACGTGCAGGCACAACACCAGGCCTGGTGTGCAAAGAAGGGGGTATGGGGCCTTGGCAGGAGCCATGTTTGTCCAAGCAGATGGCGCCAGAGGACTAAAGAAAGATCAGCAATAGCTGCACTCCTTTATATACTGATGACCCAACCAAAGAAATAATAGACCAGCCAGCGGATTGTTCAAATCCCTTTTCCTGGAAAGTTTATACAATAACCCGTTGCTTTTTCCACCCCATGACCTAAAATATTGATTAGTATCCATCAGCAAATCAATTCCAGGCACGGATGGGGCTGAGCAGATTGACTCAGAGATTTCTTAAAAACAGCGTTTATGGATGAACACTAGATAGCTGTCGGCCCTGAGGTGTTAGCGGGAAGCAAAGAGATCTAAGGCCTTCGGAGCCCTTCAGCCCATTGCGGTAAACGCGGGGGAGAAACCTTTGGATAGCATCATTGCCTCGGGTTGAGGCGCTGCTGAGTTGAAAATATTCGAACCCTGTGATGGGAGGTAAGTAATATAATGGAAACAGTAATGATCGATGGAGTCGAGCTACATTTGACAGAACCTGATGATGTCCCCATGAGCTGGGTGGGACAGCCAGACCTTGTCACTCAGGTTCAGGCTGCATGGCTGGTACTTGGGGAGGAGGATTTTCCTCTAAACCCCAGGCTAGTAGGAAAACCGGGTGTAGGTAAGACTACCTTGGCGTACCATGCCGGCAAAAGCCTTAATAAGCCTGTTTATCTATTCCAGGCCACTATGGATACGAGGCCTGAGGACCTTATCATTACTCCTGTCATATCCGAAGGTGGCAAGATCAAGTATATGGCCAGCTCTATCGTATCCGCCATGATCAAGGGAGGTGTGGCGATCATAGACGAGGGCAACCGTATGAGCGAGAAAAGCTGGGCATCATTAGCGCCGCTGCTAGACAGCAGACGGTATGTCGAATCGGTAGTGGCGGGCATTAAGATTAAGGCCCACCCCGAGTTTCGTTTGTGTACTACGATGAATGATGACGCGAGTACGTTCGAGTTGCCCGAATATATCCATTCCAGGCTCCAACCTCAAATCTACATTGATTTTCCTGAAAGGGACGAAGAACTGCTCATACTGCGAAAGAATTTGCCATTTGCAGATGATGAAATTTTAGAATATGTGGTTGAGTTCTTACAAGCTGCGCACGACGCTGATGAGAGATACTCGGTGAGAGATGGGATCAATATTGCGAGATATGCTATGAAGAGGGTGGCTAGTTCTCCCCAGTCAAAACCCACCAAAGAGGACCCTGAAACCATCTTAGAATATTTACGGGAAGCTGCATCCTTGATTTTGGAGGAGGGGGCGACAGCGTATTTCAATGAAATTTTGGATGAAATGACTGATGAACAATAAAATTCAATGGAAAAATATCCGGTTTGTTCCCATTCTTCACAATCGGATGGAATTCGCTATAGAGGTAAGGGCGCAGTTTCACGAATTTCGGCCCGATTGCATAGCCGTCGAATACCCACCTACTTTAAAGGAAAAGATCCTTCAGGCCGTGAAGCGTCTTCCATTGTTGTCAGTCATACATTACGAGGAAGAATACGGCGATTATGTCTACCTTATCCTGGAGCCCACTGACGGACAGGTCGAGGCCATTCGATTGGGTTTAGGAAAAGATATTGATATTCACTTCATTGATAGGGATACAGAGAATTACCCTTTTTTCCCATCACCCATGCCTGATTCTTATGCGGTGAAGAGGATCGGGCACTTCTTATATTGCCAGTCATTTTTCCGCTTTGCTCGAGACAGAGTTCCGGCGCAGGAAGACATCCTGCGTGAGAAAACCATGGCATACAATTTACAGCGGCTCGGCAGGAAGTACGAAAGGGTCTTGTTTGTCGGGGGACTGTATCACGCGCCCGGGATACTGGAGATGCTGGAATCCCCCCAGACTGAGGTGATTGGTAGGAGAAAGCGCGAAGCAGTATCAATTGCTCACCTTCATGAGGAATCAAGCAGGGAGCTGTTGACAGAGATGCCGTACCTGGCAGCCGCCTATGAGAGAGCAAGGAACAATGAGACAACCGCAGAGCTGGACAGGCTTAGGATTGAGCAGGAACTGATAGGCAAGGCAAGGGAGCAGCACAAGAAACGCAATAGAGAAGAGTTGTCAATTACACAGATAAGAGTAATGAACAGGTTTGCCAGGAATTATGCGTTCTTGAGTGGTAAGCTGGTACCGGATTTCTACCAACTAGTAGTTGCAGCCCGAGGTGCAGTGGACGACAATTTTGCATATGAGCTGTGGGAAATAGCAAGCGAGTATCCATGGCAAACTGAGCGTCCTGGCATGCCTGTGCTCAGGCTGGGTGCCGAAGATTTGTATCTGGATCAGAGAAGGATTCGATTTCATCGTAAGCTTAAGACGATGCGAAGGAGACTTGTATCTGTACCTTACAAAGGCCACTACTATGACAGGCGCGAAAGACAGAAGTGGTGCAAGGAATTCGGACAATTTTCCATTTGCTCGTATCCCCCAGAAGATGTGGTCATAGAGGGTTATGGTCAGTATCTGCAGAAAAAGGCAATGGAAATAAAGACCGAAGAGGCCACCACCATAGAGCCGTTCGTGCGTTCCATGCTGGATGGGATTGACATTCGACAGACGATAAGAGAGTGGGGGAGTGGAAAAATATATGTGAAAGAAGAGCGCCCCATGAGGGGAAAAGTTGGGTCCGTTGTGGTCATATTCGATCCCGATTATCCGGACAAACAGGGTAAGGAGGCATATCCCTGGCGTGTCACATGGCTTGGCGAGCACGAACAGGAGTCAGATATGTCATTTTACAGCACGCCCGCGGGGGAAGTAATGGATGGGCCAGGGATATCCAGGTGCCACTATGGGGGCTTCATGCTAACTTACCCACCAATGCGGGTCTATGACATATGGAAGGATCCGTTCTTTGACATGGCAAGGTCCAAGCCCGAGAGACTATTAATGGCTGCGATTGACTATAGTGTAGAGAAAAACGTGGTTTATGTAGCTGCCAGCCCTCCTCCGGGGTGGTGTAGAAGTTTCGCAGCCAAGTTAGGTAAGCACATTATATACATACCAATAGGCGTCTTCTCACCTATTACTCTGAAGAAAATAAGAGAATTCCATGTGCTTGATGGTCACCATGTTAGGCGATATGCGCACGGGTATATAAAAAAAAGATAGAAGATTAGTTCTCCTCCTCTGGAGTGGTATTTTTACCGGTGCCGCGCTTTGCCTGAGAGGGCGCAATGGACCTCTGAGGTAGCATTATGGTAAATGTGGTGCCCTGGCCTTTAGAACTGTTAAATTCAAGCACTCCGTTGTGTTCCCTGATTATCTTTTGGGTAACTGGCAAGCCCAGCCCTGTTCCCTTATAGCCTTTTGTAGTAAAGAAATCTGTGAATAATTTTGATTGTGTCTCTTCATCCATGCCCGTGCCGTTGTCTATAACTTGAAATCTGACGCCCCAACCCTCAGGCCTGTCAGTACGCACTATCACTTTACCGTTTGCTTCAGTGAGGCCTTCCAGTGTGCACGCGTCTATCGCGTTACTTATGAGGTTGAGCAGACACCTGTGAATTGCAGTCTTATCCATTGCCACGGGATCAATTGACGGATCTAGGTCAAGCTCTATTTGAACTGCCGATAGCCGAGCCTTTTCCTGCATGAGTTCCACGACTTCTTCAACAAGGGTGTTGGGGTCGACCATCTGATATTGGGGCTTTCTTTCCCTGGAATAAATCAGCATATCCAGGACAATGTTGCTTATCTGATCTATATTACGCTCTACCATTTGCCAGCCTTTCTCTACTAGGCTGAGGTCCTTTTTATTAACGGCTGAATTTATGACGTATGCACCACCTTTTAGACCCGTAACGATGTTCTTTATGTAGTGAGCCAGCCCTGCGACTGTTCTGCCTATAGCTGCCATTCGCTCGGCCTGTTCCTTCTCTCTTTGAAGCCTCAATATTTCTCTTAAATCTTGTATAAAGACCACGCTTCCTACTTCTTTTTTATTCTGATACAGGAGGGTGCCCGACAGACGCACTGGAATTAATTCTCCAGACTGGTGAAGGAATTGCGTCTCCATATTGATGATTTTTCCACGCGGACCGTGCTGCTCTCCATAGAATGCACTGCGGATCACACGAGCCGTATCCGGAGTCAAGATTTCCTTGTAGGTTTTCTTCTGTATTACCTCTTCTGCTTTATACCCGAGGATTTCTGTGGCACCCCTGTTAAATATAACGATTCGTCCCTTTTGATCAGTCGCGATTATACCATCAATAGAATTTTCGATAAGATTCTGTACGAAGGCCTGCCTTCGCTTTAACTCTTGAGTCATCCTGACCCGCTCTGTAAAATCCTGATATGTGACGATAGCCCCTTGAATCTGTCCCTGGTCATCCTTGATCGGGGCTGCATTGAAATAAAGGTGTGTGCCCTCTGGTCCCAAATGAGGAAAGAAGTGCTCTGCTTCAAAGGCCCCTTCCACCATGGAAGATTTTCTCAGGTTCATATCTTTATACAGTTCATATATCTTGTCTATGTCCCCATCGATTATCAGATCAGCCAAAAGGGGCCTCTTGCGCGGGTAAAAAGGCTTCCAGTGGTTGTCGGTTCCAAGCATCTGCTTGCTGGAAAAACCGGTGAGCTTTTCGCAGGCCTTGTTCCAGTACATGATCTTGTGGTCTTTATTTAAGACGAACATGGGAATGGGGGAGCCATAAATAATCCCTTCAGCGGTTTTTTGGAGCTTACGGGCCTCCATTTCTGATTGCCTTAGCTGAAGTGTTCTTTGTTCGACCTCCTTTTCCAGCCGTTCTGAGTAAGCCTTTCTTGACTCCTCCAGCTTCTTTTTCAGTGTAATGTCCCGAGCCATGACTTGAAATATGCCTTCTTCTTCAAGCCAGGTTATGTTTGCTTCAACAGGAACTGCCTCTCCGCTTTTTTTCTGAAACTCCATCTCAACTGCAGTAAAACCGAGAACCTTCAGGCCCTCCAGATGCCGAGAGAAAATCGTACGGCCATAGTTTAAGGCGAGATCGGATATTTGCATGGATTCCAGTTCTGCCCTTGAGTATTCAAGCATCATTGCCATGGCCAGGTTTGCCTCGAGTATCCTACCTGAGGAATCAAACAGCACAAGACCTACCCCGGCGTTTTGAAAAAGATCTCTATAGCGCTT
>CAZAKC010000061.1:0-12427 GCA_964485655.1 uncultured Desulfobacteraceae bacterium
CACTGCAAAAAGGGGAATGGGGAAAGGGCACAGGTATATTGGTGAGGCCTGGGCGCAAGGAAGATGCAGGATTTGTGAGGGCCCTTTCTGAGAGGGCATTTAAGCTATACGGCGATTACGGAGATGTGATTGCCCAGTGGCTTGAATCCGGGGTAGCTGAAACATTGATGGCTGTGCGCCATGGCAGGCCGATGGGCTTTGCAATGATTGGCAAGAGCGCTGAGCTTGGAACCCAATGCAACAGGCTAGAACTGTTGGCAATAGCCGTGCAGGAGCGTGAGCGGAGGAAAGGGCTTGGGTCTCGGTTGCTCCGTGAAATTATTAGGCTTGCGAAAAACAGGGGGGCCGATGAGCTGATGCTCCATACTGGCTCCGATAATACGGCGGCCATCAGGCTTTTTCAAAAAAACGGCTTTGAGGTTGTTGGCTTAAGGAAGGCCTTTTACCCGCGCGGGCAGGATGCACTAGTAATGAGGAAGATATTGTGAAGTTTTTCCTTTGACAGAAAATATAGCCTTGTGATAAACGGAACAATTCGAAATTTCAATAGATCTTGGAGGTCCATATGTTTGAGATACTGAAGCGTGAAGAGATGGCCAATGGTACGGTGGTGCTCAACGAAATAAGTGCGCCGCTAATTGCGAAAAAGGCAAGGCCCGGCCAGTTCGTGATCCTTAAGGCGACGGAGACAGGTGAAAGGATCCCCCTCACCATGGCAGATACTGATCCCATTAAAGGGACCATAACTATAATTTACCAGGTGGTTGGAAAATCTACAGCCCTGTTCAAGAGCATGAATGTGGGGGAAAAATTCCAAGATATAATAGGGCCATTAGGCAGTCCCACACACCTGGAGAAGGTGGGAACCGTGGTCTGCGTGGGTGGAGGAACCGGCGTAGCCGTGCTTCACCCCATCACCCGTGGTTTGAAAGAGTTGGGCAATCGGGTGATTGCCATAATCGGAGCAAGGACAAAGGATCTCTTAATCCTTGAAGAAAAAATGAAAGCAGCATCCCATGAACTGCATGTATGCACCGATGACGGATCATATGGCCATCACGGCTTCGTGACTGATGTCTTAAAAGATGTCCTGGACAAAGAGGATGTGAAACTGGTCGTCGGCATAGGTCCGGTCCCAATGATGAAGTTTTTGTGCAAGCTTACAGGAGAATATAAGGTTAAGACCATTGTAAGCTTAAATCCCATTATGGTTGACGGTACAGGCATGTGTGGATGCTGCAGGGTCACAGTGGGAGGAAAGACCCGATTTGCCTGTGTTGACGGGCCGGAATTTGACGGCCATCAAGTAGACTTCGATGAATTAATGCAGAGGCTCAATGCCTATAAGGAGGAAGAGGCTATCGCATATGAAAAGTTCAAGTGCGAATGCAAGATCGCATAGCAATTATGTATGCGCTTATCAGTGGCCTCTTTCAAACTAGTTCAATGGAGGTAAAAATGGCGAAGGCGAATAGTAAAAAAGAAAAGATTCCCCGGCAGCCCATGCCCGAGCAGGATCCTAACAGGAGAAAGCGAAATTTCGAAGAGGTCCCGCTGGGTTACACACCCGAGCTTGCCATGAAGGAGGCTGAGCGTTGCCTGCAATGCAAGAATCCCTCGTGCATGAAAGGCTGCCCGGTATCCATCGAGATACCCCATTTCATAAGGTACATAAAAGAAGGGGATTTCACAAAGGCTATTAGAAAGATATGGGAGCGCAACAGTCTCCCTGCTGTTTGTGGGCGCGTCTGCCCACAAGAGATCCAGTGCGAAGGCAACTGTATCCTGGGTAAAAAGGACGATCCTGTTGCAATTGGAAACCTCGAGCGCTTCGTGGCTGACTGGGAGAGGGCCCATGGAAAAGGGGAACTTCCTCCCAAGGCCGAGCCCACAGGTAAGAGAGTGGCGGTCGTGGGCTCTGGGCCTTCAGGGCTGACGGTAGCTGGTGACCTTACGCTGAAGGGCCATCACGTTACAGTGTTCGAGGCCTTCCATAAGCCCGGGGGTGTACTTGTTTATGGGATTCCTGAGTTTCGTCTTCCCAAGGAGATCGTTTTTCAGGAAGTCAATTTTCTGGAGCGGCTTGGAGTGGAGGTCAAATGCAACGTAGTTGTGGGCCGCACAGTAAGCGTTGATGAATTGTTCGAGGAGGGATACGATGCAGTATACATAGGCGTTGGGGCAGGGCTCCCCCGTTTCCTGAACATACCTGGTGAAAATTTAATTGGCATATATTCGGCCAATGAATATCTCACTCGAGCCAACCTGATGAAGGCCTACCTTTTCCCTGAGTATGATACCCCCATAGCTAAGGGAAAAGACGTGGTTGTCCTTGGAGCAGGTAACGTAGCGATGGATTCAGCCCGTACAGCTATGCGTTTGGGGGCCGAGAGGGTAAGGATCGTATACCGCAGATCCAGGGAAGAGATGCCGGCAAGGGCCGCTGAGATCCACCATGCTGAAGAGGAGGGTATTGAGTTCTTCCTCCTGACCGCACCTAAGCGATTCCTGGGAGATGAAAAAGGTCGCGTAAGGGGTATGGAATGTATCAAGATGGAACTCGGGGAGCCGGACGAATCTGGCCGCCGCAGGCCTGTACCCATAGAGGGCTCGGAATTTGAGATGGAGTGTGACCTGGTCGTCATCGCAGTCGGCGCTGGCGCCAATCCACTTTTGACCCAGTCCACAGAGGGGCTGGAACTTAACAAGTGGGGATATATAATCGCTGATCCCGAAACAGGAAAGACAACCAAAAAAGGGGTATGGGCAGGAGGAGACATTGTAACCGGGCAGGCTACCGTAATCCTGGCAATGGGCGCCGGTAGGAAGGCCTCTGACTCTATTCACAAGTATCTGACCTGGGGCTGGTAGAAATTTTTCCGGACGCGACGGACTCAAGGCTCTCCTTTTTGAGCTACGCTGGCGCGAGCGAATAAGGGGGAGCCTTTTCGTTTTTATTATACAATACGAGGAGGGTTTGTCATGGAGCCACAGCGTAAAAGAGTCATTCTATTTGTGGAAGAATTGTACAACGACCTGGAATTCTGGTATCCCTATTATCGGCTAAAGGAGGCGGGAGCAGAGGTCACCGTGGTGGGATCAGGAAGAATTGGGCAATACCGGGGTAAATCGGGCACCACCACAAAGGCTGACGCTGCACCGGACGAGGTTAAGGCCCAGGACTATGATGGATTGGTGATACCGGGAGGCTATGCACCCGACCATATGCGCCGGCACCCTGAGATGGTCAAACTTGTAAAAGAAATGTTTGAGGCGGGCAAGGTCGTGGCCGCTATCTGCCACGGAGGGTGGATGCTGGCTTCAGCAGAAGTACTGGAAGGGAGGACGGTCACCTCATTTTTTGCCATAAAGGATGACCTCGTCCATGCGGGTGCAAACTGGGTTGACGAACAGGTCGTGGTGGATGGAAAGTTGATAACCAGTCGTAAGCCCGATGATCTCCCGGCATTCATGAAAGCTATTTTACAGGCCTTGGAGGCTGGCAAATGATACCACGGTACACCCGGCCAGAGATGGGAAGGATCTGGGAGGATGAAAACCGCTATTCCAAATGGCTGCAAGTTGAACTGGCAGCCTGCGAAGCCATGGCGCAGGAAGGATTGGTGCCTCGGCGGGCACTGGACAATATTAAGCAAAAGGCCTCTTTTTCAGTTGAAAGAATCCTCGAGATTGAGCAACAGACCAAACATGACGTCATTGCCTTTTTGACCAATCTGGAGGAACATGTTGGCCCTGATTCAAGATACATCCACCTGGGGCTTACTTCTTCGGACATTCTGGATACGAGTTTTGCGCTTTTGCTCAAGGAAGCAATGGAGCGGATCATCTCAGGTGCGCAAGAGTTCATGGAAGTCATAAAAAAGAGGGCCATGGAGCACAAATACACGGCTATGATTGGTCGATCTCACGGTATTCACGCGGAGCCCATTACATTTGGCCTGAAGCTTGCCGTGTGGTACGAGGAGATGAAGAGAAATGTACGGCGCTTGAAAGAGGCCCTTGATGTAATAAGCTATGGCAAGATTTCTGGTGCTGTGGGGACATTTGCAAATGTCTCGCCTAGGGTGGAAGCCTATGTGTGCGACAAGCTCGGCTTGAAGCCTGCCCCCATATCGACCCAGATAATCCAGAGAGACCGGCATGCCCAATATTTTACCGCACTTGCTGTCCTGGCCGGCACTCTCGAAAAAATTGCAGTGGAGATCAGGCACCTACAAAGGACAGAGGTGCTCGAGGCAGAGGAGCCATTCGCAAAGGGCCAAAAAGGTTCATCTGCCATGCCTCACAAGAAAAACCCGGTCGGTTCGGAGAACATCTCAGGTCTTGCACGGATAGTAAGAGCCAATGCCTTGGCGGCAATGGAGAATATGGCCCTGTGGCATGAAAGGGACATCAGCCACTCCTCGGTAGAGCGGGTGATAGCACCCGACAGTACCATATTGATTGACTACATGATGAACAGACTGAAAGGCATAATAAATGGCCTGGTGGTTCATCCTGAAAACATGGCCCGCAACATGGAACTCACAAAAGGGCTGGTCTTTTCTCAGCAGATATTGATGAGACTTGCAGAAAAAGGCATTGAGAGGCAGAAGGCTTATGTTATGGTGCAGCGTAACGCACTAATGGTGTGGGAAGGTAAAGGTTCTTTTAAGGAGTTAATATTGAATGATAAAGAGATAATGCAATATCTGAACAATAAAGAGGTGGAGGATATATTTGATGTGAACTACCACCTCAAGCATGTTGACGAGATATTTGAGAGGGTGTTCGGATAACTACGCGCTGTTCCCATACCTCTGGTGAACAGGGGTTTTGGGCGACTGTGCCACAAAGACCCTGTGGGGAAGACGGCTGGTAGGATGGAAAAGCACAAGGGAGGCCTCAAGCATACGGACATCAACTTTATGGTAGTGAGAGGCACTGGTAAGGTGAGGCGCTTTAAGATCTCATCACGGCTTCTCATTTTTTCTTCCCTGTTTTTTTTGGCCTTCATAATCGTGGGGGTCTTTGCCATAAACCGTTATTTAGCGCTTCGCCTCAGGATGGAAGATCAGAAAAGGAAAATCGAGACCCTGGAGAACGAGCTCACCAAGGTCAACCACAGGCTGTATGAGGCAGAGCAGAGGATGGTCCTTTTAGAGCATCCTGTGGTAAGGCCTGCAAGGGCAGTGCAAAGGGAAGCTACACAGCAATCGCAGGTAAAAACGCCGAAGAAAGAAGAGCCTCAACGAAAAAACACACTGGCTGGAGCAGCCGAAACGGTGCAGGCCGATGAGGCCAAGGAACATCCAGTCAGGGAGCCTGGTACCACCCAGTTGGTGGACATCAAAGACCTCAAGATGAAAGTTACTCCTTCAAGCCTTGACCTGGGCTTCAAGGTATACAATGTTTCTAGCGAGCCAGGACCAGTAAGAGGTTATGTGCACATGATCTGGATCCAGGACAGATCAGATATGTCGAGGGCATGGAGTTATCCCAATATAAAGGTGAGAGATGGACTACCTTCAGATTACAAGACAGGGAGGCTTTTTTCCATCAGGCGATTTCGCGAAATCAGGGCATCGTTTGAAAGGAAACCCAATATGGCCATTCCTAGAACATTGCGGATCGTTGCATTTGATAAATCGGGCAAAAAGGTGTTCTTGAAAGATTATGATATACAGGAGTTAGTAAGTGGAAAGGACGTATCACTAAAGGGCAAATCTACCAAAGATCATGGGGTTCGGGGTGGACAGAAGCAACCTGCCGAGAAAAGTCCAATCCCTCAAAGCCACAAGGCCTTACTTAGTGGCTAAAGCTCTCCTCCATCCTCCTCTGTCCTTCCGGCGTATTCAAGAACCAAGGTGTCTTCCCATGGATCGGCCTTTTTTACTTCCACCCAGATATACTGGCCCTGACCCAAGAGCAGGCCTTCTACCTTTTTTATGTCCGCAGTCATCAAGAAGTCAGTAAGTACAATTCGGTACTTGCTTCTGATATCATCAAGAACCAGGGCCTTGTATTTCTTCCCGATATTCTGCGACAGAAGCTTAATTATCCAGTATCTCAGCCTGTTTCTCTTGATGCGGGCAAGGACTCTTAGGGTGGGCTCAACCATCATTCTTATCTCTTCCAGTTCCACTTCACTGTAGTAAGGTTGACCGGCGAGCAGGAATTGCCTTATCTGTCTTTGCACTACAAGATCCAGGTACCTCCTGATAGGTGAGCTGACCTGCGCATATGCGTCCAGCCCAAGCCCACTATGGGGTCCTGGTGATGTATCGAGGAGCAGCGGGTAAATTCTTCTTCTTTGTAAGAACACATACAAAAGGTAATCCATCCCATCCTGAGAGAGCCTTTCAGATGGTTCTGCCTGAGTTCTATACAATGCAGGGATATTGCTGTCTCGGCAGAATCTTCCGGCGAGCCAATTGTAAAGTATCATGAATTCAGCGATAATCATTCGGGAGGGAGTATTCTGATCTAACTGAAACGTGGAAATGTTGCCCTGCTCGTCCACAACCACCTGAACCTCTGGCAGGGAAAGGTTCAAGGCCCCCATTTCCTCTCGCTTTCGGCGTAACACCCTGGCAAGCCTTAACATCTCTGAAAGGGAGGTGTCGGTATGGATAGAGCCATTGACCTTCTCATATATCAGATTTTCCTTTACCTTTATTCGAGCAATGGTGAATCTGTAGTCAAGGAGTTCGCCCGCCCTGGTAAACCGGCAAAGAAGCGATACAGATCTTCTTTCAGCGCCCTGTTTGAGGCTCAATGCATTCTCTGATAGTTCAGGGGGAATCATGGGTATCTGACGTCTGGGCAGGTAAAGTGAAGATGGCTTTGTAGCGGCACTCTTGTCCAGCGCGGTCTCGGGTTGAACCACTGAGGCCACGTCTGATATATGGATGCCAAGCTGTATTATATCTCCATTGACGCGAAGGCTGATGGCGTCATCAAAGTCGCGAGTCAGCGGTCCATCTATGGTCATCACATCAAGATCAGTCAGGTCTTCGAGTTCCTGGGGCACAGGGGACATCAGGGCTAAGCTGGATGCCTCCTTCTGCTCTTCCTCGGTAAACTGCAGGGGAATATTGAAGCGAATTAAATCCAAATTTTCGTCTTGCTCCCATATACCCAGTTTAACTAGTACCTCCCTGGCCTCTTCGATGCGGGTAATGCCAGCCCTGGCCAGGAGTTCCTTGCCCTCGGCTGCTGAGGAGGCCTCTTTACCGTGCAGTGCCAGGTCTTTAAGGATATTAATAACATAATCCTTTACGTCGGGTTCCTCAGCAGGGCGCCCTGCCATGGCGTTTCTGATCCATTCACTACCCTGAGCCAGTCTTTCTTCCTTGAGAGCCTCTTCTTCCTTTTGCTTGATGATTTGCTCGACCCGCTCTTCGGTATTAGCAAGGAATTTTCCGTCCTTCAGCCGAAAATGGAGTCGGTCTTCGAATAGGGCCCTGACCAGGGCACTGACGTGATGGTCTGTTACGGGTTCGCCAAAGCATAATTCGGCCAGATACTTGTTATCGAAGACCTCTCCCTCTCCCTGCACAAGCTCCCATAGCTCTTTTGGGTTTACCTCTTCTTTGAGCGCTTTTCGGAGAGCTTCGGCCTTCTTCAGGTTATCGAGCAGTTCTTCGCGTGACTTTGAAACATCAAATGAGGTTTCTGATATGAGAAGCGCGCGCTTTGAGGACAGATTGACTTCTCTGTTGGACGTGGTGAGCAAATGAAGCCTGCTGCCCTTGTCCTGCAAACATAGAGAGCAGATGATCTTGCCCTGGTCTATATATTCTACAATTCTTCCCTGCGTCATTGTTGCGTTATCCTGCTGAACCTATTGGTAGTGTGTCTAGTAACAAGTGTACCAGATTCTGTCAACAAATCCACCCCGTGCGCCTTTAATCAGCTCGCAGTCTGCAAGATAAATAATTCGGCGCCGGGAACAAATGGCCAGATTGTCTCGGCCATATTTGCATTGCTGAGTTGGGTCTGTTAAAATATATTTCAAGTATCTCAGATTTTTGAATATCTGCTTTCCCCTCGCACCTTTGACCGAGCCGAACCCGGCCAGGAGGTATCAATGCCCCGAGCACCAATTGAAGCCCGCATACGTAATTTGGTGGAAAAGCTGAAGCAAAGAGGTGTAGATGCACTGTGGGTGATTCAGCCAGAGAACAGGAGATATCTTTCCGGGTTCACAGCAGAAGATCCACAGCTAAATGAATCTTCCGGGTCCCTGTTAATCGGGCCCGGGCGCCGGCTTTTGCTGACTGATTCCAGATACGCAGAACAAGCGAAAGGACAGGCGCATGGATTTGACATTATAACAGTTAAAGGAGACTGGATGGGCGAGTTGTCCAGACTCTTGGACAGGCTTGGTTTGAGGAGGCTAGGTTTTGAGGCTGGATACCTCATATGGGGTACGTATGAGAAACTGAAAGAAAATCTTCAAAAAGGAAATGGGCATATCTCCCTGGTACCCTTTGAGGATATGGTGGAAGACATGAGGAAAATAAAGGGTCCTGAAGAGGTACAGGCCATAAGGGCTTCAGTAGAGATGATAAGTGCCATTGTTCAACACATACCAGCGTGGCTGCGGCCGGGGATGAGGGAAAAGGAGATTGCCTGGCGGATTGAGGATGAGGCAAGACGGAGGGGCGCAGAAGCAATGGCTTTTCCCCCCATAGTGGCCTCGGGTGCCAATGGTGCACTTCCACACGCAGTACCCACTGACAGGGAAGTTGTCGCCGGAGAGCCGATAGTTATTGATGTGGGTGTCAAGGTAAATGGGTATTGTTCTGATACCACGCGCACGTTATTCCTGGATAAGCCCGAAGGTATTTTTCTTGAGATTTACAGGATAGTGCGTGAGGCTCAGCTAAAGGCGATTGAGCATATCAAACCAGAGGTTCAATCCAATGTGCCCGACAAAGAGGCCAGAGAGGTAATCTCCAGGGCTGGATACGGTGAATATTTTGGCCATGCCCTTGGCCACGGCGTGGGCCTGGCCACCCATGAGGGCCCCAGGCTGAGTCCAACAAAGCCTGAAGTGCTTCTGCCGGGCATGGTGGTAACTGTTGAGCCGGGCATATATATCCCCGGAAAGGGGGGGGTGAGGCTGGAGGAAATGGTGCTGGTTACAGAAGAAGGTGCTGAGGTACTTACCAAGGACCTGGGTTTCTATCCCGTATAGCAGTGAAAGCCATGGACAAAGATATACATATATCCAACTGGGAGGAGTGGGCGGAAAGATTCCTCAATTACCTGAGGGTTGAAAGGGGACTTTCTGATAATAGCCTTGATGCCTATTCCAGGGATATACTACGGTTTCTGACTTCAGTGACCAGAGGGAAAAGTCATCCGGCAGAGGTCTCCCAGGAAGACGTCTTGAATTACATAATGACGCTGAGCCAGTACAAGGCTCCGACATCGGTGGCCAGGAATTTATCGGCCATAAAGACCTTTTTTAGATTCCTGGCCTCTGAAGGCCAAATTCCCTCTAATCCTGCGCGTCTGATAGATTCTCCGCGAATTCCAAGGAGGCTGCCCGATACTCTGAGTATAAAAGAGGTTGAAAGGCTCCTGGGAGCAATAGATGCCAGCTCTCCCCTGGGAAAAAGAGACCTTGCTATGCTGGAGCTTGCCTATGGCACGGGGATAAGGGCCTCGGAGCTGGTGAATCTAAAGCTACAGGACCTGAATCTTGAGGCAGGCTTTGTTCGAGTAATGGGCAAGGGCTCGAAACAGAGACTAGTGCCCCTGGGGGCAAAAGCGGCAGAGGCCGTGGGCAGGTATTTAGCAGAGTCTCGGCCGATAATACTGAAGCGTAACGGAAAATCGTCGCCTTATCTTTTCCTGAATAAAATAGGAGGTAAGCTTTCCCGCCAGGGATTCTGGAAAGTGCTAAAGGGATATGTTGCAAAGGCGGGACTTGCAAAGAGGGTCTCTCCGCACAGTCTGCGTCACTCCTTCGCGAGCCATCTCCTGGAAGGCGGGGCAGACCTGAGATCAGTGCAGGCAATGCTGGGGCATGCTGATATTTCCACAACACAGATCTATACACACGTTACAAGGGAAAGGCTCAAGAAGATTCATGAGCAGTGTCACCCCAGGCCATAGGAAGTACGGTCCCACTGGCAGTTGATCTGTCTTGTATTGAAAGGAGCGCTTCTCAAAAAATGAATGATTCAGACAGCCCCCAAGAAATCAAGGGAGCCCCCGATAATATTATCGTGCAGAGGCCACTTGAGTTCAGGTGGTCAGACTGGCAATCCGGATTCTTCATGCAAATGACCAGAAAAAGCTCTGCGTGGCTGGAAGAGCAGCGCCATGCCCTCCATGCACAGGGCAAGACAGGGGTAGCACAGCTTCCTCCTCACCACTCGCTTCAAGGTAGCATGGTAGGGACAATAGGAGCGCTGTTTGCTTATCGTCATGACGAAGAAAAGATGAGGAAGGTATACTACCTCGCCGGTGTGGTGGATTGCCTTATCAACCAGGTCAATCCTGTTCTGCGCACCGCCATGCTAAGAGATATGTATAACAAGGTGGCGCGGCTGAAAAACGAGCTGGGAGTGAAATGGGCAGGGCCCCTAGACCAGGTCCTACTTCCAATTGACGGGATTTTTTTCAACGAGATGGAATACAAGCGAAGGCTTGCCACAGCAGAGACCTTAAAGGCCCTGTACGGTGTGATCGAAGAGGGCACGCAGGAGATGTTTGACATACTGTCCCACGAGTATGTCTTCTATTGTCCTTACAGAAAGGTTTAAAAATGGCCTCTGAACAAACGGACCAACTTCTCTGTGAGATTGAAAGGCTCAAGGAGGAACTGGCAGGAAAAGATGAGGAGATAAGCCGATTAAAGGTGGCTAAGCTCTTCCTGGAGACGCTGTTTGATGGTATTGACGAAGAAATCCTTGTGATCGCCCCGGACTACACTGTGCTGGACGCAAATGAAGCATTTTTGAAAAGGAGAGGTATTGAGAAGGACAGCGTAAGGGGTCAAAAGTGCTACGAGATTAACTACCACCTTAGCCAGCCGTGTAATATTGAGACAAACCCTTGCCCGTTGGAGAAGGCCAGAGACTCTGGGGAGCGGGTGCAGATCACGCACATGTATGGAGAAGGCAAATCCCAGAGGGAATTCATGAGAATAGTTTATCCTCTCTTTGGGCCTGAGGGCGAACAGCAGTGTTTCATAGAGATCTCCAGAGACGTGACCGAGTACAGGAATTTGATCCGCAAACTTCAGGCCTCGGAGAAAAAGTTCAGGGCGATTTTAGACACAGCCAACGACGCCATCTTGAGCGTCGATAGCGAGAACAGGATCATCCTTTTCAACAATGCTGCGGAGCGCATCTTCGGTTACAGAAGAGAGGAAGTACTGGGCAAAAGCCTGAACATTTTGGTGCCCCCTCAATATGGAGATCATTATAAACATGTGAAAAGGTTTGTGAGAACCAGAGATTCCCAGGTGATGGGCAGAACCCTGGCCCTGACTGCTCTGAGGAAAAATGGTGAGGAATTTCCCGTTGAGATGAGCTTATCCCATTTCGAGATGGGTGGTGAGGTGACATTTACCGCAATCATCCGCGATGTCTCAGCGCAGAAGCAATTGGAGAAAAAACTGCTCCGCTCTGAAAGACTGGCAGCGGTTGGTAAGGCTGTTGCCCATGTGGCTCACGAGATAAAAAATCCCCTTATGATTATCGGAGGATTTTCCCATCAGCTTAGAAAGAGCATTACCGACCACAAGGCCCTGCGTAAGCTGGATATGATTTTCGATGAGGTTAGCAGGCTGGAAAAGCTTGTGCAAAACCTGGGGGATTTCACCAAGGAATACCGACTTGTCAAAAGACCTGCGGACATTAACAGCCTCATCAGAGACGTCTTCAGGGTAATGGCTGAGGTTTACCCACGGGAAAAGTACAGGTTTCGTGAACAACTGGATGAAAACCTGGGCGAAATATATTGTGATCCTGACAAGCTAAAACAGGTATTTATGAACATAGTGGCCAATGCCATTGAGGCCATGGAAGAAGGCGGAGAAGTGAGGGTTTCCACGCTTCGCGACCAGGAAGCGATCGAAATACGGATTGCTGATGAAGGAGTCGGCATAGAGGAATCCAAGCTGTTGCACATATTTGAGCCATTTTATACTACACGGGAAAAGGGATCGGGGCTGGGCCTGGCTATTTCTTACAGGATTGTGGAGGCTCATGGAGGTGACATTTGGGCCGAAAGCGAGCGGGGGAAGGGGACCACGTTTGTGATCCGGATGCCTGGTAGGTAGAGGGCAAAGGCCCAATATATTTTTGGTTTGACTAATGTAGGGGCGTTGGTTATAATTAAAATTTACCGCGGGGTGGAGCAGTCAGGTAGCTCGTCGGGCTCATAACCCGAAGGTCGATGG
>CAZAKC010000062.1:0-12330 GCA_964485655.1 uncultured Desulfobacteraceae bacterium
ACTGTCGTACTACACCTTAAAGTTAATCAAAAATGGTCTTGACAATGGGGTCCACTTTAAACCCCATCCAGTTTTTCATCATTCAAACCTGTTTTTTGGTAAAAATCTTGTTACAGATGATGGAGCCGAGTTTTTTCGCGCGGATTTGTGAAAACCCTCTATGATGTAATTCCGGCTTGCGATCATGGTCTTATTTTGACAGTACTCGGCTTATCCGATATAAAGTAGCTTTCATAGATTTTACCTTTGTATCCGGTCCTCATAGAAAAAGCTAAATAGCTGAATAGCAGGTTCTTGTCTGGAAAAATTGTTAAAGGGGTGAGGAATTACACGCAATCCGGTAGCATAATGAAAAAATTGATTATATGTGTCCTCTGTGTCCTTGGGACAGGTCTACATGGATGCGCTGCAACCACAGTTCCAAACTCACCTTACCGGGGACCGGGATACCCTCAAAGTTTCACGAAATTAGCGCTTATAAATCCTCTCCTTGCAAAGGAGCTGGGTAAGATACCCGAGCTCTCGGACGGTATCTCGGTAGAAGAAAAAAGGGCTTTAGCCACCATAGCAAGAATTTATCAGGAAGACCCAAATGGCTTTGATTCCGCTTTCATGCGATTCTATAAAATTGGTTTACCTCAAGTGCGAGAATATTGCTCTCCATTGCAGGCCATTTTTTGGTTAGCTGAGGATAGTGGACTTGATAAAGAATTTATCCATTACACCCTAAGAGAATTACTTGATAAGGCCTGGAATTTTTCTGATAAAGAGCATTTCGTCAGATGGAAAAGCTTCGGGGTCGTTACAGAGAGATTGAATGCACCCGAGCTGATTGATTATTATGAGAGAAAGAGATTTAATTATGTAGATTGGAGGTCATTGCCCTCTCCTTCAGTTCCCCCATGGTATGTGTTTAAGTACAATAGGGGTGAATGCATTTCCATAACTCGTTTCACAGTGTATTGCCTCCATAAAGCAGGATATAAAGCCATAGAAGTTCATGTACCTGACCCCGCCGGTAGATATCCGTTCCATGCAATCTGTCTTTTCGAAATGAATGGTGCAAAATACATCATGGACAACGGTCGCCCTGGCCCACTAGGCATACACTCCTATGAAAAGGATCAGAAGATTCATTAGCATGATGATGCAAAGAACCATCTCTCTTATTTTTGATTTAGCAGCTTTGGCATCCAAAAATGCTCTCATGGTCACTATATTTAAGAAATGAAGGAGCTTATCATGAAGAACAAAATATTCCTGATCTTATTATC
This sequence comes from uncultured Desulfobacteraceae bacterium, assembly GCA_964485655.1. Taxonomy (GTDB): domain Bacteria; phylum Desulfobacterota; class DSM-4660; order Desulfatiglandales; family Desulfatiglandaceae; genus B111-G9. The sequence goes on from CAZAKC010000062.1 coordinate 1,275, forward strand.
CTGTTCATCAGCCTTGTTGCTCATTGGTTGTATTACCACTCTTCAAGCCTACAAACCGAAAAATCCTTCCGAAGTTCCCATCAAGGCTTTGCTCGTCAAATGGGAAACCACTTGGAACAGTAATGATGTAAACGGCAACTTATTTCTATGGAACGATAAAGCAAGAATCATGTACGGATTAGATCGCAAATTCGCGACAAAACAGGAGTACGAAAAAATACTGCCGGAAAGAATTAAGGCTCACCCAATTATCAAGCTGGGGCCTCCGAGGATAAACATTTCTGGAAATAAAGCTGATGTTTCGCTTGACATGTCACTAGGAGACTGGAAGGGGGCTTACAAACTCCTTGTTATCTTTCATCTGGTGAGGGAAAATGGGGCTTGGTCTATAATCGGCTGGGAGTATTAATGGATTTGGCACTTCTATGCGTTATGGGTGGGAACTATCTAGTGTATCCTGGAAAAAAAATCCTTCCCCATTGACAAAGGGGTTGAAGCCCTTTCGATTTTTGATGTTCACAATCTAGTTCCTCTGGAGTGGCCACGAACAGGCGATAGCGCATTTTTTATGCAATAAATGGGAGTAGTGGGTAATCAACTGACGCTCACTGGCGCAGTTAATGGAAGCTAGCTCATTGAGGTTGCTGTGTCCCGGCAGGAGAGAGCCATGACCATGGATTGTTGTAATTATCAACAGGAAATGAAACAAAATATTGTCCAGGAACACCTTGGCTACCTCTTTGGTGAGGTTTTCCCTCAGCCTCGATTATACCATCGAGGTCAAGAAGAGGTGGCTTTTTCATATGATCAAGAGTGACATCAAAATTTGAGGTCCTTGCACTGTCTAGCGGCCCAAAACAGATGGCCGCCGGTCTGCCATTGAATTTTGGAGTAAAGCTGACTGGTATGGATGCACCTAGACTAAGCTGTGGAAGATTAGAATGTAAATTTGCCCTTTCGATAGCCCTCAATGTAACGCAAACAGAAGTCATCTCTACCAGCAAGGGCCTCCGCGGTGAGGATAGTGGTCATCATTTCCTTGTCCAATGGGTTCAATATGGCTCCATCCAGTCCCTTGGCTATGGCCATTGACATGAAAACCCGGTTCATAAATTTCCTCGCTGGCAGACCGTATGAGATATTGGATAGGCCGCAAATGGTGTGTACACCCTCAAAAGCCTTCTTGATCTCTTCTATCGTATCTAGGAATTCGATGCCAAATTTTACGTTGGTCGAGATGGGTTGGACCAGAGGGTCCACGTATATGTTTTCTAGTGCCACGCCATTACGTACCAGCCCATTAATCAGTTTTTCTGCGTTCTTCATTCTTTGCTCAGCAGTTTCAGGCACGCCCTCGTCACTCGTACATAGGGCAATGACCTTGTAACCCGTGCCTGACACTATAGGCAGCAATTTCTCATAGCGTCCCTTTTCAAGGGAAATGGAATTTATCATTGGAGTACCCTTGTGCACTGCCAGAGCTGCTTCAATGGCATCTGGATCTGGGCTGTCAACGGCGCAGGGGGCCTCGACAACCTGTTGGACCTGCTCAACCAACCACTTAAGATATTTGGGCTCTTTTCCGACAAAAACGCCTGCATTGACATCAATGTAATTAGCACCTGCTTCAAATTGTTCCCTTGCAACCTTCTTTATGGCGTCAGCATCCTGCCTATCGATCGCCTTGCCAATAGGCTTACGACTTGCATTTATAAGCTCTCCCACTATGATCATACGTTCTTTCTCCCTTCTGCACTATCCACTTTCGTAAATTAAGGGCCTCACCTTATTTCCTAGCTGCAAAGCATTGTCGTGCGGAAGCTCCACAGCATGAGGCTACTTGGCCTTATTTAGCAACCCATTGAAAGGATCTCTTAGAGCAGCAAATCGGCTCCTGGCCTAACCCCCTTGGCTAACAGGCCTCTGCATTATACATCCCTAAAAGTTTTTGCACGTCAAATCGCTCTCGACATTTCGTATTACTTGTATATAGGTTAGAGCAGGCTCGAGACCTAACTGCCCGAGGAATTTCAGCCCAGAGTTCCACCCAGGAAAAATAAAAAAACCCAGGCGTAGTGAAATAAGTCGCCATCTCGAATTAAATTTCCTTTGGATAACTCCCGGCTTGACCTGAATACGCCACCGATTCATTTTCCTGGCGATTTCTAAAGGTGGAAAAGGTCTGCGAGAAGACTGCATCGGTGCCGGTATCATTCAGAGGCCCTTATGTTTGTTGGTCTCAGTCTATCTAAAATTTCCTTTTTTCCGTTGGGTCTGTACACTAGTCATTGGATCTTGCGTTTGAAGTCGCCTGTCTGCTTGAAGACCTCCGAGCGTTTGTTCTGTAATTCCAGTAGCTGATTGCCGAAAGGGCCTATCCTTTCTCGCAGAGGCTTAAAGTCGCCAGTAACCTTCTAACCAGGACTTCTCACCAATAATCTGCTGTGATGGTGGAAAGCTCCCTGCCTATAACGTTGCACTTGAAGGATAACCTCGATTTACAGGGCAAATACTCCTGTGCACATTTTTCCCCACGCTCCTTATATTTGCGGAACGCCCCCCCGTCTCGTGAGGAAAATCGGTGAGAAAACCAGCTTAAAGCCCGAGACGGCAGAGGTTATTTTGGCCCTTCATTTTACAGGGATCAGAGCCCATCTTCAGGGCTTTAAAAAATTGATCTTCCATGATATCAAGGAAGATAGTCATCACTGCATAAATTGATGTGGCTGAGGGCGTTCAGGGAACAGCATACCCTGAGCAAAATGCCTGTTGAATCTGGGATAAGTGGTCAAGTCTATATAACCACAGTTGGCGGCGATTTGCTGGGCGCGTATGCGCTCTTCCCGGGACAAAAGCGCCATTCTGGCACCCACCAAAGCCGCATTGCCCACCTGCCGGTACCGTGCATTGGGTAGGCGGGGCATGAGGCCGATGACCAATGCATTTTCCACATTCAAGAAGGAACCAAATGCCCCGGCAATAATCACCTCTTTCACCTCTGTCGGATCGGTGTTAGTTGCTTCCATCAGTATTTCCATGCCTGCCCGGATGGCACCCTTTGCGAGTTGAACTTCATTGATATCCTGCTGGGTAATAACGACGTCGCGACCGCTTCCACTTTGCTTTTTCGACGCCAACAGGAATTCTGGCCCCCGCCGGCCGTACCGTATCCGTTCGTTAGTCACATCGAAGCGCCCGCTACCGTTGATCAGGCGCCACCGGTACAGCTCAGCTACGGCATCAACAATACCGGACCCGCACAAACCGATCGGGGCTGCTCCTCCTATGGTCTTTAGGGTGCATCCTGACCCGGAAAGAAAAACCGCCTCTATAGCGCCCGAGGCAGCCCGCATCCCATCGCCGATGTGGGCACCTTCAAACGCGGGCCCTGAGGCACACGAAACCGAGGTCATGGTCTTTTCCCCGGGGTTGATAAGCACTATTTCCGTATTGGTACCGATATCGATGCCTATAGCCGTATGCTCTGCCTGATCAAGGTGATTTGCCAGGATCATCGCTACATGGTCCGCACCCACGAAACCGCCTATACAAGGGAGAATATGAGCATAGGCCCCGGGCGCACATGATAAACCCAACATTCGAGCCTTCACATCCATAGCAGCGTTTGTTGCAGCTACATAAGGCGAGGTGGCGAGCTGGCGCACTGGCAGCTCAAGAAGAAGGTGGGTCATTGCGGTGTTGCCCACGATACATACATCTGTTACCTGCATCCTGTCCACACCGGCCTCGGCCACTAATTTGCCCAGAAGGTCATTGATACTCCTCCTGACCTCCGAGGCTAGAATCATCGTCCCATCCTTGTTTCGAAAAGCATAGGCCAACCGGCTGATAACGTCTTCCCCGTATCCGATTTGAGGGTTCAATGCCCCCGTCACGGAGAGCTCTTTGCCGGTGCGCATGTCTGCCAGGCTGGCAGCAATCTTGGTAGTACCCAGGTCAACGGCCATTCCCAAGGAAGGCGTCTCACGGGGAGCAATGCCGATGATTTCATCTCCACGGAGATAGGCCGTCAGCTCCCAGCCATATTCGCGGGCCGCACAAGAGACCTGGCGGATAACCTCTGGCTCTGCGTGCAGAATCCCTTTGCTTTGAAGTTTATCCAGGAGAGTTGAAGAAACACGTTCCAAGTCAGTTCGAAGATCGTCCAGGCTCGGAGGCTGCACTTTGACCTGGTAGGCCCGAACAAGCGAATCGACTCCAATCTCACTGGTGTCGCCCTTCAATTGAAGTCGCTGTTCCGTCACAAGAGAGGTTTCAGGGATGGTGACTTTAACATTGCTATTAATTTGCGCACTGCACGCCAGTCGCTCCCCGTTCCCAGCAGCCTCCTCTCCCAGGATGGTTTTCTCGTTTTCAGAAAGCGGTGTCACCTCACCTTCAACGACCTTTACGCGACACTGCCCGCATTTCCCTTTACCACCGCATTCCGACGAGAGTAACACTCCGGCCTGTCGGGCCGCATCCAGTAAAGTCGTGCCGGGTACCACCTCAACCCGTTTGGCAATGGGCTCAAAATCTATCTCATAGGTCCTGGAGATATCCCCGGACGTCATGCTTCTCCCGATTTCTGTCACCTTCTACTCCCAAATTGACCTAAGGGCTCACTCAAAAATAACTCCACATTTTTACATCTCAGTTTCAGGAATATTCAAATGACCGGTCTTGTTCTCTCCCCGTCTGAAATCCTCAAGTGTGATTTTTTGGCCTGGCCGCGCAACCACAAAACCACTGTCCCAAGGTCCATAGATCATTTTCCGGATCAGGGAAATATCTCCTGCAATTTCTTCGTATCGGAGATTCAGGGCTTTGGCATTCAGTTGTGCACATTCCCGGTATTTCCCCTGCTCAGTCTGCCCGGTATCAATATAAGCAAGACGAGTATAATTCTTGAACATGATTTTCATCACCCTGTCGGCCCTCTCCCGTGTATATCTCTCAAGCAGCCGTCTGTACTTATCCAAAGGAGTATGGCCGACCTGGATCCAGCCTTTTGTCAAATAATAGGTCCCCGGTTCCTTTTCAGACTGCTTCCGGTATGTCTCGCTCGAGCCTAAAAACAGGGCAATGCAGTCATCGACTCGAGGCACGACAAGCGTGCACGCCTTGGCGGTAAGCCCAACCACTGCCAAAGAGCACAGGCCATATCCAAGTATAATGGTATCCACCTTTGGACAGGTTCGATTGATAGCCTCCTGGAGTGCTTTCCTGAGTTTATCGGGATTACGATGGAGACTGAAATCCACCGCCTCAGCGGTCTCACCAAGAGGCAGGAGTGACTGTACCTCTTTGATAACTGCGGCGCAGGCTATGATTTTTTTATGCTTCAGGTTTGCCATAAAAACCTACCATGTCATGGCCCGACGCCTTACTTCTTCACAATGAGCTGGCAAAGTCGCACCCCGGCCATGGCATCATTGACCCAGTAATCTGCGCCGCAATACCTTCGAACCGTCTCGTCCACTTGTCCGCCGATGATAAATGCCGGCGCGTTTTGTTTTTTTCCGATACTTCCCCTCACCATTTTAATAGTCTCTTTCATTGCATCGTAACAACTGTTAATGAGACAGGAAAGGCCGACGATATCGGGCCGGTGTTCTTCGGCGGCTCTCACAGCATCAGCGGGAGACAAATCCACCCCCATATCGTGTACTGTAAATCCATTGCATCTCAACAAAACCTTTACCAGATCCTTTCCCAGGCTGTGAATATCGCCCTGGACCGTGCCAAGGATAATACACCCGGAGTGCTTGCCAGGAATGCTCCTCTCTATCACTGGCAATAGGGATTTAGCAATCCGGTCCATAATCTCACCTGCAATGATGAGACCGGATATATAGTAGATACCCTGCTCATAACGTTCCCCAACAAGTTTCAAACCTCGTTGGCATTGATCCAAAATGATAAAAGGGTCATCACCGTTCTTTATTCGACGCTCCACAATTTCGATGGCTTCTTCTCTCAATTCGCCAAAGGCGTTGATTAGCTCGTTATCATAAGCTAAATGCTGCATTTTTATCCTTCCTGAAAGTAAGGCACAAAAGGGCGAGGCCGCCCTGTGAATGAGAAACCCGGCCTATGAGGTTTTACCTCGTTTCAATGCCCACAGTCGTTTTGAATTTAAGGCGATCATTTCGACAGATGAAACGTCCCCAGCTGACTGGCCTTTCTTCAAAATCGAAAAACAGATGTTCTATACAGAGTGCTGCAAGACTATCAGTAACCTTCAGGAGAGCAGCCTCACTTTCTTCCAGTTGCACTGCCTCAATAGTTAATTCTCCTCTCTTCAGATTTGACTCACCGTTTCCTGCAAAAAGGCCGTGAAGAGAAGTTACCTCCATTTCAGATTCTACAATAGGTTGTGTAGGGTCCCCGATGAGATACTCCTTGTGATAGAGGACCGGATCACCATTCTGAAGAAGAAGACGTTTAATAAAGATTGTTCTATCGCCTTTCTTCAGCCTGAGCTTCTGAGCGATAATTTTGTCTGCCTTGGCCACACGGGCCTCTAAAAGTTTCACCTTTGTCTTGCCGTCCTCTCCAAAAAGGTCATCAAGCTCCCGAAGTTTGAATGTGCCTGACTTCAACTGCATTCCTTTAACAAAGGTGCCACGACCCTGAAAGGTGTCGACCACACCCTGATCGGACAAGAGTTTTATGGTCCGACGGACCGTCATGTGGCTCACGTGATATCGCTTACAAAGTTCGGACTCAGACGGAATACGAGCTCCCGGGGGAAAAATGCCCTTTACGATTTGATTTCTCAGGATGTTGGCAAGTTGGACATAGGGCGGGTCCATGAAGTCACGATTTATGGTTTGCAAAGTTTCTATCTTCATTTTTATTGTATAGGGGACTTTTGTAATACCTTAATAACTATATTCAGCCAAGTAGTTATTCAAAATGTATGCTGTTGATCTAACTTATAAATTAGTTTATCTAATTAAAAAAATATCATATTGTGAGTGCATTGTCAATTTTTTTGTTGAAATCGTGCATATTATGTTCTATAGAGTTCCCTATACAACTTGGTGTCTCCTAGCTGATTGGGATAGCGGACATGCCAGTTGGTGCCATTCTTTCTAGGAAGACCCGTGAGAAATACGGATTGACTGTGCCGGGTGATTCTTAGGAGCATGAGAAGCCCAGCCGTGTCTCGGTGAGTCGGGCTACTCCGCCGTCTCGTGGTAGGAATCTCTTAAATATTTTGAATCAGCGCTATGGGAGGTAAATCCATGGAGAAAGATCCTAAAGTCCTTTATGAAGAGAGATTGAAGCGATATCAGGCGGCTATATCATTGGAAATGCCGGATCGTATACCTATTTCTGCTGGATCAAACTATTTTGCAGAAGTCTATGCCGGCTACAACAACCAGGAATTCACCTATAATCCCGAAACGTGGATAGAGGCCGACAAGAAGTTTGTCCAGGATTTCCCTGAAGTGGATAACCTGCGGAGCGGACGTTTCTGGGGACCTCATCATGATGCCGTGGGGTGGAACCTTTATAAATTGCCCGGGAGAGACGTTTCCCCAAGGGTCCAATTTCAGTTTGTTGAAGGGGAAAGGATGAAAAGCGACGAATACGATCTCCTTATTAGCAACCCAGTTGACTTCATGTTTGATTGCTTTCTTCCAAGGGCATTGAATGATTTCAAGGAAAAAGGGTCGGTCCGATCATATATCGCGTTCATCAAAGGTGCCATGGCAGCTGTAATGCTGGGCGGTTTTATGAGGAACCGCGCCATTACCCTGGAGAATGAACTGGGAATGCCTTTGCCAATGGCAGGGGTTATGCTCGCTCCCTTTGATTACCTGGCCGATGGGCTTAGAGGACTTCGGGGTATTATGATTGATATTCACCGCCGTCCCGACAAGGTCCTCGAGGCGTGCGATGCTATCATTCCCGATATTGTGAACGCAGCCCTGGCCATTGCCGATCCGTTGAGGCGTTATCCCATTTTTATGCCATTGCATCGCGGTGCCTTTCCTTTCCTTTCTCCACAGCAATTTGACACGTTTTATTGGCCTTCCTTTAAGAAGGCCGTGATGATGTTGATTGATGCAGGATACACCATTCGAGCCTACCTGGAAGGTGATTGGGGGCCCAACTGGCACCATTTCCGTGAAATGCCAAAAGGAAAGATTTTATGCGATATCGATAGCCAGGGTGATATCTTTCGTGCAAAAGAGGAACTGGGAGGCTATCAGTGCATTGCCGGGGGCATGCCGGATTCGCTTCTCATTTTGGGCACCCCCGACCAGGTCCGTGAGCGTGCGAAGCTCTTGTGTGAGACTGTGGGTAAGGATGGGGGGTATATTATGAACGGAGGATGCGGCATTCCCTATCACACAAAGCCGGAAAACTACCGCGCCATGCTCGATGCCGTGGTGAAATACGGGCGCTACTATGAAGGAACCACACGGTTCGATATTCAAATGAGCCCCCATCCTCCTGCTGGATGGACTCCTCCACGCAGAAGGGTGGTGACTCCATGGGAGGAAAAACTGAAAGAGCTCGGAGGAAGTGTCATGGGAGACGAACAACTGATCAGGTCTGGATGGGAAGACCTTGAGCACAGGGCCTACAACTGGCTCTGGTCGTGGGTATGGTAAGCGAATATGATTCCTGATAAGGAGGAGGCAGTGGCATGAGCAATCTAACAGAACTGGGCAAGGCCCTTTTGGCCCTTGATGAAGAAAAGGTAAAGGCCTTGGTAGAGGAAAGAGTGAGAGCGGGTAGTGATCCAATGGCGATCATCCAGGAATGTAACGATGCCATGGTTGAAGTAGGGGTTCTTTTCGAGAAAGGCGATTACTTTCTGAGCGAGCTCATCATGTCCGGTGAAATTTTCAAGTCAATCATGGATGAGGTGAAGCCGAGACTCGGAGAGATCCAGGAGAAGGACTCCAAAGGACTTATCGTCATAGGGACAGTGAAAGACGATATCCATGATATAGGCAAGAATATCGTTATCACGCTTCTGGAGGGCAGCGGGTTTGAGGTAATTGATCTTGGCGTGGATGTTCCGGCTGAGCTTTTTGTTGAAACCGTCAAGAAAAAACAGGCAAAAGTACTCGGCCTCAGCGCCCTGCTCAACTTTACTTTCCACGAAATGAAACACGTGGTTGATGAGCTTGTCGCCGCCGGCCTGCGAGAGCAGGTGAAGGTCATCATTGGAGGGTCTTCCTGCAACGAAGAGGTCCGTAAGTTCACTGGCGCGGACTACTACGCCAAGGACGCAGGAGTTGGTGTCCGTATTTGTCAAGAAATCTTCAGCAAGGAATAGAGGTGCACCATGAAAGACCTAGCTCATGGAGGGAAGACGGATTTCGGACACGGAGATACTGATCTCCTCAAGTCCACGCAAGCCTATGAGAACGACAAAGGCATTTCTTGGGTTGACAAGGTGGAAATAACAACTGTCATTGACAATTATATTGATGTGTTCCTACCCAGCTCAGACATTATCAGACGCTGGGGTCCCCCAAATTCTTGCCCTGGGTCAAGGGTCGCCTATACTACCTCGCCGCCGCTGATGGCCGAGCATGGGCTTTCCCTCCTCGTCAAGACTTACCAAGGAGATCAGAGTCAAGTTTTTCTTTTTGATGCAGGATTCACAGAGGAAGGGGTACCAAACAATCTGGAAAAGCTCGGGATAGGGATTGGTGAGATTGATTCTATCATTGTCTCTCATGGTCATCCGGATCATACTGCTGCAATATCCGAGATTCTGAAACAATCTGAAAAAAGGATACGGGTGATTACTCATCCTGCTGCCTTTATCAAGCGATACCTTATCTACCCAAATGGTGAACGTATCGTGGCCAATACATTTACAAAAAAAACAATCGAAGATGATGGAGCAGAGGTGGTCCTCAGCAAGGATATTACAAAATTAGGACCTGGAGTAATGGCTACCGGTGAAATAGATATGGTCAACAATTTTGAACTGCATTTCCCTTTAGCCTATTATGATCACAATGGGAGCATGGAAAAGGATCTTTTCCCCGACGAAAAGAGCCTGATCATCAACCTGAAAGGAAAAGGGCTGATCGTCCTGTCAGGATGTGGCCATAGAGGCATTATTAATACTGTGGAATACGCAAAAAAAACAACTGGAATCGGTAAGGTGCACGTGGTGATTGGCGGGTTCCACCTGACGGGCGCTACCCCGATTGACAAAATTACTAAAACTGTCGAAGAGATGAAAAAGATCGCGCCGGATTTCGTAATTCCCACTCACTGTACCGGGTGGACCGCGATGAACATGTTCGCCCAAAGTATGCCCGACAGATTCTTGCTCAATTCAGTGGGGACACGATTTACGTTCAGTTCCTAAGATGATTCCAGCAGTGGTATTTAAGATTACTGCCAATATTCAGGAGGTCTGTAATCAAGATGCCTTCAAATGCAGATAGGTTCTGGAACCCCATCCTGGAAACCTTGTCTGAAGAGAAGCTCCGGGCGCTCCAGCTAAAAAAATTCCGGCGCATCGTGGCATGGGCTTATGAGCACTCCAGGTTCCACCGGCGGCTTTACAAAGAAGCGGGGACGGAGCCCGGAGACATAAAGACCATGGCAGATATCGCCCGTGTCCCCAAGGTGGAAAAGGCCATGATGCGGGGCATACAAAAAAAAGAGCCCTACCCTTATGGCGACATGCTCTGTGTCCCCTTGGAAGACGTAACGGAGTTCCGACAGACCAGCGGTACAACCGGACAGCCGGTATATCAGCCGGATACCTGGCAGGACTGGGAATGGTGGGCCGAGGCCTGGGCCTATATCCTTTACGCCCAAGGCTATCGGGCTTCTGACAGGGTTTTTATTCCTTTTGGCTACAACATCTTTGTTGCGTTCTGGGCCGGGCATTACGGGGCTGAAAAACTGGGGTGCGAGGTGGTTCCCGGCGGTGTCCTGAACACGGAAGCACGTATTTTGAAGATGCAGGAACTGAAGGCAACCGCCATGATGGCTACCCCAACCTATGTGCTGGGCATGGCTGACACGGCCCGAAAAAAACTGGGGATAGATCCCG
>CAZAKC010000063.1:0-12234 GCA_964485655.1 uncultured Desulfobacteraceae bacterium
TGAACCGTTCACGGTCCCAAGTAAAGTCAAATCCCACCGGATCATCATCCATTGATTTACCAAGTAAAATCAATCCGCCGGTTTCGGTCCTGAAATACAGTCCCGAAGTCAAAACGGTCAAAGGCAACGGCTTGTCGGGTTTGATGGCCGTATCAAGGGCAAATACTTGTCGTTTCACAGGTATCACAGGTATCTTGACTCCTGCTGTCTCCGCCACCTTGGCCGCCCACGCACCCGCACAGTTGACAACATATTTGGCCGTAATCTTCTCCCCAGAAGCCAACTTTACACCATCCACTCTGCTGCCAGCCCTCATAACCTCCATCACTTTGTCTTTTATGAACTTCGCCCCCAAAGACCTAGCTTTTGCCTTGTAACCCATTAGCACTGAGTATGCGTCTATATGGCCATCTTTTGGGCCAAAAGTCCCTGCGATATAGCCTTTAGGTTCATAGAGCGGATATTCTTCCTTGATCCTCTCAGGTGACCACCACTCCACATCACAGCCCAGTCTTTTTTGCAGTTCAAAAGCCTTCTTGGCCGATTCATAGCTCTGCTCATCCACTAGGAAAAGGTTACCCTCCTGGCGATAGCTTACATCTGGCCTTTCCCCATCTACAGCCATCTCATCTGCAAAACGTTCCAAGACCTCCATCGCATACTGAGAGATCAGTATGTTTTCTTTTAAACTAAATTGAATCCTCACATTTGCCATTGACAGGGCAGAGGAGGCCTTTGCATAGGAAGGATCAGGCTCTATTACCGCCACCTGCACTCCAGGCTCAATCTTCACAAGATGGTACGCCGTGGAGGAGCCCATGATCCCGCCTCCCACTATAACAACATCTACTACTTTCTTTTCCATCGCTAGATATCACTCACTTTCTCTAAATTCTCAGCGCTCAGCTAAACCACACCCCCAATTGTCTCTCTCAAACGGAGCATATGAAAGCTTCATGATGAGATGATAGAAAAATTGGGGTATTTTCTTTGACACAGGGTTATTAGCCGCTACCTGAGGTCATTATTCCAAGCAATATCAGAAAGATAAAGCAAATTGTCCGGAAATATACCAGCAACATATTACCCTGTCAAAAAAATTCCTTTACTTTTTTGGTTTGACTCAATCTGTCCTGCATCAGCTCAGATCCTTCACCTCCTCGAGCTTACACCCCCGCAACTCCTGTCCCAAATATCACTTGGGACCTATCGAAGAGCCTCTTCTACTTATCACTCCCGCGGGGGCCTGTCCAATGTTCTGAGGGATGGAAATCCATGTAAATAGCCGACCCAGGCCAGATGGTCACCAGCTCAGCCATGGGGACGTGGAGACATTGTTTTCTCCCCTTGAAGGAGCATAGAAAGTTATACATCTAGCTTCCCTGCGCGATAGGCCTCAAGGTACCTCATACAAAACTCATCTTTGCCAGCAAGCGTCTCTGCGGTAATAATAGTGGCCATCATTGCCTTGTCCAGTGGGTTAATTATGGCTCCATCTAGGCCCTTTGCTATTGCCATCGCCATAAAGACTTGATTCATAAACTTGCGCTCTGGCAGGCCATATGAGATGTTAGAAAGTCCGCACATGGTGTGAACACCTTCAAAGGTTAGGCTAATTTGTTCTATGGCATCCAGGAACTCGGCCCCAAATCCTACATCCGTAGAAATCGGTTGGACCAGAGGATCCACATATATGTTTTCCACCGCCACATTACTGCGCACAAGTCCATTGATGAGCTTTTCTGCAATCTTCATTCTTTGCTCTGTACTCTTCGGCATTCCGTCATCGCTCATACACAGTGCAATTATCTTATAATCAGTTCCTGCCAATATTGGCAGTAGCTTGTCGTAGCGCTCCTTTTCAAGTGATATGGAGTTTATCATTGGTGTCCCCCTATGCACTGTTAGCGCCACCTCAATGGCCTGGGGATCAGGGCTGTCAATAGCACAGGGAGCATTGGTAGCCTCTTGTACCTGTTCCACTAGCCACTTAAGATATTCGGGTTCCTTACCGACGAAAACACCTGCATTGACATCAATGTAGTCGGCTCCTGCCTCAAATTGATCCTTTGCTACATTTTGGATTGTCTCCTTATCCTGCTTCTCAATCGCCTGCCCAATTGTTTTTCTGCTGGCATTAATCAATTCCCCAACTAGTATCATGTGCCTGTCTCCTTTCTTATGTTCAAATTCCTGGATGAGGGTACACTCGTGAAGCACCCACCACTTTTCTCACCAACTCCACTCCTTCTGGTGCATCATCACTGAACACATCTGCGCCTACCTGATCAGCAAATGCCTGCTTAAATGACTGTGCAGAAGGCCAATAAAAACGATAATCCTCAAGTCTATGATAAAGCAATTATATCGGAACCCCAACCTGCCCGCTCAGAGAGCGAGAAGTCCCAGACTCCTTTTTTCCTTTAGCCCTGACCCGCTCTAGTGCTTTGGCATGCACAGCCCTTGAGTATGCCAACCCCCGTCATCGCGGGGTGAAACGAAGCAGTAGTATTCTTAGTCATGCGCTCTAGAGTTTTCTATGTAAAACGGGTACCATTTCCTTCAGTTTTTCAATAGGGATGTGGCAGAGAATCCGGTGCCCCCTATCACCCTGCCGCCAGGGCGGCTTTTCCTCCTCACAGATTCTTCCGCCATCTTCAAGCATTTCAGCTTTTCTGGGGCACCGGGTATGAAAGCGACAGCCAGAAGGTGGATTGAGGGCGCTAGGGACATTTCCGGCCAGACGTATCTCTTTCTGTTTCGCTTCAGGATCGGGGATAGGTACTGCTGACAATAGGGCCTCGGTGTAGGGATGATAGGGCGGGTCGTAGATGGCCTCAGCCGGACCGATTTCCACGATCTGGCCAAGGTACATGACCGCAATATCGTCAGACAAATAGCGGACTACGCTGAGATCATGGGCAATGAAGATCATGGACGAGCCGTAGATCCTCTGGATATCCAGGAGCAAGTTGATAACTGCAGCCTGCACTGATACGTCCAGGGCAGACACTGGTTCATCGCAGATAATCAGGCCGGGCCTGCTGGCCAGCGCTCGGGCAATGCCCACGCGTTGCTTTTCTCCTCCGCTCAACTGCCTTGGAAGCCTATCATAGTAATCCGGGCTCAAACGCACCGCGTTTAAGAGCCTCAGGACCTCTGCCTTCACCTGGTTCCTCGGCACGGTCTTGAATCTCTTGATAGGTCGGGCTATCTGTTTTCCAACCGGATAGGAAGGATTCAGGGTAGAATCGGGGTTTTGAAACACCATCTGCATCTCGCGGATAAGCTTCGTATCGCGGCTTGAGACCTCGTCTGTTACATCTACACCCAGGAATTCCACCTGGCCCTCCTTGACTTTCTCCAATCCTATCAGCCCCTTCACCAGGGTTGACTTACCGCAGCCAGACTCTCCTACCACTCCCAGCGTGCGACTCTTGGAAAGACGCACGCTCACATCGTCTACCGCCCTGATATATTTCTTCTCGCCAAGACCGAAAATACTAACGAGGGAATTGGATTCCAGAGGGTAATAGACTTTCAGATTCTCCAGCCTCAGGAGTTCCTCACCCCCTGCCCCGGCCTCATCTTGCTTGAAATGGATTTTTTCTCCAACATTTTTGCTCCTCACGACTCGACGCCGGGAACCCATCTCCACTGCATAGATGCACCGGGAAAAATGCCCTTTATCAACTTCCTGCATGGCCGGGCGTTGTTGGCGGCACTTCTTCGTGGAATAGTCACAGCGTGGAGCAAAGATGCATTCATCTTCAGGCTGCCCAGAGGGAGGGGGAACACGACCCCGCATAGTATGCAGCACGGAATCCAATTTACTTTCCCCGAGGCGTGGCACACTTGCAAGCAGGCCCATAGTATAAGGATGACACGGATGATGGAAAATTTCGCTGATTTCACCTCTCTCCACCAGTTCTCCAGCGTACATCACACAGAGATAGTCACTGACTCGGGCCACCACGCCCAAGTTGTGGGTGATAAAGATGTTTGCGGTCTGGAAATCGTGCTTCAGCTCTTCCACCAGGTCAAGCACGGCAGCCTCAACCGTGACATCCAGTGAAGTGGTGGGTTCGTCCATAATCAGGAGAGCGGGGTTGTTTAGCATCGCCATAGCGATCACAATCCTTTGTTGCTGGCCGCCCGAGACCTGGTGGGTGTAGCGGTTCATCACATCTTCGGCATCAGGCATATGCACTCGCCTTAACATTGCAGCAGAAGCCTCCCATGCCTCATTCTTGGACATGTTCTGGTGGTAGGTGAGCACCTCTGTCAGTTGATCACCCAGACGCACCGAAGGATTGAGGGCCTGCATTGGGTCCTGGAAGACCATGCCAATCCGATTACCTCTGAGACGCCTGATCTCGTGCTCAGGGCGGCCCACTAATTCCTCGCCCTCGAAGCGGACATTTCCCCCGATGATTTTTCCATTGGGCCCAAGGAAATTCACAATGCCATAGGCAATAGTACTCTTTCCGCATCCTGATTCGCCCACCAGACCCAGTGTTTCTCCCTCTTTAACCTGGAAGGAAACATCTCTCACCGCCTTCGCATCCCCCCTTCGGGTCTCATAGGCGATAGAAAGGTTGTTAACCTCGAGGACGACTCTGGCATTTTCGGACTTTTTCATTGATCCCTTCCTTATGTCCGTTTTATTGATACCGCATGGACACTTCCCCCAAACCGTCGGCAAGCAGGTTCAAGCCGACCACCAGGGAGGCAATGGCCACGCAGGGCCAAAGTGCTGCCCAGGGGCTGCCCTCCAGAATAAACTCCCGGCCCTTAGCTACCATACTTCCCCAGTCCGGGGATGGCGGCGGCATACCAAGGCCCAGAAACCCCAGCGTCCCCATGGCGAAGATGGCATACCCCACGCGGAGCATGGCATCCACAATGATCGGCCCCCGGGCATTGGGAAGAATTTCCACGAACATAATGTACCATGGGCTCTCGCCGCGAGTCTCAGCGGCCTTGACATACTCCCGTGTTCGAATGTCGAGTGTCAGGCTTCTCACCAAGCGCGCAATTCCGGGAACTCCTACAATGGTGATGGCAATAACCACATTGACAGCAGAGGCGCCGAGTGCTGCCATCATGATCAGAAAGAGCAATATGATTGGTATGGCCATCATTGCATCCAGAAGACGCATGACAATCTCATCAAGCCACCCTCCGTAGTACCCCCCGATGAGGCCCAAAGTCGCTCCCACCACAAGGGCCATAAAAACGCCCCACAGTGCCGTGCCGCCGGGAATCCAAGTATGTTCGGAAAGTGGCAATATCACCAGGACCACCCTAGCTCCATAAATCAAACGGGCCCACAGGTCTCGGCCCAGCTCGTCGGTGCCTAGGATATGGGTCCAGGAAGGGCCTTGGTTCGGGGCCTTCCAGTCCTGTTCGAGAGGTGTATACCGGGTTAAAACCGGCGCAAAGACCGCAACGAACACCCAGAAAAGGACAATCGCCAATCCGACTATGGCAATCCTGGAGGAAAAAAGGACCGAAAACGCATCCAGGGCCTTTCGTAACCTATGAGTCGCAAGCGGCTCAGTCCCTGGAATATCCGTGTCTCCTTTGCGTTCCATCGTCTGATCACTTATCTCTAATGCCATGATCCTTCCTTTAGGTCTTCATCACGAATACCTGATTCTCGGGTTCAAGAGGGTATACACAATATCAGCTACGAGCTGGGTCCCCACCGCTACTGTCACCAGGATCATTGCCCCGGCCTCCAATGCATTGATATCCTTGTACATGGCCGAGTCGAGCAAATACTTACCTAGTCCTGGATACCCAAAAACCACCTCTACGACGACGATACCCCCCATGAGCCAATTCACATGCAGCATGATCACAGTGATGGGGGCCATGAGGGCATTTCGCACCGCGTGTTTGATAACGATTCGCCAATAAGGAATACCCTTGAGGAAGGCAGTCCGTATGTAGGGGGCCCGCATAACCTCCACCATGCTTGCCCGAGTAATGCGCAAGACATAGCCCAATTCAATCAAGGTCAGTGTCAGGACTGGCAGGATAAGCATATCCGGACGTTCCCATGGCGCCTTTTCCCCGAATACTGTGGCCCCCGGCACAATACCCCACCAAACCGCCACGATCAGGATCAAAAAAATACCGGTGGCAAATTCGGGAACCACAGAAAACATCATCCCGCCAATGGACAGCACCCGGTCTCGGAGGCTTCCCTCCTTGAGACCTGCAATAAGGCCCAGGACCAAGGCAAGGGGCATAACAATCACAAAGGCGGTACCAGCCAGCACCAGGGAGTTACGAAGGCGAATAAAGAGGCTGCTAGCCACAGGCCTTCCTGTTCGGAGAGACACCCCAGGATCACCCCTTATAAACCCCTTCTTAAGGGGAATGTATTCCGCCGGCCCCCCCGATGTCTCCTTCCACCCCGATCCTATGATAAATGTCCACACCTTTCGCTTAGCCCCTTTTTTCCATTTCACGGCGTGGTTGAAATTGTCCAGCCCCCAGAAGCTGCACACACCCTTTTCATTGGTTTTCCACCGGCCATTATCTTTTGTTTCAACACGCGTACCATCTGCCTTCCGGGTTATGGCAATCAGGTCATCACCATCCAGTTTCCACCGCACAAGGCTTCCGTCCTCTTTGACTGCCCACCATTCCTCAAAGCCTTTTTCGGTGACAATACGATTAAGAGGCATGCCAACTTTGCGGGATGCCTGCCAGTCAGATCCCACGAGCCAGTACAGATAGCGTTTCCAGGCAGGCTTGTCCAGACCCAGTTGGGCCAGGAAAGAGGCCTCCTGCTCCGGTGTAACAAATGCGCCCAAAATGTTCCTAGCCACATTTCCCGGAGAGGCCTCGGTAATCAGAAAAACGGCCATGGAAACCAGGATCATGGTCAGCAGGAGCAAGAGAAACCTTCTGACAATGAATTTTATCATGGGGAATTCCCTACAATTATGGGGCGTGCTTCGGAACAGGCGACATCCGCTCCGCAGGCGTACCATAGAATGTTGCGGGTTACACGTTTAACCAGGCTTCATTGAAAAGGAAGATGAGGTTGGGATGTGCTCTCACGTTCATGAGCTTCTTGTTGGGACACATCCAGGTGTTCATCCAGTAGGCAATACCAATTGAGCCCCTTGTCATTTGAATCTCTTCTAACTTGCAGAAAATTTTCCGGCGTTTTTCCACATCCAGGGTGCCGCTTGCCTGTGCCAGAAGCTCACTAAACTCCTTGTCTACCCACCGTGTCTCATTCCAAGGTACTGGCTTTCCCTTGTCGTCGGCAATGTAAGCAAGATTTGGAACCATAGTCCCCAGGGGCCGATGGGTCCAGGGGGTGATGCCCAGGTCCACTTCGGTCCACTTTTCCCAGTACTGACTGGTGGGCATGGTCTGGATGTTTATACGAAAGCCCGCGGGAGACGCATCCTGCTTGAGCACCTCAGCATAGCGAACCACATCGGTCCATTCCGACCCCACAGCAAGGTTCACGTCAAGACCATTGGGATATCCTGCTTCAGCCAGGAGTGTCTTGGCCCGATCCGGCTGATAAGCCGGGACAGGCTTCTTACAGTACTCTGGGTGATTGGGATACACGTGGAAATCCTGGCCTAGCAGTCCTTCTCCCTGGTAAGCCAATGCCAGGATTTTCTCCCTATTCTGGCACAGCTTTAGAGCCATGCGGACCCGGTTGTCAGTCCACGGCTTCATGTCAACCCGCATGCGCACGACCCTTGTCGTTGCTGTCGCCACAGGGAGCACCTTGATGTGCTTATCCTTCTTCACTGCCTTCATTATCTGAGGTCCCGGGTTGTCTGAAGCATCAATCAAGTCGATCTCCCCTGATTTCAGGGCTGCGATCTGCGGGGCCACTTCAGCTCCCATGTCAATGAACCGGATCTCATCGATATAAGGCAGAGGTTTACCATCAAAACCCCTCTGCCAATAATCTTTGCGTGCCTTCACCACGCAGATCTCTCCTTCCTTGTATGTCTCTAGCGTGAAGGGTCCCGTACCGTGGGGAGCCTTTTTCATATCGCCTTCAAACGTCCTGTGATTCAACACCTGGGCCGTGTACTGGAAAAAGTGTTCAGGAATGGCGATTTCGGGTCGTTTCAGGTGTAGCTTGAACTGGTAGTCGTTGACCTTCTCGATGCCAGTCGGATCCAGGTACGAACCCACTAGACCAAGCAGCGAAGACTTCACGTCCTTGTCCAACCATTGGCTCATGGTAAAAATACAATCATCCGCGGTAAACGGATCTCCGTTATTAAATTTAATCCCCTTCCTCACGTTGAAAGTCCAGGTCTTCAAGTCCTCACTAGCAGACCAACTCTCGCACAGATACGGATGCGTGATATTATCTGCGTCCGTCAGGGTCATGTATTCAAAGACTTGCCGCATGGAATTGGAGGGCTGGAGCCACGAAAAGCGTGCCGGATGATCGATCTTTTGGATTTGCTGGGAAATCTTTAGAACCCCGCCTCGCTCGATTTTCGTGGCCAAGACCTTCCTGGGCCAAGTAAACCCTATCATCTGGCTCGCTGCAGCAGCCGACATCCCCAGGAGAGTGGCATACCTAAGGAATTCGCGGCGCGTAAGCAGGCCCTTTTCCATGTCCTCTTTTAAAGCGGGAATTGCCGGGTGAATCTTCTTAACTCCCTTCATCTTGCCCTCCTTATCTTTTTCTATGATCTCACGATATGATAGCCCAAAATAATCTTTGCTACTGACACCGCTTGACCTCAATAACCCAAGGCACCCCTCAAATTAAAGATACTTGGCCACAACTCTCAGAGTTCAGGCCTCGGGTTCACCTGACAGTAGGCAGCCTTAGCCGTTCACTGAAAAACTACTTTCCTTGTTGATCTCTCTCTTCCTTGAGAAAAAGCCTACGTCTATCGTGGTATCTATGTGTTTGAGATATAGTTGCAGAGGCTTATTGTCATGGTCATTTCCATTCTCACAGTACTCAATCAACTCGGCCATCAGGACTCCGACCACAGGAGCGGTCTTGAACTGATTTCCGCTTGTACCTATGGCCATGTAGTAGCCGGGAAGGTCAGACTTATCATAGATGGGGATCCAGTCTGTGGAACAATCATAAAGGTCAGCTATCCCCAATTGTTTGTTGGGAATACCAAGGGATGGGATACGGCGGGCAAGCCGATAGACCTGAGCCTTGTATTGCGCATCAGTAATATTGCGATTGAAATTATCCGGGTCATCTACCCAGTGTTGAGGATCGCATTCAGGGTCCTCACTGCCTACTAAAATCATGTTCCCCACCTCAGGACGGAAATATATGGCATTGTCTCCGTCCGAGGTATGGTAACCATCGTTATAAAAATCAAATCCCTCTGGAGACGGGACATGATGCACCTCATGTCTTAGGGCCCTTGTCATTATGTTCATTCCCTCCAAGACACCTTCTGCCATACGGTTTATGATAAAGGAATGGGGCCCCGCTGCATTAATCACAATGGGGGCATCTATTTGCTCTCCCCCTTCAATGGTCACCCCAACAACGCGCCCATTCTCTGAACGCACATCAATGACCTTAGTGTTGAATATGAATTCTCCCCCCTTCGCCTCTGCTGCACGCTGCAGATTGTGAACCGAGAGCTGAGGATCATTGACATAACCCCCACCCGGGGTAAAAAGTGCTCCTTCAAGTTTGCCTTTGGGTTTATGGAAATCTGGGTCCTCTTCAGGTCGGGTTACAGGCCAGAAAGAGTCATCACTGTAAATAGGAATATGTGTCTTCACATCATCCATAGTCCACTCTTCATATTCCACTCCCACAGCATCATAGTGCTTTTTGACCTTACGCCAGTCATGCCCCTTGCTCTTGAGGAGTATCGAACCTGTGTTACGGTACTCTGCCAGGCCTGCCTCATCCACCACTTCAAGGTACTTTGCCCAGTTTTGCCAATAGAAGAACCCCTCATAGGCAAAGGCTACACCATCGCGCGTAGAGTAATGTGCGCGAACAATAGCACATGAATTACTCGTTGAGCCATAACCAGCGGAAGGCAGCTTATCAATGTTAAGGGTCTTGTACCCTTTTTTGGCCAGCTCAAATGCGGTAGCTGCCCCAATAATCCCTGCGCCTATTATAATTGCATCATACTTTTTATCTCCCATCTTTCCCTCCGTACCTTTGAATTAGATATTCCCACCTTAGTGGGTCGGAAAAAATCATACACCTCAGATTTGCTCAACTACAGAGCGAGTCTTCTTAAAGTTATTGCGGATTGCCATTTCCAGAGCATCCTCATACCTATCGCGCAGTGCCTTCATTATCTGGCGATGCTCTGCTAAAGACTCCTTTATTCTTTTTTTATTGTTGAAGCTAACGGCCAATATCTTTCCCACTTGACCACCTCCATGCTGACTTCAGTCCCTGGGAACCTGGGGCTCCAGGTTAAACAGGATGTCATTTTCGCGATATGCCTGCTCCAGCCTTTCTTGATGCGGCCTGACCTTCTGTGCACCAAGGGCAATCATTTCGGCTGTAAGGCTATTGACCAGAGAGGCCATGACGCTTGGGCTGCCAATGACAGGAAAGTGAAGACACCGCACTACGATTCGTAAATCGGCAAATTGGTTCACAGGGCATCCGCTACTGTCAGATATTGATACCAGCCTTTGACCATGATGCCGTACCAGGCGCGCTAGTCGGATTAGTTCGTTAGGATACCGGGACGTGGCAAAAATAACAACCAGGCTGTTTTTGGGGGCAATCGTCAACCAATCAATAGATGTTGAATCGCTCCCCTTTAAGATATGCACATCACCTCTTATTTTCGTTAAAGACCAACCCAAATAATAAGCAAACGTATAGCTCAATCGAGAGCCAATCACATAGACAGAAGGCGATTCAAGCAAGATGCGGGCGGCCTGAGTGATGGTGCCAAAATCTGCGTTTTCGTAAAACTCCTTAAGATTTGCGATCTCTTCATCAACGACTCTGAACACCCTTTCCGCGGTCTCACCATTGATCTTGGTAAGGGCAACCCGATCTATCAGGGTTAGTTGCGTGTCCACATATTCGCGCAAGTCCTGGATAAAGTCCGGGTACCCCTTGTAGCCTAAGCGATCTACAAATCTCACCACTGTGGCCTCACTCACTCCTACTGCCCTGCCCAATTGCCGTGTCGTCATAAATACGGCCTGCCGCGGATTTTGTTCTACAAAATCTGCTAAGATTTTTCCTTTTGGGGTGAGAGAGGGGCGTTTTTCATGCAGGTTCGTGAGAAAGGGATGCCCCGAAACCTCGCTTTTCATTTATTCATTCCTGAGAGATAAGTTAAGGCATTCTTGATAGCTTTTGTTTCAAATGATTATCTTATAGGACCTATTTCTCTCCTTTGTCAAGGTTTTTGAAGGCTCTACAAAAACATATTGACGACTTTTGTTTCACCTGTTACATATTGCTTCGTTCAATAAAGGATTTATTGCGTTAACCCTGACACGCCCATGGAGGCTGGCCCATGAAACTGAAACGTCTGTGGGGCAAATCACCATTTAAATCAACCTATGATGCTGTCATGATCGGGGGCGGCATCCATGGTTTGGCTGCTGCATACTTTCTTGCAAAGGACCATGGAATGAGCGATGTGGCCGTTATTGAGCGCAGATACATTGGTTTTGGAGGCTCTGGTCGAAATACTGCCATTGTGAGGGCCAACCAGAGGACACAAGGCAATGTGAGACTTTATGATGAAGGCCTTAAGCTGTGGTGGAAGCTTATCAAGGAATTGGACTTTAACATGATGTTTTACAATTGTGGCAATCTCAATACCTTTCACTCAGAGGCCGCCATGGGGGCCGCAAGGCTGGCGGTGTGCACAGCGCAATTGAGCGGAGTACGAAGCGAGTTGCTTGACAGGAAACAGTGCAAGGAACTGATTCCAGCATTGAACATTGAAGATAACATTACCTATCCGGTTTTAGGTGGGATGTATCACCCACCAGGAGGGATAGTACGCCACGATGCAGTGGCCTGGGGACTGGCCAAAGGGGCCTCTAGCTATGGCGTGCACATACATCAAAATACTGAAGTAACCGGCATAAATGTAGAACACGGAAAGGTGACGGGGATCCAAACCACCAGGGGCGCCATTAATTCCCCACGTGTTTTGATATGCGCGGGGGGCTATGGTGCCCTCATTGCCCAGATGGCAGGCATAAAGCTCCCTATCCATCCCCTCACTATACAGG